>WFVT01000287.1 GCA_015491485.1 Candidatus Zhuqueibacterota bacterium
ATGCTGAACCGTTCCTCGGAAAGTGCTTTATGGAAAGCCGGTGCAATTCTTTCCGCTTTTCGCGCCTTTTCGTGAAAAAGGAAAAGGATTTTCTGTATCCGGCGGGGGAATGGTACACGGATGGAACGTTTGCGCAGCTTGACAAGGAGTTTGGGGGCGGTTCCATCCGTGTCCCCGGAGATGCCCCACCGTTTTCGGCAGAGACGTCCACTGCACCCGGGATTTGAGCGTGTTCCCGGTTTTGTTTTCTACCCATCCGCCCCGCGCTTCTTCGGTATGGTCTGAGTGGTCTCCCCGCTTAGGGCTGGTCAACAATAGAAACATTGCCCCAAAATCATCATATCCGCGGAAGCGGACATTCAGGATAAACAGCCCGTTATGGATTCCCGCTTTCGTGGGAATGACGCTGAATGGATGTTTTTGACGGCCCCGTGATCCGCCTAAATTTTCAATTGTGATTTTGAGGGAAAATGCTAAATTCTTTCCATGGTGAAAGAAAGAGCAGCTTTTCCCCGACACTTGTGAAGGAGATGAACATGCAGGTCCCGTTTTTGGATTTGCCGCAACAGACTGAAAATTTACGCGCTGAATTACAGGAGGCCATGGAGCCCGTTTTGAAACGATGTGATTTCGTGGGCGGCGAAGCTGTGCAGCAATTTGAAAAAGCATTTGCTGAGTTTTGTGGTGTAAAATATGCCGTGGGGGTCTCCAACGGAACAGATGCGATCTATCTGGCCCTGCGCGCCATGGGAATCGGCCCCGGGGATGAAGTGATTACCGTACCCAACACGTTTATCGGCACCACGGCCCCCATTTCTCGCACCGGCGCCCGGATTCGCTTTGTGGACGTAAATCCGCTCACTCTCAATATCGACGTGCAAAACATCGAGAAGGCGATCACCCCGAACACGCGGGCCATTGTGCCGGTGCATTTGTACGGGCAACCGGCCGACATGCAGTCCATTTTGCAGACGGCCCGTGAGCATGACCTGCTGATCCTGGAAGACGCTGCCCAGGCGCACGGAGCGCGTTACCGTCAAAAAACCGTCGGCGGGTTCGGGCGGATGGCTTGCTTCAGCTTTTATCCGGGCAAAAATCTCGGCGCCTTTGGCGACGCCGGCGCTGTGGTGACCAACGATGAAGCTCTGGCGGAAAAAGTGCGCATTCTGCGCGATGCCGGACGCATCAGCAAATATGAGCATATCGAAGAAGGATATAACCACCGGCTGGACACGCTGCAGGCCGCAGTATTAACGGTCAAGCTGCGGCATTTATCCGAATGGAACCGACGCCGGAGAGATATTGCTGCGCGATACCACGCGCACTTTGAAGGACATGAAGCCATCAGACCCGTTGCCGAGCCCGACGGCTTCGAAGGCGTTTATCACTTGTACGTGGTACAGGTGCCGCAACGCGAGCGTGTGCGCCGGCACCTGGCCGATGCGGGTATTCAAACCGGAATTCATTATCCCATCCCCCTGCATTTGCAGCCGGCTTACCGGTATCTGGGCTATCAGCCGGGAGACTTCCCCGTGGCCGAAGAAGCCGCCAAAAACGTGCTCAGTTTGCCCATTTTTCCTGAAATGACCGATGAGATGGTGGACTATGTTGCGGAGAAGCTCATCCGGGCTGTCGGTTAGGCCGGGCTTTGCCGGAAAAATTTTCCGATTCCTCGGACATTGCGGGTATAAAATGAAAGTAAAATGGGGCAGATTCAACCGGACATCACCGTTTTGAGCCCAACCGATCGGGTGCGCGAGCGTAACAGCTCCGGAATGGACAGGAAACCCATTTTGCCATACACAAGGATGTCAGCATGCCCAGGGTATTGATTATAGATGAAATCACCCATGCATCTCCCGGCCGGCCGCAGGATTTCCGTCTGAGTCAGTTTATCCGATTTTTGCCGGATGCGGGATGGGAACCTGTGTGTCTGTCGCACAGGCGGTTCGCCAGGGCGGGGAAGGCTGCCGCACGGCGATTGCAGGACCGTCCGAATGCCGGTCTCGGGGAACCGCAGCGGAACGGAACGGCGAACGCTGCGGCGCTGCCGCCGTTGCAGTGGATCTGGCGGTTCCCGGGCATCTACTGGGATGCCAGCCGACTCGCTCAAACAGGCGATTTCGATTTAATTTTCTCTTTTGGTCACGCATTGGAGACGCACTGGCTCGCCGGCCATCTCGCCGGTAAGTTCGGCCTTCCGTGGATTCCGGATCTCAGCCGGTTAACCGTCCCTGCCGACGGGCAGCCGTCTATCTGGCGGCGTAATCTGCTGCAGAGTGTGGAAGGAATGCTGACACGAAATGCGGCAATGGCGGTGATTAGCAGTGAAGATCGCCGGGATATCTGGCTGGACCGGCTGCCGCAAATGCCGCGGGCAAAAATCCGCTATCTTCCCGAGGGTTTTGATCCGTTTTTCGATCAGCGGACGTCTTCAGAAAACGGCCGGGCATCAACCTTCCGGATTCTTTTCTCACAGCCGGTGTTACATTTGCGGGCATTGCGGGGCTTTTTGCTGGCGCTCGAATCGATCTTCAAAAAGCATCCAGCCTGGATGCGCGATTTTCTTCTGCTCTGGCGGGGGCCCATTCACGATGAAATCAAGGGATTTTTGGCCCGGGTGGCGGGTGAAAAACAATTCATCTGGCTTAAAGATCAGGAAAATGGTGCTTCTGAAAAACCTCCCCGGCCGGAAGTGATTTTGACGTTCCTGCCGGAACAACCCACCGCCGATTTTCAGGTGCATGCCAGCTTTTTCCGGCTGTTGCCGGAAAACCGCCCTTATCTTGCCATTGGGCCGGATTGCAGTCTGCGCCGGTTCATCCGCCGCGAAAAACTGGGCCGTGAATTCGATCCGGAAGAGATCGGCGGCATCGCCGCTGCCTTGACGTACTGGTTTGTCGAATTCAAAAACGGCACTCTGCAATCCTGGCAAAAAGATGTGCGTGAATTTGGCTACGACCACCTGACCCGGCAGTTAGCCCGCCATTTTGATGCCTGCCTGCCGTATAAGCTGCCGTCTTGATTCCGCTTTGATTCAAGTCGATAAATAGGACACATGATTCGAATGGCTGCCGCAAAAAATCGCGAGAGCTGAAATCGGTGCTGTAGCCATGAACCACAAGCAATTACTGAAAGGATATCGCTTGTTACTCGGCCGGAAGCTCACGACAGGCACGATAGGGCTCGTCCTCCTGCTGACCGCTCTGCCGGTTCCGCCGCTGACAGCGCAATCGCCTGTCGGTGCACGCGTGCTTGAATCATCTTCACATCGGTTGACGTTTGAGGTGGCATTTGATCATGCCAACACCGCTGCGTTGCTGAAAACGGCGAAATCGGCCACGGATTCCGGCTTCCGCTCGGCAAATGGGTTGAGGCGCTCTTTTCTGGTTGTGCTGCCTCCGGATGGTGCGGTGAAAATGCGAGCCTCCTACAGCGGTGTATCGCCGGTTGCGTCTCCGGATTCGTCCCTGGTTAGCCATTTGAACCGGGAATTCGTACAATGGAAAGAAATCGGCCTCTGGCGGGGATTCCGGCTTGCACGCGTCGAATTGCAGGCCGTCGGCCGTGAACCGGGGAATGGCTGGCAGGCGATTTCTTCGGCAACGGTGCAATTATCGTTTGAAAATGCGCCGATGGAATCGCCCGCGCCTTTATTGCCGGAAGAACGGTCTTTTATCGAAAAAGCGATCAATGCGGAGATGGCCACGTACTGGCGGAAAAAATCAGACCGGAAGCGGCCGGCTGCCGTGAGGCGGCAGGTTGAAAAAGCGCCGGCGGTAAAGATTTTCGTTCACCGGGACGGGATGGTTCGTGTTACCCTGCAGGCCGTTCTCGATGCCGGCCTGTCTGTAACTGATGTGCCGGTGTCGCGGGTGCACATCAGCCACCGCGGGGTCGCAATCCCGGTTTTCTGGGAGGAGGATGGGGACGGCCTGTGGGAGCCCGGAGAAGCCGTCTGGTTTTGGGGTGAGCGTCCGCGCGGTGACAGCACCTGGTACAATGAAGAGACGGCCGCCAATGTCTATTGGCTGAGTTTGAAAGAATCTACTGCCACCGGCTTCCGGGCGGTGCCTGCCGCGCCGAACGCCCCGGCGGTCACGGTGGATTCCGTCTGGCAATGGCGCCATTTTGAGCAGAATCGGAGCTATTACAACGGGGATGATGAGGCGGATATTTTCACGACGGATCGCATTCCGGGCGAAGGCTGGATCTGGAAGCGGTTGATGGGTGGGGAGGAGCTGGAGACAACCGTGAACTGGCCGGCACCGGCCACCGGCGCGCCGCCGGGTAGCCTGAGAGTCCGGGTGCGTGGCATTACCCGGACCTCGATCAAACCCAATCACCATGTTCGGATTCGCCTGAATGATGTTTCGGTGACCGATACCTTATTCTCCGACAATGCCGACGTTTTGATCGAAGCAGCGGTTCCGGCGGATCGGCTCCGCGACGGTCAAAACCGGATTCAGATTCAAAACGTGGGGGATACCGGGGCGCCGATTGATCAAATTTACGTGGACTGGTTTGAAATCGGGGGGTGGCGGCGTTTGCGGTGGACGGATTCGGTACTGACCATGGAAGCACAGCCTTTGCCCGATGGCGGCCGGCAACGGTTTCATGTCCGCGGCATGCCGGGAGCGCCGTTCTGGATTTTCGACCTCACGCTCGGCCGGTATCTGCAGCCTGATTCGGTGTGGCAGGACGCTCAGGAAGTGCGGCACCTTTTGTTTTCGGATACGCTCAGTGCGCCACGCCGATATTTGATCCTGACGCAGGAGGGCTTGCTGAGGCCGGATTCACTGCGGCTGGACAGCCCCAGCCAGTGGCGATCACCGGAACGGCAGGCCGACATGATCATCGTCTCGCATGCGGATTTTCTGCCGGCAGCCGACCGGCTGGCCGAGTTTAAACGGCGGCATTCCGGTCTGCGCGTTGCCGTGGTCGATGTGGAGGATATTTACGACGAATTCAACAGCGGCATCGTATCGGTAAACGCATTGAGGCGGTTTTTTGAGTATGCTTACCGGCAATGGCAAAAGCCTGAACCGCGTTATGTGCTGCTGGTCGGGGATGGCACCTGGGATCCGCGCCGGTTTTCGCCGTTCAGCCGCAAGCGCAATTTTATTCCGGTGTATGGCAATCCAGTGAGCGACAGCCGGTTGGTCTGCGTCGATGGCCCGGATGATTTTTTGCCAGACATGTTTATCGGCCGGTTGCCGGTGGAAACCCTGGTGGAAGCCGATGCCATGGTGGATAAGATTATTCAATATGAAACTCAGCCGTTGCCGGATTGGAGCAAACAGTTTGTTTTCCTCAACGGTGGGATCAATGCCTATGAACAGGGATTGTTCTATCGCCAGAGCGAACGCCTCATTGAACATTTTGTAGAGCCGCCGCCGGTTGCCGGCCGGGTGCAGCGGATTTATAAAACCACAGAAGGCCGAATCCGCGGTGAACGGCTTCCCGAAATTCTGCAGGCGATCGATTCCGGTTGTATGCTGTTTACGTTTTCCGGCCATGCCGGAAGCCGGACCTGGGAACTGATGATGGTGAACGAAGACATTCCCCGATTACAGAACCGGCAAAAGCTGCCTTTCATTGCCAGCATGACCTGCCACACGGCCCGGTTTGCCAATCCTGAACAGAATAGTTTCGGCGAGGATTTCGTCCGGCTCCCGGAGAGGGGAGCGGTCGCATTCTGGAGCACCAGCGGCTGGGGCTTCGTGTATCAGGATGGCATTTTGCTGGATGGACTGTTTCAGGCGGTGGCCCAGGATTCGATCCGGGAGGTGGGAGTCATCACCACCCTGGCGAAGCTGCATCTCTGGATGCAGTTGGGCAGCTTGCCGGTCAATCGAAATTTGATTGACCAGTACACTTTATTGGGAGATCCGAGTTTGAAACTGGCGCTGCCGACCAGGCCGGACCTGGCGATCCGTTCAACCGACCTCGCCACCCGGCCCGAGGCGCCGACAGAGCAGGATTCCGTTGTGCAGATTCAGGTGCGGCTGCGAAACCGCGGATTGGTGCCGCTGGATTCGGTGGCCGTCCGCGTGCAGGTAGCCTCCGATCAGGGAGGGGGCCAGACCTGGCAGTTCCGAATGCCCCCGGTGGGGTTCCAGGATTCCTTACGCTTCACCTGGAATGCGCGATTTCGGCAAACCCCGGCAAGGCTCACTGCCGTACTGGATCCGCAAAATCAGATAGTTGAAGTGGATGAAACCAATAATCGGGCGGAGCGGGTGATTCTTTTTCGCCGCCTGAATTTCAGCCTGGCTGATCCGCGTCCCTGGGCTGTGATTTCCGAGCCGAGACCGGTTTTGCGAATCTACAATCCACCGGTAGCGTCTGCAACTCCCCGGCAATTTCTGTTTGAGATCGATACCACCTCGAGTTTTGATAGCGAGTGGAAAATGCGCTCAGACCCCGTCGCCGAGCAAACGGTGCGCACCGAATGGCGCGTTCCCCGCCCACTGGCGCCGCGATTGTATTTCTGGCGCGTGCGTGAGATTGCAAGTCCGGACGGAGACTGGCAATCGGCGGCTTTTTATGTCGATACCACGACCGCAGGTGCCGGATTCCGGCAGCAGTCCCCCAATTGGGCGCTGGCGGAGGGAGCGTTCCAACCGGTCGGCGATGGGATCGCTTTACCGGCGGATTCATCCCGGAGTTTAAGTTTCGCGGTTCAATCGGCCGGGAGCCAGGATGGAAATCGATGCCTGATCACGGTTCAGGGAGAGCGTATCAACGGTTCGGGAAACGGTTTGCATATCGTGGCTTATGATCCGATTGCCCGCAAGGTCCTCGGCGAACCGCAAGTGTTCAGCGCAGAGGATTCCGGTCGTGCGGCGGAAGCCGCGGCATTTCTCCGCGGACTTCCGCAGGGGGCGCTGCTTCTGGCCGGGGTTCAGGGAGACGCGGTTCAGTTGGTCACGCCCGAATTGGTTCTGGCTTTCCGGGAATGGGGAAGCCGGCAATTTGAGCATGTACAGGCTCAAAACGGCTGGGCGTTTATCGGGATGCGCGGCCTGACATCGCCTCTGGCGGAAGCGCGCAAGCGCCCCGGCAGTGGGGAAGCCTCGGCGGTTTTTCGCTTGTTGCCGTTTCAAATCCGTTCCAGCGTGACGTCCCCGGTGATCGGCCCCGCGGTTCGCTGGCACACCGCCTGGTGGCGGCGTGGAAAAGAATGGGTGCGGCTTCCCGGGTCGGCTCCGGGTTCCGTGGAAGTGGTACTTTGGGGTGGGCGCACGCGTTATGGTCCGTGGCAAGCCCTGATTCCATCTGCCGGCAACAACGAAGCTCTGAAGCATATCGATGCGGATGATTTTCCCTATGTGCGCCTTCAGGCGGAACTCCGCGACGATGACGGCATGAATTCGCCCGTCCTCGCTGCGTGGCAGGTGACGTTCGACCCGGCAGGCGACTTGATTGTGGACGCACCGAATGTAACGTTCAGCTCCGATTCGGTGTATCCTGGAGAGGCAATCGAAGTCAATGTACCGGTCATAAACCTGGGCGCATACGCCGTGGATTCGTTGCGCCTAGTGTTGCGGGACGCGCAAATCGATGCCAGAGTGCATGATGAAAAAACGCTTTCGCTGAGTCCCGGTAAGCTCCAAAACGTGACTTTGACGTGGATCGAACAGCGGCCCGGGACCTACTCGGTGGAAGTGGCACTCGATCCGGACGACCGTTTTCCTGAGCCGGTGGAGTCGAATAATCTGCTTTTGCATCGCTTCACGGTGCTGAAAGACAGTATCGCACCTGAAATTCGCGTGCTGTTCGACGGACGGATTGCCGCCGATGAGGCGTTTGTGAATGCCAGTCCCCGGATTGTTTGCGAAATATACGATCAAAGCCCGATAGCCGTTCAGGATACCAGTGATATTCAGCTCACCCTGGACAATGTCCCGCTTTCGTTCACCGGCTCTCCCTGGCCGGTCTCGTTTCAGCCAATCCGTGATGGCTCACGGAAACGGGCTGTCTTGCAATTTCAACCGCAACTCGATCCAGGGAACCATGCCCTGCAAATTGTGGTGCAGGATCGCCTGGGCTATATGGCCGAAAAGCGAATTGAATTCATCGTGTCGGATAAAATTGCAATCCGAAATGCGATCAATTTCCCCAATCCCTTTCGCGATCAGACGGCGTTTACCTTCGATCTTACCGCTTCGGCGGAGCACGGTATCATTAAAATTTTTACATTAAGCGGCCGGCTGATTCATTCCATTGAGTTTACTCCGCGGGTCGGATACAACCAGATCCAATGGGATGGGCGAGATCAGCTCGGCGAGCCGCTGGCCAACGGCGTGTATCTGTACAAAATTGCGGTGCGTCGCGGCGATCAGCAGGTGGAAACCATCCAGAAACTCGCCATCGCCCGGTAGGGGAATCCCTCCGTTCTGATTATCCTTATCCGGCGGCGGGGATTCCGTTTGAATTTATCCTGCCAATGCATTAACTTTCAACGTAAAAACACGTTCGAATTCATGCCGGAACGCCGTGTTCCGGAGAAATATCCCCGGGAATATTTTGGACCATTGGGAGATGGCAGTGGAAAAAACGGCGACATTATCGCAAAAAATATCCAGGCGGAAAAGCAGCGAGAGGACCTTGCGGCTCACTGAAATCTTTTACTCCATACAGGGTGAATCCAGCTACATCGGGCGCCCCTGCATTTTCATCCGGACCACCGGCTGTGATCTGCGCTGTAGCTGGTGCGATACGGAATACGCATTCTATGGCGGCAAAAAATGGCGTTTTGAAGACATCCTGGCCTTTATTCAGCAGTGGCCCTGCAAGCTGGTGGAATTGACCGGCGGTGAGCCGTTATTGCAAAAGGCTTTACCGGAGTTCGCCGCGTTGCTGCTCCAAAACGGCTATACGGTTCTGGTGGAAACCGGCGGGCACCGGGATATTTCGGTGCTGGATCCGCGGGTGATTAAAATTATGGATGTCAAGTGCCCCGGCAGCGGAGAAGCGGATAAGAATTACTGGCCGAACCTGCAGCATCTGGAGCCCAAAGATCAGGTGAAATTTGTGGTCCGTGATCGGACGGATTTCGACTGGGCGCTGAAAGTGATTGACCAATACCGTCTGTCTGAGGGCCCGGAGCTGCTGTTTTCGCCGGTCTGGGGGGAATTGGACTACGAGGCTCTGGCGGAGTGGATTCTGCAGTCGGGAATACAGGCGCGGTTGCAGATTCAGCTTCACAAAATTATCTGGGGGCCGGATCGCAAGGGAGTATAAAACAGAACAGACGCAGCCGTTCTGCATACGTTTCGGTGGTGGACTGAGCGGTGGATGCTGAGGGGGAAACCATTCAGCGAGTGGATTTTGACGCTTTGGCGTGGCGTCTGTAAACGGTGAAATTATGGAGAAATAAAAAAACCCCGACCAAATGGCCGGGGTTCTGGTTTTCGCAGTTCGTCGCTTATATTTTGGAGACGTTGGTTGCCTGCAGCCCCTTGGGCCCCTGTGCAACTTCAAACTGCACGCGATCGCCTTCTTCAAGAGTCTTGAAACCTTCGCCTTCGATAGCATTGTAATGAACAAAGACGTCATCGCCCTGTTCGCGGGTGATAAAACCGTAGCCCTTTGAGCTGTTGAACCACTTGACAATTCCAGTTTCCATTTGAACTGATCCTTCTACTAAAAAAATGATGTTACGTACAACTCTGGTTATTGATTTTTGAGTAGGTAAAAAAAAATCGCGTCGGACAGTAGCAATGTACTTCCTCCGCGAATTCTTCATTATTTTTCGTTGATCTTTAAAATAATTTCACCTAATCAAAAAGGCAATAACCCGTGTACAATTGCTTAACAGTAGCATTATACGGCATTCAATTGTAAAAAGCAAACGATATTTCCAAATTTTTGTATTTTTTTTGAAAATTGTTTGGGTGCCGATTGCAACTTCCCTCCAGAGGCCTTCCAAATCGTAAAAACGGGGAACTGTATCCATAAAGAATAGTGCAGTTTTGCCGGCTTGCAATGCAACCTTTCGGTCATTCCCACAGGTTGAAAAAAATTGATGATATCCGTGCAATAACGGGCGGATCCGGAATACCAACGTATGCGTCTGCACCTTGTAAAGGCTCCGAAACTGCTGCATGATTTCCACCCCGCTCCCAATTTTTATACTTACCGGCTGGCCGCCCCCAAAATTTTCACGACGGCGCAAGGGCCCGCGGCCGGGAATTTCTGATTTAACCCGAGGCCTACGGTCAAGGGAGAGGCGCCTTCTCGTTATGCGACCCGGGGTAGTCGAAAAACCGAGGAATTGCCCCAAAATCCACATGCTCGCGGAAGCGGGCATTCAGGAGAGACAATTCTTCAATACGGATTCCCGCTTTCACGGCAATGATGCGGAATGGAAGTTTTTGGACGGCCCCGTCCTGAATATCAACTTGCACTTTATCCGACGGATACTCTGATGCAGCCATGCTGCGGTGATAATTGACTTTGCGCTGACGGTCAGAAAGACTTCCAAAGGTAATTTCAAGACCAAATGAACCAGCGAATGAACTGAGACCGTAGCAGAATTACCGTAGCTTCCAGATTGTTAACAGAATTTCATTCCCATTTTTGTCTAAAAAATGTTATCTTTGCTCGTCATCTGTCACATGGATTAGACAGATGTGGTAACTGCTTAATTTCTAAGGGGATGACTCGGGGATGGGCGGTTTTCCTTCCGATTTCGCGTATCAGCTTGCATTTTCGTGGCTGTGAGGGCGGGATGTTTTTCCGGGAATCAGGATTGTTTAACTTATTGAAAATACGTTGGATAACCTGGTTTTTTAGAATCAGGATATCCGGAGAGCCGTTTTGGTACGCTGATTGCTATTTATTGGGGCAAATGCATCAGGGAAAGGCAACCACGACCTATGGGAATCATCACACTGCACGATCGACCTGTTGAGCGCAAGCTCTCCTGTGAGGGTAAACTTCGGATTCTTCTGGTGGATGACAGTCCGGATTACCTGGAATTGTTTCAAATTTATGCCCGAAAGCGCGAGCTGAACGTGGAAGTGGTCAGTTGTGGGGAGGACGCTCTCGCGGCATTGCAGGCGCGTGAATTTGATTGTCTGGTGCTGGATTATATGCTACCGGATTTGAACGGACGAGAGATTGTGGAAACGCTGAGGACGGATCCGAGGTTCGTTCAGGCGCGTAACCTGCCGGTCATCGTGATCTCTGCGGTGACGCTACCGCATCATAAATTGAAGAAACTGCACGAAGCCGGTATCCAGCTTTTTTTACCGAAGTCTTTTTCAATCGGCGAATTGCTGGTTGTCATTGAAAATCTCTGCTTTGCAGCGAAGCACGATCAGGAAAGGAGAGGTCGGGATCGCCAGTTTGGCTGGTACGATCTGGCTGCAAAGCAGTTTCGCAAATTCAACTGATTCACATAAAAAGCGCGGCGCATCGGGAGGTGCTCCGCGTTTTGGGCCGATGCGTGACGGCCTGAAGTCCATGTCGCCGATTCGGCGATTGCGTGAAAATCCCCTGAGATAATTTGGATCGAACCTATCCCCAGTTGCCCATGGTTCGGTCCTCATTACCTCAACTGTCTCCCCTGCTAACCGGCTGGCGGGATTCTATCCCCGGGAATTCGGCCAGTCCTTTCACCTGCGTAGCCCTGGGGACCAGGCGAAGATCCCCAATCCCGAAGAAGCCATCTCAAGTCGGCGTGGGATGGCTTCTTTTTTTATTTTCTTGGAAACTCTCCTGCAAATCGCTTATATTAGAGCCATTCAACAAAGGATGCATCCTAATTTTGCGCGCCCGTTATGACCCGTTGGACGTTCTGGAGAAGCTCTGGCATGCCATTCGTTTATTCCGATCGCTATTTTGCTGAATTCGGTGAACATATTTTTCCGGTTGAAAAATATCGCCTGGTTTATCAGGAATTAAAAAAGCGGGGAGTGCCGGATTCCGAATTTCATGAACCGCAAGAGGCCGGCAGGGAAGACCTGCTGTTGGTGCATACCCCGGCCTATCTTGACGATCTGGAGAACCTGCGCTGGACCCAACGGACGATGTTTTCGGAGCTGCCGCTGACCCGTGAAATTGTGGCGCTGTTTAAATTGGCGGCCGGCGGTACCACCCTTGCGGCTGAGTTAGCGACCAAAGAGGGCTATGCGGTTCACATCGGAGGCGGGTTCCATCATGCCTTTGCAGCCAAGGCGGAAGGATTTTGCTACATCAACGATCTGGCTGTAGCTGCAAAAAAATACTTGCAGCAGACGCCGCGGGGACGGGTTCTGGTGGTTGATTTGGATTTGCATCAGGGAAACGGCACGGCAAAAATTTTTCAGGGCGAGCATCGGGTGTTTACTTTTTCCATGCATCAAAAGGATCTTTATCCGGTGAAAGAGACCAGCGATTTGGACATGCATTTGCCGGCGGGCATCGAGGATGAAGAATATCTGGAACTGCTTGATCGGGCGTTCGAGAAGATCCGGAAAAAATTTTCGCCGTCCCTGATTTTATATCAGGCCGGTGCTGACCCATTTCATCAGGATCAGCTGGGCAGTTTGAATTTAAGCAAAAACGGCCTGCGTGAACGCGACCTGCGCGTTTATGAATTTGCACGCCAGCAAAAGGCCGCCCTGGTCGTAACTCTGGGCGGCGGCTATGCATACAATACCCAGGACACGGTTGATATCCATGTGACGACCTGCTGGGAAGCTTATCAATTTTTTAGCTGAAGCATTCTCTCCATTCTCTGCATCTCCTGCCGACCGCAGTTATATATTTTACCTCACTTTCATGGAATGCCGCCCTCTTTTGGAAGCTGCGTGACCGCTCAATTGAAGTTTGGCCGTATGGCGTCGTGCGAGCTTTAAAGTATCCGGACCGTCTCATCAGGCCTGATCGACGGCATGGCGGCTGCCGGAAATGCGGCGGGAAATGTTAATCAATGTTAACAGGATAGCCTTAAAAATTTCTTGATTATAAAGTGCAACTATTGTAACTTTTTGATCGATTTTCGACCACCTTTTACATGCCTCACATATTCTATTCTATACAAATTGAGATCGGTTTTAAATCTAAGGAAAAGACTTTGGAAAAGCTGATATTTGAAAAAAGCGTTCCCGGAAGAAAATCCCACTATTTACCTTCGCTGGACGTCCCGGAAAAACCCATTGATGATCTGATTCCCGAACATTATCAGCGCAGCCAGGATGCTCGTTTGCCGGAGCTGAGTGAACTCGATGTATTGCGGCATTTTGTAGGTTTGTCGGTGTTGAACCATCACATCATCAAAGGGTTCTATCCGCTGGGTTCTTGCACCATGAAATACAATCCGGTGATCAATGAAGATCAAAGCCGATTGCCGGGGTTCCGTGAACTGCATCCGCTGCAGCCGGCGGAAACCGTGCAGGGGGCTCTGGAATTGATGTATCAATTGCAGGAATTGCTCAAAGAGATTACCGGCATGGTGGACGTCAGCTTACAGCCGGCTGCAGGCGCTCATGGAGAGCTGACCGGTCTAATGATGATCCGCAAATACCATGAGCTTCAGGGCAATCCGCGCAAATATGTGCTCATCCCCGATTCCGCGCATGGCACCAATCCTGCCAGTGTGACGCTGGCGGGGTATGAAGCCATCCAAATTCCCAGCGATGAAAACGGCTGTGTGGATTTGCAAAAGTTCAAAGAGCGGTTGAATGAAGATGTCGCTGCGTTGATGCTGACCAATCCCAATACACTGGGGCTGTTTGAGGAGAACATCCTCGAAATCACCACGGCGCTACATGAAGTGGGAGCTCTGGCGTACATGGACGGCGCGAATTTAAACGCGCTGCTGGGGATTGTCCGGCCCGGGGATATGGGCTTTGATGTGGTGCATATCAATTTGCACAAAACCTTCAGCACGCCGCATGGCGGCGGCGGACCGGGCGCCGGACCGGTGGCGGTAAGCCGCCGCCTTCAGGATATGCTTCCGGTTCCTGTCATTGAGCGGACCGAAGACGGATACCGCCTGAACTGGGATCGGCCGAATTCCATCGGTAAAATCAGCTCGTTTTGGGGGAATTTTGGTGTGCTTGTGCGCGCATATAGTTACATTCGCATGCACGGCAGTGAAGGTTTACGCCGGATCAGTGAGAATGCCATCATCAACGCCAACTATCTGCGCACGAAGATCGAAAAACACTTTCGCCTGCCTTATCCAGGAAAGTGCATGCACGAGTTCGTGGCCACGGGCGAAAAATTGCGTGAATACGGGCTGCGCACGCTGGACTTTGCAAAGCGCCTGCTGGACTATGGCGTGCATGCGCCGACAATCTATTTCCCACTCATCGTCCGCGAAGCCATGATGATTGAGCCGACCGAGACGGAATCCAAGGAGACTCTGGATGCTTTTGCCGATGCCGTGGCACAAATATTGCTTGAGGCACAGGAAAATCCCAACTTGCTAAAAGATGCCCCCCACTCCACGCCCGTCGCCAGGCTGGATGAGGTCCGGGCCGTGAAACAGCTCGATATCAACTTCTTTGCAACTTCAGCAAATTAAGTCGTTTAGGCTCTGAATACAACAGCGTTGAGGGACAGCATTGCAAGGATCGAATAGTAGCGGACGTATTTTAGTCGTTGACGATGTTCCCGCGAATGTACAACTTTTAACCACCTATCTCAAAACTGTGGGATATCAGGTCATCCCGGCCAGAGATGGGGAAGAGGCTCTGGCGCTTGTCCGGGAAGCCAAACCGGACCTGGTGCTTCTGGACGTGATGATGCCCAAACTCAACGGCTTCGAGGTGTGCAAGCGTATCAAATCCGACGAAGCCACGCAATACATTCCGGTGATCATGGTCACCGCCCTGAACGACATCGAGGATAAAATTAAAGGGCAGGAAGCCGGCGCGGATGATTTTATAAGCAAACCGTTTAATAAATTGGAATTGCTGACCCGCGTCAAATCGTTGTTGCGGATCAAATCACTGCATGATCAACTGGCGGAGAAGATCGCTGAACTGGAGATCGCCAAGGAACGGCTGCGCCAATTGGCGATTACGGACGGCCTGACGGGGCTGTACAACCACCGCTATCTCAAAGAATTTTTGAAACGCGAATTGGAACGCGCCCGCCGGCACCGCCTCAACGTGTCGATCGTGATGATCGATATCGACCATTTCAAACATTATAATGATACACACGGGCATCAGGCAGGTGATGAACTCCTGAAAATGATCGCCCGGCTGTTCAAAGACAACATCCGTAAAATTGATCTGGCGGCACGGTATGGCGGCGAAGAATTTTGCCTGGTGCTTCTGGAAACCAATCGACAATCCGCGGCGATCGTCGCCGAAAAAATTCGCAATTTGATTGATGCCTACCCGTTCCCGAACGAAGAAACCCAGCCCAAAGGGAAGGTTACTGTGAGTATGGGAGTGGCATCTTTTCCGGAAGACGCGACCGATTACGAAAATCTGGTCCACATTGCCGACCAGCGGCTTTATCTGGCCAAAGAACGGGGGCGTAATCAGGTGGTCGTGGAAGATTTCGTGGGGGAGAATGTTTAAGCGTACGCGCAGGTGAAACCATGGCAGCCGCAGCCACGGGGAAAAGAAGGCCGGCTGACCGATCTGGCTGTGTGTTGACTTTGCCCATTCATTCGATCCTGGGAACAACCTGCGCAAAACGGATGCGGGTCTGACGGATTCCGATAAACGACGCGGCTTGCCGGAGGCCGTCAGCCCGGAATAAACGGAAAACGCAGGTGAATTCATTCACGATTGAGTAGGGGAGCGAATGGATTTTCTATTTTTCAAAAGACGGACCCTGTTTCGTCGTTTATTTTTCATTACCCTGGTGGTAACGGTGATTCCCCTGGTGATCACCTGGCTTTATTTTCTCAGTGAGATCACTCATCAAGGGGAGTCGATCCAGGATAATCTGTCCATCGCATTTTGGGTGATCCTGGCATGCGCCATTTTACTGGCCATGCTCGGCACCTACTATTTGTCCAAAAAAATCAGCCGGCCGATTGCGCGTTTTACCCGGCTGGCCACGGAGATTGCTCGCGGCAATTTTTCCGTTACCATCGATGTGCAATCGAACGACGAAATTGGGCGGCTGGCAAAAATTTTCAATTATATGACCACCGAGTTGCGCCGGCTGAATGAAATGAATTTGAACCGGATTATTAACGAGCGCAACAAAACTCAAACCATCATTCGCAATATCGTCGATGGTGTGGTGGTCACCGATCCCGAATTGCGTGTGCTGGTCATCAATAACGTCGCCGAAAAATGGTTTGGCGTATCTGAAAAAACCGCCGTCAACAAACCGATTGAACAGGTCATCCATAATCAGAGTTTGCTGGACCTGTTGCACCAAACCATTGAAGGCAACGCCAAAACCAGTGAGCCCCTGGAGCTCAAGCTGAAAAATCCGGATAACTGGAAGGATATTTTCCTGCAGGTGCGTGCAGCCAAGGTGTTTGGTGAGAACGATGAGCTCATCGGCGTGGTGAGTATTTTGCGTGACATTACCCGCGAGAAAGAAATCGATCGGATGAAGACGGAGCTGGTGTCAATGGTGGCGCATGAACTGCGTTCCCCGCTCACCTCTATTTCCGGATTCAGTGAACTGCTTCTGGATAGCAGCCTCACCCGCGATCAGGCGGAAGAATATGCGTCGATCATTCTCAAAGAAGCAAACCGGCTCAGTGAATTGATCAATAAGTTTTTGGATATTTCGAAGATCGAAGCCGGCAAGAGTCAGGTTAACAAAGCACCGGTGCAACTGCGCGAGATCGTGGATAAAGTGCTGGATGTCAATCTCTATCTGGCGGAGAAAAAGAAAATCGCGGTTTCGGTCAAAGCCTCGCCGAACCTGCCGCTGGTCTATGCCGATCGGGATATGGTGGAGCAGGTGGTGCTGAATCTGTTCAGCAACGCCGTCAAATACAGTCCGGAAAATGCCTCGGTGGAAATCCGCTTGCGCGATCGCGAAGACGATATTCTGGTGGAAGTGGAAGATACCGGATACGGCATTTCCGAAGAAGATTTGCCGCGGATTTTCGATAAATTTTATCGCGCCGCCGATCACGACGAGATTCGTGATGTTCGCGGCACCGGCCTGGGACTTTCCCTGGTGAAGGAGATCGTCGAATTGCATGGCGGCAAAATCAGCGTGAAAAGTGAAAAAGGCAAAGGTTCCATTTTCAGTTTCACCCTACCGAAGTATGAGGCGTTGCCTGAAAACGGAAAGGACGCCAGTATCGAAGTAAACATGATCGCTCATTAACACGGCTGCAGCCGGCAAACAGAACGGTTCAGCAAAACGATGACGGCAAGCAGTCGTATTTCAAATATGCACAACTCCAACCCTTCTCTCCTCATAGCACTTGCATCTCTGACGAAGGGATTTATTTCGTCTATATGGCATCGATGGTGAAGATGTGGCGGAATCGGTGTGGTGCCTCATTCCTAAAGGTTATCCATCAAATTTAACGTTCAGGTTGAAAGGTGGCAAAACGACCGCTGTATATTACAGATAGCCGGGAGCAATTACCGCCCGAAGAACTGGCCATGCTGCGTAAAGAGCGCAGCACGAAAATCATCCTGCTGGTGGATGATGACGAAGACATGCTGGAAATCGGGCGGAAAATCATTACCGCCTCGGGATATCAATTTCTTTCGGCGCGAAACGGCCGCGAATGCTTGAAGACCATGCTGGAAAAGCGTCCGCATCTGGTTCTTTTGGATTTGATGATGCCGATCATGAGCGGCCACGAAGTGCTGAAAGAGCTGGCCAACAACATCCAATACCGGCCGGTGCGCGAAACCCCGATCATCATGCTCACCGCGAAAATGGAAAATCAGGTTAACCGTCAGGAATTGTTTGAATTGGGGTTAAGCGCTTTTCTGGTAAAACCGTTTGGCAGTAAAGAGCTGATCAATGTGATAGACAATGTGTTTATCCTTGATGAGCTGAAAAAGCGCAATAAAGAACTCGAACGGAAGATTCGGCAGACGGAATACAAATATCAGGACCTGATTGAAAACGCAACGGATTTAATTTTTATCCTGAATGAAAAGGGGCGTTTCTTATTTATCAACCGCCGGCTGATGGCGCTGACCGGATATATCCGCGATCGCTGGCTCGGCAAAGATTTTCGCAGCCTGGTATTGCCGGAAGATCAGGAGATGGCCTGGCAAAATTTTCAAAAAACCATGACCGGCCGTTCCCGGATTTTTGAAATGCGGGTGGTTACCAAAGAAAACAAGGTACGATACCTTTCCACCAATTTGAACCCCATTTTTGAGGAAGGCCGGGTATCGGGAGCTGTGGCGATTGCGCGCGATGTTACCCAGCAGAAAAAGTTGGAACAGCAGATCCGGGAATTAAAGAACTTCAATGAGAGCATCATCCAGAGCATCGGTTCGGGACTGATGACCCTGGATTTGAACCTGAAAATCACCTCGTTCAATTCCAGCGCGGAAGAGATTCTGGGATATAAAGAAGATCAGGTGGTGGGCAAACCGCTCGAAGAAATCCTGGTAAAAGAGGACTTCGAAAAGCTGCTGCCCATTCTCAACGGCAATGAACAGAGCCTGATGAACCGTGAAATTGATTTGACCACCAAGAACAACCGCAAAGTCCATATCGGTTTCACGGTTACGCCGCGGATCGATAATCGCAATCGCCGGGTGGGTACGATCATCGCATTCCGTGATATCTCGCAAATCAAGCAGATGCAAGCCGAAGTGATCCGCATGGATCGCCTGGCCTCACTGGGTGTCCTGGCTTCCGGAATCGCGCATGAAATCCGGAATCCGCTTGCCGGCATTAAAACCGTCGCGCAAACCCTGGAAGAGGAGATAGAGGAAGGAGACCCCAAGCGGGAATACCTTGCGCGGATCATTCGTCAGGTTAACCGGATGGATGAACTGCTGCGCGCGTTCTTCTCATATGCCCGTCCGCGGCCGCCGGTGCGGAAATTTTACCGGCTGCATGAAATTGTTCATGAAGTGACGGCGCTGCTCAAACAGCGCATGGAAAAAAATAACATCACCTTTCACGAGAACTACGAGCCGGATTTACCACTGATTTTTGTGGACTTTCATCAGATTCAGCAGGTGCTGATCAACCTGTTCATCAACGCCATCGATGCCATGCCGGAAGGCGGTGAACTGAGGCTGGAAGCGAAACAAACCTATGAAACGATCCAGCGGGTGGACCGCCGCGGCCGCCGGTTTCCGGTACCCACGAGAAGCATGCTTTATGCCGATGTGCGCATCAGCGATACCGGCATGGGAATTTCGAAAGAGAACTTACAAAAAATTTTCGACCCGTTTTTTACCACCAAGTCCCAGGGATCCGGTCTGGGGCTGTCGATCGTTTATCGCATCATTGAAGAGCATCGCGGCGATATCCAGGTGGAAAGCGTGGAAGGACAAGGAACAACCTTTCGGTTACTGTTGCCAACAGAGGAGTAGTGCCCATGTCCAAGGCCAATCTTTTGATTGTAGAGGACAATGTGGATCTTTGTGAGACGCTGGCCGATGTGTTTCGCAAAGTGGATTATAATGTGCAGACCGCATTCTCAGCCCGGGAAGCCGAGAAAGTTTTACGGCGCGATCTTATCGATTTGGTGCTGTTGGACCTGAAATTGCCTGATGCAAGCGGGCTCGAAGTCCTTACCAAAATCAAAGAGATCGATCCGGACATTTTGGTGATTATGATTACGGCGATCACCAACGCCCAGCCTGCCGTGGAAGCCATGAAAATGGGCGCTTATGATTACTTAATGAAACCTTTTGAATTGGATGAAGTCAAGCTGGTCGTGAATAAAGCGCTGGAAACCCAGACCTTGAAACGGGAAGTGTCCCGTTACCGGCGAATGCAGAAAGGATCGTATCCCGATAATGAGATGTATGGCGAAAGTCCCGCCATGCAGGAGGTCAAAAAGCTGATTAAAATTGTGGCGGAAACGCCGCGCACCCCGGTGCTCATTGAGGGCGAGAGCGGCACGGGGAAAGAATTGGTGGCCAATGCCATTCACAACTGGAGTGCACGGGCGGACAAACCATTGATAAAAATCAACTGTGCCGCCATCCCCGAGAACTTGCTGGAATCGGAGCTGTTTGGTCACGAAAAAGGCGCATTTACCGATGCCAAACATTTGAAAAAAGGCATGTTTGAAATGGCCAATCTGGGGTCCATTTTCCTGGACGAGATTTCCAGCATGCGCCTGTCGCTTCAACCAAAACTGCTTCGGATTCTGGAAACGCAAACGTTCCGGCGCATCGGCGGCACTTCTGATATTCAGATCGATGTCCGCGTCATAGCTGCCAGCAATCAGAATCTGGAAGAACTGGTCAAAGCCGGGGAATTTCGGGAGGACTTGCTGTATCGGCTCAAGGTCATGGTCATCAAGCTGCCGCCTTTACGCGAGCGCAAGGAGGATATCATCCCGCTGGCGCACATCTTTTTGGAGCGCAACAATCGGGAGTTTAATAAAAATATCCAGGGAATCTCCGATAGCGCCAAAGAGCTGCTGTTGAAATACCAGTGGCCGGGCAATGTACGGGAGTTGAAAAATGTGATGGAGCGGGCTGCCATTCTCTGCCAGGATACATTGCTGCGCCCCGAACATTTGCCGGGTGAGTTACGAGCCCATGAAAGCGCGGTGGTTACTGTATCGGTGCCGGAAGAAGTCCCTGCCGGCAACGGTGCGCCCATTTCTCTTGCTGAAATGGAGAAACGGCACATTCAGGCGACGCTCAAGCGTTGCGGCGGCAATAAATCCCGTACGGCCCGTGAGCTGGGCATTTCCCGTTCGACGTTGCGGGAAAAAATGAAGCTGTACAAAATTCCGGGATGATGCCGGAATTTTGTCCGGCGGTGAAGGAGATTTTTTGCAAACTGGTCAAAAATTGTCCAGTCTGAGGGGGATGAAATATTCTCAATCGACTCTATCCTGCCGTTGCTCCGAATCGCCATTTATCACAGAAATTTTACAATCTGAAGGGGGGCCTATTCTTTTGATTGTTAATGAGTTACCCTTTCTCTTTAAATACTTCCCGGTGTTTGAATAATTGCCGCGTTGTCCACGAATGGCACATGCTTTGCTGAGTCGAAAGCGCAGGCCTGAGATCCAAACCATAAGGAGATTGCATGCGAGCCAACAGAAAACATGTGCTCATCGTGGATGACGAAGAGGACCTGACCTGGAGCATCTCGCGATTTTTGCAGCGGAATGAGCCTTATTTGGACGTGAAATACGTGAACAGCGGCGACGCCGCCGTTCAGGTGCTCAAAAAAGAAAAAATCGATCTGATCGTGTCCGATATTCGCATGCCGGGGCTGGATGGCATCGGCCTGCTCAAAGAAGTCAATCATCGCTGGCCGGACACCAAAGTGATCATCATGACCGCTTATGGTTCTGATCAGTTGGAAGAGGAAATCGAAAATCTGGGTTCATCTTTCTATATAGAAAAACCGTTTGAATTACGATATTTAAGAAAGCTGGTGTTCGAAGCGCTGGAAATCACCCCGCAGGAGATGCAAGGCATCCTGGTCAATGAGCACATTCGCGACATCATTGCGTTCAATTGCCAGACACGGCGCACCAATCAGATGACGTTTAAAAACGGGGTGAATAAAGGAACGGTGTATTTGCAAAAAGGCGAGATCGTTCATGCCGAATGTGGCAATTTGGAGGGTGAAAATGCCCTCTACAATATTCTGGATTGGCAGCAAGCATACTATCACATTGCTCCCAACCAGCAAGCGAAAAAGCGCACGATCCGCCGGCGCTGGCAGGCGTTACTCAATGCCACAATGATTGATTAAAAGGAGCATGCATCCATGGCCGAGATCATAGCAATTGCAAGTCAAAAAGGCGGCGTCGGAAAGACCACGACGTCGGTGAACCTGGGCGCCAGTTTTGCAACGCTGGGATATAAAACCCTGTTGGTGGACGTCGATCCGCAGGGGAGTGTTGCCACCAGCTTCGGATACGGCCGGTATGATATCCGCGCCGGGGTGCTGGAAATTTTTACCAAAGATACCCCGGCCAGGGATTGTATTCACCCGACTGAGATCGAACTGTTTCACTTCATCCCATCGAATGTGTGGTCGGACGAGATTGATAAACGCAGTCTCATGGGCGCGGCGGTGGAAACCAAATTGAAAGAGGCGCTGGATAGCATCCGTGATCTGTACGATTTTATTATCATCGACTGTCCCCCGTCCCTGGGGAATTTGACTTATAATGCGCTCATTGCCGCCGATTCTTTGATTGTTCCGATTCAATGTGAATATTACGCCCTCAAGGCGCTCGGCCGTTTTCTGAAAATGACCCGCGCCCTGAAAAATGAACTCAACCCGCGCTTGCGCTATCGGGGCTTTTTGCTGACCATGGTCGATATGCGCAACAACCTCGCCAAACGCGTGATTAATAAAGTGCGCTATACCCTGCAGGGCCTGGTATTTGAAACCATGATTCCACGCAATATCCGTCTGGCCGAGGTTCCTTATTATGGAAAACCTGCCATTCTGATCGATAAAAACAGCAAGGGGGCTCAAAGCTACCTCAATCTCGCTAAAGAGATTTTGGCGCAGGATAACAGTGCCGGCGATCGGGAAGATAAAAATGAAGAGGAAGAAAAGGCGTCCGATAAATCCGAATCGGTGGCGGCTTAAGCGCAAAGGAGCGGTACCGTGAAACGAGTTCTGCTGATCGAAGATGATGAAAACACCCTTTTGGGATTGGAAAAGTTACTGGAATACGAAGGCTTTGAAGTGATCGGCACTTCGACCGGGAATCAGGGATTGGAATTGCTGGATCATGAGGAGGTCCAGGTGGTTGTCTGCGATTACTGTCTTCCCGACCTGAACGGACTTGAAGTCTGTCAGGCGGTGAAGGATCGCGGGCAATCCCCGCGTGTGTTGCTGGTTACCGCCTATTCAAATCCGGAATTACTACAAAAGGCTGAGGAAATTGGGGTTGAAAGGGTGTTCAGCAAACCCATTGATCTGGATGAATTACTGAAAACCCTGAAACGTACCCCCAGTGCGACCGAGATTACCGCAGAGGTGGAGTCTGTCACGAATTAAGACCCCATGGAGGAGTTTAGTATGAAGAAGGCAGTACAGGAGCGTGGCCGTTTTGGGAAGATGGTCATTCTCGTGACCTTGATTGTTATGACGTCACTGACTCTGGTTAGTTTTTCGTTCAAATTTTTCACCCTGGACAAAGCGACGCAGCGGCTTAGTGAAATTGAAAGCGCTCTGATTGAGCTGAAAGCCGCTTTGAATGTGGACAGCGTCCGGCAGTATTATATCCAAAAGGTGATCGCGCTGATAGACCGCTACAACAAATCCATGCCGGCAGATATGAAATACAACATTGCCAATGAAATTTACGAGATGAGCGTCAAGTATTCCAATCTGGACGTGGATTTGATTTGCGCCACGATCACCCATGAGTCTGCATTTACCTGGAATCCGAAAATCGTATCGCGCGCCGGCGCGATGGGACTGATGCAAATCATGCCGGCAACCGGCATGTTTCTGGCAGAAGCGGAAGGCATTCCGTGGACCAGCGCCGAGGATGTATTGTTCGATCCGGTCTATAACATTCGCCTGGGAAGCCGGTATTTAAGCACGCTGATCAGTATGTATAACATTGAAGGTGGATTGGCGGCTTATAACGGCGGCGAAAGGCGGGCAGCTTTGTGGTTGCAAAAAGGCAAAGACGACCGTGTGCTGTGGGAAGAAACGCGCGGTTATGTGCCCGCAATCCTGAAACTGTATCAAGAATATACCAATTAATTTCTAATTTGTACAAAAGCGGGGTCCCGGTGATCGCCGGTAAGCGGCTTTGCCTGAGGACCCCTTTCGCTGTTTTTTCGGCTTCATGCAACCAGGATTGACATCAAGAGGGCAATAATGCCGAAAGCGCCATCACAATCTTTTCAAGACTTTCGCGATGAGTTAATCCGGCGGTTTTTTAATCCGCGAAGCTACTTCTTTCTCTGCCTGAGTACCCAGCTTCAGGATGTGGACCACATCGCAGCGGATATTTCCGAAGACGACTATTTGCTCATCGGGCAGATCATGCAGCGTTTGGTGGACAGCCCACAGCCGGAGAAAGAACTCAGCGCCTTAAAAATCCTCACCCGATTTCAGGATTTCCACCACACCCTGGATGAAAGTTTACATCATCTGTATCAGCCGGGACTTTCACCGGATGAAATGAAGCAAATCATCGAGGGCATCGCCCATGATTTTGTCGAGGTGCTGATCGATGTGCTGCATGATCCGGTGGAAAAGAAACGGCTTCTCGGGCTGATGCGCATGGAGCAAACTTTTGTCGAGCCCGAACCCCTCCCGGATGAGAAAATTATGGAATTAAATGAGTCGGTTGTGGAGGGGTTCGAAGACGCGCCCGAGTTGAATGAAGACCAACTGGCCCTGGATGGTTTGGCCGAAGAAAACCCCTCCGCGAATGCGCCTTCCGATTCCAGTGATGGTCCGCCGGAAGACGAGGCGGTGATCATTGAAGAAAAATCCCCGATCGCCGCGGATCAGGGGACTCCGCAGGCTGCCGATCAGTGGGTTCTGGATGCGTTTGAAGATCAAAACGGCAACGACGAATCTGCTCCGGGAACGACCACCGAAGAGAAGCCTGCAGCAGAGGCGGCGCCGGAAGAAACACCGGCTTCCCACGATTTTGAATTATCTCCTTGGTCCTTGCCCGACCCACCTCCCTCCGAAACTGCTGGAGATGCCCATAGTGATCCGCCTGAAGCGACGGAAACGGCCAGTGAGGTCGGGGTTGAAGGTGGGGCTTCTGAATTGCCGGACGCTTTTCCCGCAGCAAATTTGGCTGAAGATTTACTGAAGGTCCCGGATGCTGCGGACAGGGACGAAAAACCGACAACGGATCACCGGCAACCTGCTGAGGTCGAAGAGAAAAACCGCATTGCAGATATGTCCCTCGCTGAGCCGGAAGGTCTCGCCAACTGGTTTGAGCGTGAAATCCAGACCGTATTGGATGAGGTGCGCCATACATCAGAATTGTGCGTTCCCGGCCGCTTTTCTCAAAAGACGCTGAAAGCGTTGCGCCGTTCTTTTCTGGATATCCGGGAATCCGCCATGATTCATGGGTATCAGGAAGTCGAAGATATGGCGCGCAAAGGTCAAACACTGATTGACCGGCTGCGGCGAGAGAGAAAGCCGCTGACTCAGGCCCTGTCGCGGTTGTTGCAGGATTTCCCGGTGCATATCAAGGCGGCATTGCAAATGCAGCATGACCCCCGCCAGGAAGCCCGGGTGCGGTCCTATATTCAGGCCTTGAATCAGGCTTTATTGACTCCGTATGCTTTTGAGTATGACCAAACAACGGAAGCCTCTGTGGATCTGGATCGGATCGCCGAACAACAACAACCGACACCGGCTGAGGACCAGACGGAACACGCCATTCCCGGTGATCGCTCATCCGGTGAACCATCGCCGGAGCACGAACGATCCTCTCAGGAGCAGACAAGCGTTCAAGAAGGAGAGGAACCGGAAAATCCATTTGAACCCGAATCCCATTGGGCAGATCCTTTTGAAGAGGTTCAATCGTCTGGGGAGCCCCGGGAGCAAGCGCAGTCGCCCGAACATTCCGATCTGCTGCAACCGGAATCGGCCACGCTGCCAGAGCCTGAGCTCGATGCAGCATCCGCGATAAGCGATTTTGATAATAAAGAGGCCGGCGGCGGGAATTCAGACGATGAAGCGTTTGAATCGGATAGCGACCTTCCATTGCCCGGTGAGGATGATCCGGAATTGATCCAATTGATTCGGGAGGTGGCGGGGCATCGCGCTACCGCAGATCGACCGGAACCGCAGTCAGATGCAGTGGAGCCGGAATCCTCGCTGCAATCCTATTTACAGAAACTGGCCAATTTTACAGAAACTCCGGAAGACGTTCATACCGATTCTGCGGTACAGGAATACCGGCGCGAAGCCAAACTCTATTTCCGGGTGGCGGCTGAAGCGATCGGACAGCTTGAAAACAATCCCCACGACCGGCTGGCATGGGAAAATCTGGAGTTGACCTGCTATTCATTGAAGGGCCTGGCACAGAAACTGGGATTGGATTTTCTGGCGCGTCTGCCCGGCTATATCGAAGAGCTTGCCAGTCTGGTATTGCAACATGCATATTCCATCAAGCCTGGAATTCTCGAGACGGTGGCAAAAGGCTTAACCTTTTTAAGTGAGGCTGCCGATAAGCAGGATATAGAGGCTCCTCATTTTCAAGAAGTTGAGAAAGAAATCTTGCGTTGCATGACCGAAATGCAAAAAAACTCCGGCGGTTTGCCGGAAGACGTGTCGGGTTCAGCGACAATTGCAGAACCGGATGCTCCGGTAGAGCCGCGGGGGGCGCAACTGAAGTTGCGTGGGAAAAGCCATTCCCCATCCGTTCGGCATGCTGACTCCAGCAAAGAGCCTCTCGCCAACTCCATCGGCGATCTGGACTTTTTGATGAACGACGATTCTGATCTACTGGGACTGGACGATTGATTTTGAGCGCAACCGAATTCGTCCTTTCCTTATGATCTGAAAACGGACGTGGGGTAGGAATCTAAGCAAGAATTTGGAACCAATATTTCAGGAGAGTGGAGAGGAATGGAATCCTTAATCAATAGCGCGACCCAGGAGCGGAAACCCAAATCGGCTCGGAAATTATCGGAAAAAGATAAAGAAATTGAAAGCCTTCTAAGTTCGCACCGTACGCGGATCAAAGTGGTGGGATGCGGGGGCGCCGGCAACAACACGTTAACCCGGCTGCTGGAAGTCGGGGTGTCCGGAGTGGTGGCGGTTGCCGTGAATACCGATGCTCAGGATTTGCTTTACGCCGATGCCGATGAGAAAATTCTCATCGGCCGGGAAATCACCAACGGCCTTGGCGCGGGTTCCAATCCTGAAATCGGGGAAAAATCGGCGCGTGAAAGTCAGGCGGAAATCGAAGAGCATTTGAAGGATTCGGACCTGGTGTTTGTTACCTGTGGTCTCGGCGGGGGAACCGGGACGGGAAGCGCCCCGGTGGTCGCGGAGATCGCCCGCAATCTCGGTGCTCTCACCATCGCTGTGGTCACCTTGCCGTTCACGGAAGAAGGCGTGATGCGGTGGGAAAACGCCCGTGAAGGTCTGGAAAAACTGCGCGCTCATTCAGACACGGTCATCGTCGTGCAGAACGACCGTTTGCTGGAGATCGCCCCTGACCTGCCGCTGAATCAGGCCTTCAAAGTGGCGGATGAAATTTTAGCCAACGCGGTTAAGGGCATTTCTGAATTGGTGACCGAAAAAGGGCTGGTTAACCTGGATTTCGCCGATATTCGGGCGGTCATGCAAAACGGCGGTACTGCCATGATTGGGCTCGGCGAAAGCAGTTCCGAAAATAAAGCCATCGAAGCGGTGGAAATGGCTTTGCAAAATCCGCTTCTGGATGTGGACATCACCGGGGCCAAATCGGCGCTGATTCATATCGCCGGTGGCAATGACATGAGCCTGAAAGACGCCCGGGTCATCATGAAAGTTGTGGCTGAGAAATTGGACCCGGCTGCAAAAGTGATTTGGGGAACGCGGATGGATCCATCGCTCGAAAAATCCATTCGGGTGATGTTGATTGTCACGGGTTTGCGCGACGACGGCGGGCACAGTGTCGAGCCGCAGAGAACGGTTCACCATGCCTCACCATCCTTGGGTGATGCGGTTTCCGAAACACAGGCTTCTCCCGGCTCTTCCGCCGAGAGTCGTTCCACGTTTGCTGCCTCAGACACGGCTCTTGCCGATCCTTTCGAGAGTAAAGCATCGGCGCCGAAAGAGGGCGGAGTGGAGCGGCCCGTGTTTAACAAAATTTTTGAGGAAGAAACACAGCCGGATATGAAAATTCTGGATGAAGCGGTGCATCAGCTCCGCGAAGAGGCAGACAACTCGCAACCCCTGCGGGATATTAAAAATGCAGCCTCTGCCTTAAACAATTCTGCGCAATTGTTTGCCTTTAACCATATATCTTATTTAGCAGAAGCCGTAGAAGCGCTTGTGAATGCCATCCTGGAGCAGGAGGTAAAGCTCACTCAGCAGCTGATCGAGATGATGAAAGACGTTGTGGTGGTCTTTCAGGGATTGATTTACGAAGATCAGGATGCATTGAAGGAAGCGCGCCAGATCATCGACCGGATAAAACAGTTGCTCGGCGAAAAAGAAGAGGAACCTTCACCGGATACACTGCTTCATGCCGATGCCTCCGCTTCTTCGGCCTCTGAAACGGAACCGGTTTCGACCCGGGAATCTGGAGACGAGGTTCCTGTTGATAAAAAGGGCAAAGTCGGCGAAGTCGTCAATTATGTAAAAAATTTGCTCGGTGACGATCGCAACGAGTTGCAGAATTAAAGTCGTATCCGCAATGCCCCGGCCGTCAGCCGGATCAGGAAGATAAGGCATTTATTGAATCAGGAGAAGAAGTCAATGCTTAAGGATACCCTTATGCAATCATACACCATTCCCCAAAAAGATGAAAACGATATCAAGCTCGATGAGTTCTATCTTGAACAAATCAACCAAAAAATCGAGCAGCTTGAATTAGCACTGTCATCGATTGATCAAAACGGTCATTTTGATGACAATATTAAGGCGGTACTGAATAACTGCATGCAAATCATGGATTTGGGAATGATCCATGGTTACGAGGGCGTAGAAGCCATTGCAGAAACCATGTTTATTGCAGCGCGGTATTGTGCGCAAAAAGGCAGTGAGACCCTCGATGAAGTTCGTCCCAAATTGATGAAAGCGCTTGACGCACTGAAGGAGGTCGTTGAATTAACCGATCCATTGGCGACGCAAGATTTGATTGACCGGGCGCGCAACGAGATGGATTACCGAATCGATGACTTGCTACCGGCTGAAGAGGGTGAAAATGACGAATTGTTGAGCGAACCGATCCGGAGCAAACTTCTTACGGCCTCTAAAAAAGGCGATAAGCTCTTCGAAATCAAAGAAGACGAGTCCGAGTCGGAAAAACGGCTGATTCCCGATCCCGCTGAAAATGGCACCACTCCCTCATTAGATGAGGAGGCCGTTGCGCAGGATGTTGACCGGTGGTTATCGCAAGAAGAAGCTCCTGCCGTACAAGCCGATCGCACCGATGCTTTTCTGGAAGGCGAATTCAGATGGTTGCAGGATGGGCTTGATCCGGTATCGCTGGAGCGGCTGCATCACATTTTGGATACACTGGAGGACAATATCGGCCGCGCGGAAACCGGAATTGAATTGGAGGAAGCGATTGAAGAAATCCAAACCAGCATCCGGGAATTGAGCGCGGTTTGGCTTGAAGACGGCTTTGAATTTTTGCAGGAGATTCTCGAACCTCTCGCCCGGGTGGCTTCGGATTATCTGGAAAATGATTGGGTGCGGCTGGAAGTCATTGCCGCCATTCGGGAAGGGACGCTGTTGGTGAGAGAATGGCTGCACAAGAAAAAATTACCCGTCTCAGCGATCTCCGCTTATCGCAAGCGGCTGGATGAAATCGAGAATAAAGCCGTCAATAAAGCCGATAATGAGCAAGAATGGTTGAGTGAAGGATTCGATAGCGACGATATCGAAATCAGTGAACCCCCCAAACTGCCTTTCATCGTTCGTCTCAAGAAAATATTCGGCATGTATTGATAGGAATGCGAAAAAGGGGGCAATGCGACCCATCCCCGGGGCTCCTTCGGGCTATGAAAGCGATCGCTTGCCCACCGTTTCGAAATAAGCCCTCCATCATCCGGCGCAGTGACCGGAATAGCGAGTGTGATAAGGTGATGTGCGCCTCCCCGATCCCGGCGAGCAAGAGTGCCACCTTTCTGCCTGCATGCCCCCGGTCAGCGGATATCAGAAACAACGAAACAATGCCGCGCCTTTCGGCATCACCGAATCAATATCCGGGACGGGGTTGCGAAAAGGGGTAATCCTTGATTTTAATGCCCTGAAGCTGTATCTTAAGCACTCGTTTCCATCAGGATGTGACAGAAAACCTTGCCCAGACCGGAGTGGAGCGTTTTCAATCAGCGCATTTTATCCCGGAAAGTTAGGAAGAATTCGGCAGGGCAGGCAGCTCTTTTTTATCGATGAGAAATCCCGAAGATGCGGGTCGTTATGTCCCTTTGAAAATCTTTTGCTCCGTCACAAAAATTGCGGCACTTGCCGAATTCGGCTTGACAGGCTGTCGTCCTATTTCGATGATCATGTGGAGATTTCCGCGTAAATTCGGTATTGAACCTTCAGGTGAGTTTAATAAAAGCCTTGTTCGCGCAATTTAAATTTTTTCAGAAAAAAGCCAATCTGATTTACGTTTCCATCGCCGGTGCGATTCTGACCATGGCGCTGAAATTCGGTGGCTATATCGTCACCGGGTCCGTCGGTGTACTGTCGGACGCTGCGGAATCGATCATCAACCTGATTGCCTCCATTCTGGCTCTGATCATTCTTTCTATTGCTTCCCGGCCTCCGGACTCCACCCACAGTTTTGGCCATGAAAAGGCGGAATATTTTTCCAGCGGTGTTGAGGGTGCGCTGATTGTGCTTGCTGCCATTGGAATTTTATATTCCGCGACCCAGCGGTTGTTGCATCCCCAGCCGCTCGAAAACCTGGACTTTGGTGTGTATATCGTTGCGGCTGCCGCTTTACTCAATCTTGCCATCGCCCTCTTTCTTTTAAAAGCCGCACAGGCGTTCGATTCCATTACGCTGGAAGCCGACGCCAAACATCTGCTCACCGATGTTTATACTTCGGCTGGCGTCATCGCCGGCCTTTTTGTGGTCAAATACACTGGATGGCAGCTCATGGATCCCCTGATTGCGTATGCGATCGGCGGCAATATTATTCTAACCGGTTTTTCTCTGGTCAAACGCAGCGTGAGAGGATTAATGGACTACCGGCTGCCGCCCGAAGAAATCCACAAAATTGATGAAGTCATTCATTTACACGAAAAGGATGTGGTGGGATACCACAATTTGCGTACCCGCAAAGCCGGGCCCAAACGGTTTATCGAATTTCACATGCTGGTGCAGGGCAAGATGACGGTTCAGGAAGCCCACGATTTGTGTGAAAACATTGAGCAGGAAATCCAGGCGCGGCTCCCGAATAGCGAAATCATCATACATGTAGAACCCAGTGAAGATATTTCCTCCTGGGATCTGAAAGAGGGAGCCATAGGCCGGGTATTCCGCAAAGACCATGACAATCCATTGCGAATGCCGTAATCGCTATTATTGACAGGACAAAGAAAATAGCGGATTTTAAAAAAGTGGTTGTTTAAAGCCTCTAAAAACATTAATTTAATAAATTGATTTCGGGCTCTTTGAAAAGTCTCAATTTTGTGTCTGGAGAAGTGAATCATTGGTCCCTGTGGCGGAGTGAAAAGTGGCTTTGAATTAGAATGGCAGACGGCCATGCGCTGTGCCTGATTTCACGGGAAAGGCATCCACGCCGGTACACTCGGCTGAAGAGGCGTTCGGCCCCCATTTCATGACCGGCAGAATGGCTGCAATCGGGATATCGAAAAACACACCTTTAAGTCTAAAAAATCGATCCAAATGAACAGAGCGGGATGGGCTGACCACCGATCATGCAGCATAACTGGATGTCCGGCCTGTGTGAAGGCGGGTAGGTTGTTTCATTACCCAATTCAGGTTTTACCACATTCCCGCCTCGGCGGAAATTCACCTTGAACCAATTTTGCCGGTCGCAGGATTTCTGCTTCCGGGCCGTGATTCGTGAAGGCCGGTCCCTCACCATTTCAAATCATACAATCGAATAGTCGTGCCATCAGTCTTCATCGCTGAAATAGCACCTTGCACATCAGATGCTTTGCATCTGTCTTTTCCGTCTCATGCATGAGAAAAGGTTCCAAACAGGTGAATAGCGCGGGCACATTCAGGAAAAGAACGGGAGAATGCCTCATCCGTTATTCACCCGGAATGGCACCGGGCCGTCAGTGTTTGTGATGCGGCTCTCGACAGCCTGTGCGGGCGTGATGAAAGATGGAGTCAGGACGATTTGAAAAAGCGCAAGCATGACTCCTGATGATGAGACTCCGAAAACATAACATTCATCGCGGGACGGAAGCGGACGCAATGGGGTGATGGTATGCGGTCAATCGGTAACGCAGGGGCTGGCCAACAATCTATTTCTCCCTTCAAAGCCGTGCCCGAATTTTTCTCACGGGCATCCAAAAGGTAGCGGCTGATCCGCTTTCGTCGATGCTTTTGAAGTACGGTGACGATGATTGGGGATAGCACCAAAAGAAACATGCTCTGTATGCGGCTCCATTGCGGGGGGGAATCAAGCCGTTCATGTCTGAAAATCGCCCCCTCCAGACTGGAGACGGTTAACAATCATATTCATATTGCCCGTCCCGCACGTTTTCAGGGCAAACTCGTTGTAAATGAGGAGTAAACGTATGAATGCAAATTTAGAGCGGAAATTACCGCATCTCAGGCAGTTCTTCAATATTGTTTTTGGATTATCGTTCGCAATATTGATCCTTTCGTTGCCTGCACCGGAAACGTTTCAGTGGCAGGTGATTTTGACCTCAATTTTGCTGTTTCTATTTTTGGGACTTCTCGTGGTGCATGCCTGGTGGAGACAGGCGGACATGATGAGCACCACCCGTTTGATGAAGTGGGATACCTGGCTGATACTTTTTCTGCGCCTGTTTTTCTTATACACCTTAGTCTATTGGGTTCGAACCTTAGTTGCCGCCGATGTCAGCCATTTTTGGGGATGGACGGCTATTTTTGTGAATGCGACGCTGCTTTACGCGCTTTCGACGGTTCAGCAATTGATTGTCATGCATCCGTTGTATGGAAAAAATCGTGTTATGCAGAGGAGAGAAGTCATCACGGATTCGCTCCTGACGTTGATTTCAGCGCTTTATGTGGTCGGGCTGTTTTTTTACAGCGATTTTTTCATGGCATGGCCGGGAGAGCTTTCGGCGCTTGCTCTGGTGATCGGAGTCCGTCCCGTTGCCAAAGCCTTGACAGTCTGGAAAGAGTTGCCGCCGCCGCACCGCGGTGGACGTCGGGTGCCGGAAAGCAGCTCTGACCGCTCAAAGCGTCAGCAGCAGCGGGGCAGCAGTTCCCGCAATCAGCGGCAGAGTTCGGCCTCTACCAGCGGCTCCTCTTCCAGCCGCAAAGTCGTGTCCGCTCGATCCCTGCGTGAGGAGAAAGGCAGCCAGCAGCGCAGCTCCCGGCAATCGTCACGTCGGGAGCGGCGTAGCCAGCAAAGCCGCCCCGCGGAGAAAACCGCAGAAGCCGAACGACAGCCTTCTGCGGAAAAGTCCATAGACAGGTCGGCAACGCGGGAGGAGTCGGCTGAGCCGGCTCAAGAGGTTCGACCCGAAACACGGATTGACAGCGCAGAAAGCCTGACGCATCAGTCGGATAAACAGGAAACATCACAGGCTGAAGAAGCACGGGTGGATATGAGCGGCACCGGAATGCCGGCTGCAACGGATGCGGCACAGCCTGTTACGCCCGCGGCGGAAAGTTCATCGCAAGAGGAAGCACCGAAACCGATCTACGGTCGGCGTCCGGCAAAAAAAGCACCGGACCTGTCCGATCTCGACAGCTCGATTGAAGAAGAAATCGACAGCATCGATTCCGTGATGTCTGAAGCGATTGGAACAGCGGTTTCGTCGGAGGGCAAGGCGGTCACATACGGTAGAAAACCGCGCCGTAAACAACCGGAACTTCTGGAAGACCTTGCCGGTAGCGAAACTCAAGATGCGGCCGAAACAACCGGTGATGTTACCGAACCGGCAGAGAATCATACAGAACCGGAAAAAGATCGGGCCGGGGAAACCCATGCCGAAGCGGAATCAAACGAATCCAGCGAAGACGATAAATCCAAATCTTAAAGGAGAATCATCATCGCAGAATTTGATTTAAGTCCGCATATGGACGCGCTGTCATTTGAAAGCCGCTTACAGCAGGAAATGGACTGGGCGGCCGCTGCGTGGGAAGCCGGCAATGAAGGCAAAGCCCGGGTATGCGCCCGTCGAGCCGCCGGTTTGGCCATCCGTTATTATTTTCAGAATGCAGATCAGCATGATTACGCCCGGGACGCTGTTCGGGCGCTCCGCCGCATGGTGGAAGATGAATCGGTGCCGGAAGCCGTTCGCCGGGCGGCCCGCCGACTGGCGGCCAAAGCAAAAGAAGTAGATGATCGCACCACCGATCCCGTCGCCGATGCGATGGTGATCATTAGCCACTTTTTTCCACTCAAACCGTCCGGTGGGGCATGGACGGTCAAGGGGGCTCGCTGAGCCGAGAGATCAGGGTAAATTTATTTCTATCCGTGGAAGCAGCCATTTCAGGGGGAGCCATCCTTGTCGAACAATAATGCTCCTTTGCTGTCAATTCCCGTTTATGCACTTTCAGCCATCCGCACAGACATCGTCTTTGTAAGCCGGTTTGATGGTTCCATCATGGTGAGGCTTCCGTTCATTACCGCCGGGGAGACTCAACGGATCGCAGATTTCATCGGAATATTTGGACAAGAAATTCCTTGACCTGAATCGTGAATTTTTATAAACTGTTAAACTGATGTAACATTTGGTCCGGTTACTCAGACAGGGATGGAGAGGGTGCTCGAAAAAGTAAAACAGTCGCGTCAGGCGGTCCGGCAGATGTTGTTGAATCATCTATGGCAAAAGGTTCATGATGAGCTGGGGACCGATCCGTTCCTCATCGCAGCGGAACAGAACATTTCTATCTCTCTGCATTTAGATGACGATCGCCGCATCGGCGAGCAAAAGCGCATCAGCGAATTTCGGCCCGACGCAATGACGATTGAAATTTTTGTAGAGCCATTGAAAGCTTTCTGGCGGGAGCTGTTCCCGGGGTGCACCCTGTCTTTAAAATACCGGTACGTTTGCTGGCGCGAATTGTGGAATTTTTGGGCGATTCAGCGCTTTGCACCCGTTTCCAGCCTGCTGAAAAAAGAATGGCCCATCTTTTTAAAAGAATTTTCCCGTGTCACCACCGTAGAGCAGCAGTATCTTGCCCATTATTTTGCCTGCCTCGCGACGGAGCTTATCGTCCCGGAAAGCGACATCGAGTCAGCCCGAATGTCGATTTTCGACTAATTGGGGGCTTCCAGCAATGACTCGACCTTCTGCCAGAACTCATCCATGGTGAAAGGCTTTTGCAAGAAGGTAATCCGGCCTTCTTGCAAACCGGTTTCATTCAGTTCTGGAAAGCCAAGTCCGGACATTAGAACCATTTTTAAATCGGGCATTTGTTGCTGGAATTGACGCGCCAGATCAATGCCGTTGGCATCCGGAAGCTGAATGTCGGAGATTAATAGCGAGATGTCGGAGCTTTTCTGGTGAAAATATGCTCTGGCCTCTTCGGCATTGGTTGCAATAAGAACCTCATAACCTCGCCGCCGCAAAGCTTCCTTCACGACGTTGCGGATAATATCGCTGTCTTCTACCAGTAAAATGGTTGGAGTGCTGGACGCCGAATCGCCGGCGGCAGGAGGACGGGGATTGGGTTGATTGCTCATGTCTGTTACCTGAGGTAAATACACTTCGAATGTGGTTCCTTGATTGAGTTGACTGTGGACAACAATAAAGCCTTTATTCTGATGCACAATTCCATAGTTGGTGGATAATCCCAATCCGGTTCCTTTTCCTTTCTCTTTGGTGGAAAAGAACGGATCAAAAATTTGTTTTTGAACTTCCTCGCTCATTCCGATGCCATCATCCGTCACCCGGATTCGAGCATATCGGCCCGGAGAAATCAACGTGTTTTTAACCTGCTTTGGCCGCTTGAATGTTACCCGGTCCAGAGAAATCTGAATGGTTCCGCCGTCCGGCAGGGCATCCCGGGCGTTGAGCACAAAATTTAAGATCAATTGATCAATCTGAGCCGGATCCATATACACGAAAATGTCATCGCTTTTGGCTTCAAAACGGACGTGGATGTTTTGCGGCACCAGGCGGTCCAGCATTTCGCGGGTTTTTTCGATGCTGTGTTTTAAATTCACTTTGCGCGGTTCCGGACTCTGGGTCTTGCTGAAGGTAAGCAAATTGCGTGTGAGTTTGGCACCCGACTGAGCCGCATGAATAATTTCACCCATTTGGTCGCGCATTTTATCATCCGGAGGCAAATGGTATAAAATCTCTTCAGCCTGGGCCATAATCAGTGCAAGGATGTGATTAAAGTCGTGAGTGATTCCGGCGGCAAGGCGGCCAATGGCTTCCATCTTTTGCATTTGTACCATCTGTTCCTGCTGTAAAACGCGCTCCGTAATATCCTTTCCTGTGGAAACAAAATATAACAGATTGCCTTTCTCGTCTTTGATGGGCGTGATGGTTTTTTCTTCGTAAAACAGCTCGCCATTCTTTTTGCGGTTAATGAGCACATCTCTGAACACTTTGCCCGATAAAATAGTGTTCCAAAGGTTCCGGTAAAATTCCGGGGGATGTTTTCCGGATTTAATGATGCGGGAATGTTTACCAATGACTTCGTGGGCGGCATATCCGGTGATTCGTTCGAAAGCCGGATTGACATACTGAATCGTCCCATTCAAATCGGTTACCATCACATGGTCTGCCATCTGCTCGATGATTGACGAAAGTTTGCGAAGTTCTTTTTCCAGCCGCTTCTGCTGAGACACATCCACAAAAATGATGCGTAATCCGGATGGACGGCCTTCGGCGTGGTGTTCCGGAACGACATGCGTGACCGCATTGATCACACGGCCCCGTTTGGACAAAAGCTCGACTTCCCGCGAGAGAGATTTTTTGTGATTCGCCAATATCCGCTGACTTGCGGTTTTGAACCGTTCCCGGGAAGATTCGCTCAGGAATTGATAAAGCGATCGCCCCGCCAGCGATTGGGAAGGATAACCGATGGCGCGGGCAAAGGTTTTGTTATGATCCACAATTATCTGATCACCGTTCTGAAAGCGCGTGATTACATGCATTTCAGGCGCTTCCTGAAAAAAATATTCGTATTGTTTCATCTTTAAAGTCTGCTTTTGCTCGTTCTGCCGCCGATGCACAAGGGAAAACAAGCGGTCCAGGGTGCGCCGATGCCGATGCGTATCCCGGAGATTCCATTCCAGAATCCAGTTCCCCGCAATTTTGACCGCCCCGTCTTCGCTTTCGCGGTCACGGAAAATGACCACGGGCACTTGCATTCTTTCCGCCATCAATACCAGCGGCTTTTGCCATGGACTCTGATGCAATAAGGTGGCAAAAACAAAGGCCGCATCGGGCGGCGGTTCGGTCAGAAATGCCGATATTGCCTGTGAAAAATCAGGGCAGAAGTGTAGTTCAACGGGTTGTTTTAAATACGTAGAAAGAAAGTCTGCAAGTTGGTGTTTGTGCGCCTCAGTTGAAGATACTACAATAAACTTACTGCTTGGACAGCTCATATTGGTGACTTTCTTGCATAACTTTATCTATTGCCTGGACCAAATATTTCGCTCTGATCGGTTTGGCCACAAATCCGTTCATTCCGGCCGAAAAACAGCGCGTTCGGTACGCCTCTTCAGCGTGGGCGGTCAGGGCAATGATCGGGATATCGCGGAATTTTGGGGGGATTCCATCTGCCTGCCGAATTCTTTGGCAGGTTTCAAAACCATCCAACTCCGGCATCTGAATATCCATCAGAATTAAATCAAAATGCTGATGGTTCGTCTGCAGAATTTTCAAGACGCTTTCTCCATTGCTGGCCACCTGCACACGGTGTCCGGCTTTTTCCAGTAACTTCTTTATGAAAAGTTGATTGACGCTATTATCCTCTGCCAATAGAATGTTTAGTGAAGGAGATGTAGTTGATTGTTTTTTCGAAGGGTGAATCTCATTATCCGAACTGTTTGGAGAAGGCACAATTTTAACCGTTTGCCTGGTTCCTGTGGCATATAAAATCGCTTTTAAAAGTTCGATTGTTTTATAAGGTTTTCGAACCTGCACCGTTTTGGCAGCATTTGAATCTGATAGGATCGGAGTTCCAGAAGTGATTGGCGTTAAAATAATAATGGGAATATCTCGGTACGGCGGAATTTGACGGATGTGCCAAACAAGAGGACGTCCTTCAATGGTGTCAAGATCATGATCCACAATAACGAGATCGTATCGCGATCCCAGATCCACCGATCGTCTTAAAATGGTTAATGCCTCATTTGCATCCCGTGCCGGTGTGGTATGAATCTCCCACCGGATCAGTTGCTGAGTGAGTATTCTCCTGTGGGTCTCATGATCATCCGCCAAAAGGATGCGCAAGCCGTTCACCGAGTCCGATTCTTCAGAGAGAGGATCAGCTATCGCCTGATCGACCATTTGAAAGCGGACAGTAAAATGAAATGTGCTGCCTCGACCCAATTCACTTTCCACCCAGATTTCGCCGCCCATCTTTTGTACCAGGGCCCGGCAAATTGCCAATCCCAAACCGGTGCCGCCGTACCGGCGGGTGATCGAGCCATCCACCTGACGAAATTTATCAAAAATAATCGCCAGCTTTTCTTTCGGAATCCCAATGCCGGTATCACGTATGGAGAAATGGAGACAGATGTCGTTCTTTTCGGACTGTTTGCAGGCTGCATTTGGATGATCCTTCGGATCGGCTAATTTTACATCGACGAAAATCTCGCCTTTTTCGGTAAACTTGATCGCATTGCCAATGAGATTGACCAGCACCTGTCGCAAGCGGTTCGGATCGCCCTTGACATACCGGGGAATGTCCGGATGAATAAAATGCAGCAGTTCCAAATGTTTGCTATGCGCCTTGAATGCCATCATTTTGATGGTGTCATCAATACAGTCCCGCAGATGAAAAGGGATGCATTCAAGGGAAAGCTTGCCGGCTTCGAGCTTTGAAAAATCCAGGAGATCGTTGAGCAGCGTCAAAAGGGAGTCCGCCGATTTCTTGACGATTTCCAAATATTCCCGTTGTTCTGCTTTGAGTTCGGTTTCCAGAACAAAATCGGTCAGGCCGATGATGCCGTTCATGGGCGTTCGTATTTCGTGGCTGATGTTCGCCAGGAACTCGCTTTTCAATCGGTTCGCTTCTTGAATCTTCCGGTTTGCCCTCCGCAGGCGCTGTTCCGTGGCATTCCGCTCTCGGATGTAAGTGATGAACACCCACAGACTGAAAAACAGAGCCAGCCCTCCGGAAAGCGCGAGCAGGATGATCGAGAAAAACGTGCTGTGCCGCAACTCCATATTCCGCATTTCATACGCCACGACCGCGGCATTCATGCTATTGCGTAACTGCATCAACTTTCTTTCCAAAGAAGATATATGAGAATCCGCTACCTGGGATGCCGCATCGGTATGGGAAAGGTTTTTAAGATCGGGTTTGATTTCGTTCCATAGGCGGGTGGTCTCGTGAAGTTTATCTTGTACTTCGGGCGGCGCGGGAGGAAGCCATTGTCCCTGAATCATTCCGCCTTCTAATAAAATGGTTAATTTTTTATCGAAAACTTCGATGGCACTTTTGAGCTGGTAGCGATCCTCATCTTTCCCCAGTGCATGGACCCACTTCGCGTAATGGAGGATACGTTCGGAAAGCATGCGTTGACTGCCGGCGACATTGACAAAATGAACATCGTGGGCGGTTTTCTGGAAAAATCGATAAAAAAGAAAAAGGGACGCGATACAAGTGAATATGGAAAAAACAATAAAGACCGCCAATTTCAAATGGATGGACGCGTTTTCTTTATTCATGGGCGGGCTTCCCCGGCATCTGGCTGCAGTGCTTAAGTTGCTATTTGTTATAGTAATAAGTATTCATAAATATCGGAATGTCGCAAAAAGGAGTCAATAGGGGATGATATGGTTTCAGTATGGGGGAATCTCTGGTATAAAAAAGCGCCGATCTGGGGTGGACGGGCACGAGATCGGCGCAGGGAAAAGACGTGACATCCGGTTCGAAAGAGCCGAATCAGGATTCGGTTCTCTGATCGAGGGGGACGTAGTCCATGTGCGCGGGACCGAGATACACCGAGCGCGGGCGGAAAATGCGGTTGTGCTTGAGCTGTTCCACCACGTGGGCGGTCCAACCGGCTACCCGGCTCACGGCAAAAATCGGTGTGTACATTTCCACCTCGATGCCCAGATAGTAATACAGCGAGGCGCTGAAGAAATCGACATTCGGATAGATGCCTTTGTGGCCGACTTCCCGCTCCATCACCTCCTGGATTTTTTTGGAGATGTCGTACCACCGGGTGTCGCCCACCTGTTCCGCCAACTTCTGAGAAAATTGCATTAAAATTTTTGCGCGCGGATCAAGCGCACGATAGACGCGGTGGCCAAAGCCCATGATTTTATCCTTATTCCGCAATTTTTGCAGAATGATGTCCTCCGCCCGGTCAGCCGATCCGATTTCCATGAGCATGCGCATCACCCGTTCATTGGCCCCGCCATGGAGCGGCCCTTTCAAGCTGCCAATGGCGCCGGTGACGGCACTGTACATGTCGGATAAGGTGGAAATGATGACACGCGCGGTAAAGGTGCTGGCGTTAAATCCGTGCTCGGCATGCAAAATCAGCGCCACATCCATCACCCGGGCGGCGTAATCGGTCGGCCGTTCGCCATTGAGCATGTACAAAAAATTAGCGGCATGCCCGAGTTCCGGATCCGGTGCAATGGGCTCCAGCCCTTTCCGGATGCGCTGAATGCCTGCAGCGACCGTTGGGAACGCCGCAATCAGATGCTCCGCCCGCTGATAATGCTTTTCAAGGGAATCGTCTTCTGCATCCTGGTCAAAATGCCCCAGGCTTGAAATGGCCGTGCGCAACATGGACATGGGAGCAGCGGATTTGGGCAGGTTGCGGACAATATCGAAAACCTCATTCGCCACCGCCCGGTGGGATTTGAGACGCCGAATGAAATCCCCCAGTTCCCGCGAAGTCGGCAAATGGCCGTAAAGCAGAAAGAAACTGGTTTCCTCGTAGGTCGAATGCTCGGCAAGCTGTTCGATGGGAATCCCCCGATACATGAGCTTGCCTGCCTGTCCGTCGATAAAACAAATTTCAGTGGTCGTGGCGATAACGCCTTCAAGCCCCTCGGCAAATTGGTGAACCTTGCCAAATGCATCCTTTACTTCACGAATTTTACCAGCCATACAATCAACTCCTTATTTTATCCTGAAAATGGTTTCACATCATGAATGTCGAAACAATGCCACATTCGTCCATGCTCCGCGTTTCGGAACCCGTTGTCAATCGTGGTCTTCAACCGTTCTATGAATCATCGTACCGGTTCTGCTTTTTTTCGGCGAATGGTCATGCCGCCCAAACCGGTATCGAATACCGCCCCCGGCGGCTTGTCCCGCTTTGAATCCCCGAGGTCGCCTCTTTCTGTTGGATCTGCCCATGGGAATCTTCAAAAATCGTGATCCTGCTTTTCTCAAAGCCCCGGTAATGCATCACAGCCCCGGGTCAGTTAAAATCGGACGACCAGAGGTTCGCAGTGTGCAACCGGGCGGTGACATTTCAATGTTTGAGCCGTCCTGGCTCGTCATTGCCACCGGAATTCGCATGTTGCTCTGGAATTGGGCACAGCAAACGGTTGATGAGATCCGGTGGCGATTGGATTTACCCTGTTTAGAAAGTCCGGTATCGGGGAAAACGAAACCCATGCCGGGTTGGAAACGCGTATCCCCGAAGGCAAGCAGGGGGTGGTCTCAGCCGAAAATCACGTTGAATGAAAAAAGCCTTTTTCTGGAAACCGATGTAATCAGAAGGCAGAAGAAGAAGCGGCTTTGCAGAAAAAAAGACGCTGCTGTTTTCATGTATCTTGCTTGAAATGTATCCGTGCGGTGAAGGGCGCCTCGGCGATAGCAGCGCATGCGTCTGCGGCTCGAAATTCAACCTGCACTTTCCCGGACGGATACTTTGAAACCAAAGATACAAAAAATCTGCTTTAAAAGCAAGGCAAGCCGTTAAGCTTTACCCGGACTCGAAACGGGTGCAATCCGGTAAAAAAATACTTGACTTTCACGATTGGGAGTGTTATAATCATCCAAAATTATTAAAACGTTTTAATAAAATAATTGCCGGATTTAGTGCTTGTCTGGCAAAAGCAATGCGAAATAAA
>WFVT01000288.1 GCA_015491485.1 Candidatus Zhuqueibacterota bacterium
GGTCAGGCGTTATACCGTAAAGACCTTGCGCTCCACCCGGATGCACGCGAAAGCCGGTGATCACTTCATCGAAAATGAGGAGACTGCCAAACTTGCGGGTGATTTCACGAAGACCGGCAAGAAATCCATCCTTTGGCGGTACCACTCCCATGTTTCCGGCTATCGGCTCGACGATCACCGCGGCGATATTATCGCCATGGGTCTCGAAAAGCTGGGTCACCGCATCCAAATCATTATACGGCGCGATGAGGGTTTCATTCACCACCGGTGCCGGCACTCCCGGCGAATTGGGAATGCCGAACGTCGCAAGGCCGCTGCCTGCTTCGGCGAGAAAAAAATCGCTGTGCCCGTGATAACAACCGGCGAATTTCAGGATCCTGGAACGATTGGTAAATGCCCGCGCCAGCCGAACGGCGCTCATGGTGGCTTCCGTCCCGGAGTTCACAAAGCGCACTTTTTCAATGGACGGCACCATGTGCACCACTTTTTCCGCCAACCGGATTTCGAGTTCCGTCGGGGCGCCAAATGAGGTGCCATGCGCCGCCGTTTCCTGAACCGCTTTGACCACTTCCGGCGCGGCATGCCCCAAAATCATGGGGCCCCAGGAACCCACATAGTCGATGTACTCATTTCCATCGGCGTCGTAGATTTTGCTCCCTTTGGCTTTTTGAATAAACCGCGGGGTTCCGCCGACAGCGCCGAATGCCCGCACCGGACTGTTGACGCCCCCGGGCATGACGTTTCGGGCCTGTTCAAACAACAAAGCCGATTGCGCTGTTCCCCGTTTACTCATACCCTATCTCCCACTTTCAGAAACGTTTCGATCACACCGCTTTCTTCATCCTCGAACATTGAATCCGACTGCACCCAGTCGGTCAGCACCTCAATCCACCGGGGATGGACATTTAAGCAGGGAATCAGTACAAATTCCTCCCCTCCGTTTTCCAAGAAGGCTTCCTTCCCGCGAAGCCCGATTTCCTCCAGAGTTTCAAGGCAGTCCGCCACAAACGCGGGACATACGACCAGGAGCCGGCGCACACCGGCTTTCGCCAGGCGGACAATTTCTTCATCCGTGAACGGTTCCAGCCATTTATCCGGCCCGAAACGCGATTGATAAGCCAGGCCGTACCGATCGGCCGGCAACCCCGCTTTGCTGGCAAGGGCTTCGGTGGTACGAATCACCTGATGCCGATAGCATAACCGGTGCGCCGGCGAGGGCTGCGAACAGCAATTCGGCTGTCGGAGACAGTGGCTTCCGGTTGGATCGGTCTTTCGGAGATGGCGCTCCGGCACTCCGTGATAACTAAACAAGAGATAATCAAAAGGTTGCTGCAAAAACGGCTCGACAGTTGCAAAAAGCGCATCGATATAATCGGGATGGTCATAAAACGGGCGCAAGACCGGCATCTGGACCGAAAGCCCCAGCTCCGCCAATACACGCCTTGCCTCGACCACCACGGTTTCGAAGGTCGCCATGGCATAGTGTGGATACAGCGGAACCAGACGCAGTTCGCGCAATTGTCCGTCGGTTCGCTCCATCAGCCGCTCAATGCCCCGGCGGATGGACGGCTCGCCATAGCGCATTCCCAGTTCCACCGGCATGTCGATCCGGGATTCAACGGCATGCCGCAACCGCTCGCTCAGCACCAGGAGCGGCGATCCCTCGGGCCACCAGATTTGTTCATAAGCATGCGCCGATTTTTTCGACCGGATCGGCAAAACAATGCCGCGAACGATGAGCTTGCGTAACCAGTAAGGAATGTCCAGCACCCGCTCATCCATTAAAAATTCATCAAGATAGGTCCGCAAATCCGCCTCGCTGTAAGAACGTGGCGATCCGAGATTGACCAGAAGTACTCCGCGTTTGGATTCCATGAGGATTTCCGTTCCGTTTTTTGTGATTGCTTCTCCGTCCAAAAACGTTTTATCCGCTGGCAGCGCCGCCACCGGCCGTTCGCTTTCGAGCCTTTTCACCTGGTTATTGCTGCAGCAGTTTGGCCGCGTCTTTGGCGAAATAGGTCAATATGACATCGGCCCCGGCACGCTTGATGCTGGTCAGCACTTCCATCACGATGCGCTGTTCGTCAATCCAACCATTGGCGGCCGCTGCTTTGATCATGGCATATTCGCCGCTGACATTGTAAGCCGCCAGCGGCAAGTGCGTGGCTTCCCGCACACGCCGGATGACATCCAGATAACTCAGTGCCGGTTTTACCATCAGCATATCCGCTCCTTCTTCGACGTCCAGTTCGGCCTCGCGCAACGCCTCACGCGCATTGGCCGGATCCATCTGATACGATCGCCGATCGCCGAATTGCGGAGCCGAATCTGCGGCTTCCCGAAAGGGACCGTAAAAAGCCGAAGCATATTTCACCGCATAGCTGAGGATGCCGACTCCGGTGAAACCGGTTTCATCCAGGGCGGATCGAATGGCCCGCACCATCCCATCCATCATGCCCGAAGGCGCCACCATATCGGCGCCGGCCTGTGCATGCGATACCACCTGCTTCGCCAGCAATTCCAGCGTCGCATCATTATCCACCGTGCCGTTTTTCAGCGGCCCGCAGTGGCCGTGATCGGTATATTCACAAAAACAGACATCGGTGATCACCCACAGATCCGGCTCGGCGTCCTTTACGGCACGCACCGCCTGCTGGATGATACCATCCTCTTGAAAACTATTGCTGCCCTCCGCATCTTTGTACGGCGGAATACCGAACAAAATCACGGCCGGGATGCCCAGGCGGCGGACGCTTTTCACTTCTTCAACGAGATTATCAATGGATAACTGAAATTGCCCGGGCATGGAAGGGATTTCCCGCCGGACTTGCTTCTCATGGGTCACAAACAGGGGATAAATGAAATCCGATGGAGAGAGCTGAGTTTCCCGAACCATGCTGCGGATGGGCTCCGCGGCTCGCAGCCGCCGCGGCCGCACAACCGGTTTTGGCACGAATTCCGATGTACTCATTGGGCTACCTCGGCTTTTTGTTCCGGTGAATTCATGGTTGCAGACCGCTGCGCGGTTGATTCAACGATTCGCTGCGCGGTCTGCCAGCCCTGGTCCACGCAATCGGCCACGGATATGCCTTCGAGATAATTGCCGGTAAAATAAAGACCGGGAAGTCGCCGTTCGAGCCGGCGGAGAGTATCGACGCGCTCGGGATGCCCGTGCACATATTGCGGAATGGCGCGCGACCACCGGCGAATATTTTGCATGACCGGCGGGCCCTGCAATCCCAAAATGGCCTTTAATTCACGGTGCGCCAGTTGCAGCAAGCCATCGTCGGACTTTTGCAAAAGCTCCGGCTGACGCATGCCGCCGATGAAGGTGGTC
>WFVT01000289.1 GCA_015491485.1 Candidatus Zhuqueibacterota bacterium
CCCAATCCCTGCCAGCGTTAAATCCGCCGATCCCGCACCGGCGATGACGGCATAAGGGCCAGCACCGCCAAACACGCCATGGCCGGAAAAAAGCGGCGAGGGGCGGTGGATGATTCCAACCCTGGCAGGGACTGAAGCCCTGCCAGGGTGGCGATCGTTGGCTGAAAATGCTTTGCTTTTCTGCGGAATTTGTTTATCATTGAGGAAATCATCCAACGGAGGAGGGAAAGAATCCATGCTTCGCAGGCATCCGATTGCTGGTATTCTAACGGCCTTACTCATTCCCGCATTCACCCTTCCGGCTGCATTCGCGCAGACCAAATCCGAAGAAATCGTTCCATTTGCCATCGAAATCCAGCTACCGAAAGTCGCGCTGGACGGTATTCCATTTACACTGACTGCACGCGCCGTCGATATTAACGGCCGTCTCATGGCAAACTTTTCTGCGCCTGCCCGACTCGAGGGCGTGATGCTTCCGCAGCCTCAAGATACCCTGTACTTTTCCGGCGGTACGCTTCGGGCAGAGCACGTGATGATACGAGGGACAGGGAAACGAACGATATCCGTAGCGGCGGCCGGCAGAATCGGCTTTGAGGCGTTACGAGTCATTCCCGGAGTGCTCAGCATCGTTCCACCGGTCGTCGCCATTTTATTGGCGTTTTTATTCCGGCAAGTGCTGATTTCCCTGTTTATCGGCATCTGGCTGGGGGCGGTTTTTCTATTCGATTTCAATCCGATTACCGGCTTTTTGCGAACCGTGGACACCTATTTCATCAATGCTCTTGCGGATCCGGACCACGCCGCAATCATTATTTTTTCCACCACACTCGGCGGCATGGTGGGCATCATTTCACGCGGCGGCGGCATGCTGGGCATCGTCGAGAGCATTCGCCGGTTTGCCAATCATCCCCGCGGCGGGCAAATCGCCACCTGGCTCATGGGTATTCTGATTTTCTTTGATGATTACGCCAACACGCTCCTGGTGGGTAACACCATGCGGCCCTTCACCGACCGCCTGAAAATCTCCCGCGAAAAGCTCAGCTACATCGTCGATTCCACGGCCGCGCCGGTGGCTTCGGTGGCGCTTATCTCGACCTGGATCGGCTATCAGATCGGTCTTATCGATCAGGCTCTGGCCACCATCGAGCTGGAAAAAGACGCCTATTTTGAATTTTTGCAATCCATTCCGTTCACGTTTTACAGCCTCCTGGCAATCATTTTTGTTTTCCTGATCGGTTTCATGCTGCGCGATTTCGGCCCGATGCTGCGGGCGGAACGGCGCGCCGCCGAGTCCGGTAAAGTGCTGCGCGACGGCGCCCAGCCACTCATGGACACCTCCGGCTTCGAGATCGATACTTCCGCCGACATCCCTCTCCGCTGGTACAACGGTCTTTTACCCATCATAGCCGTCATTTTGGTGACCGTTTTCGGGCTGTACTTTAGCGGGCTGGAATCGCTTGGCGCTGCCGCCGCCGATGCCAGTTTGCGAGATATTATCTCTTCGGCGAATTCGTTTTCCGTGCTGATGTGGGCGTCATTTACCGGGGTTCTGGTTGCCATGGTGCTGGTGCTCTCCCAGCGCATTCTAAAACTCAGCGAGACCATCGATGCGCTGCTGGCCGGGTACAAATCCATGGTGCTGGCAGCCATCATCCTGAATCTGGCCTGGGCGATCGGCGCCATTTGCGATGATCTGCATACGGCTAATTATGTCATCGAAATTACGCGTGACTATTTGAGCGTGCATTTCATTCCAGCCATCGCTTTCACCGTGTCCGCGTTCATTGCGTTTTCCACCGGGACCAGTTGGGCCACCATGGCCATTTTCATCCCCATTGCCATTCCAATGGCCTATACCCTGCCGGTGCAGGAAGGCCTCGGCCCGCAGGTGGCCAACAACATCGTGCTGGCAACCATCGGAGCCGTGCTGGCTGGCTCGGTCTTCGGCGATCACTGTTCGCCGATCTCCGACACCACCATCATGTCGTCCATGGCTTCTGCTGCGGATCATATCGACCACGTACGGACGCAACTGCCCTATGCGATGGTGGTCGCGGCTGTAGCGATTGCCTTCGGCTATATCCCGGCAGGATACGGCGTTCACCCTGCCATTTCTCTGAGTGCCTCTATTAGTGTTCTCTGGTTGATTGTCCGTTTTATTGGCAAACGTGTGGAAGGACGAGGTAACCGACAGTCGAAACAGGCAGCTTGATTTCTGCAAATAAGGAAGGGCCGCCATCTTCGGACGGTCCCCGAAGACGACTTCACTCATTGCACATGCTTATCAGCATTCTTGTGAATGGTGGGAGCCGGATGCCGTAACGGCCGGGCCCGAAACCAGCCGGACCATACGGTCATCCATGGATATTTTACAGCATGTGTGGATTGGCGACACGGCTACCGGCTTTGCAATGCGGGATGCTGGATTCCCATGGCCAGATAGTCATTTTTGTACTTCACGTACCGTTCCGCGGAAGCCACCAGTGCGTCCCGCTCTTCGGGACGTAACACCCGCTTGACTTCCGCCGGCACTCCGGCAACCAGCGTGGATGGTGGGATTTTCTGCCCCTCACGCACCAGGCTTCCGGCCGCAACAATCGAATACGGCCCCACTTCAGCGCCGTCCAGGATGGTCGCCCCCATGCCGATCAGACAGTAATCTTTGATCACGCAGCCGTGAATAATCGCTCCATGCCCAACCGTAACTCCTTTCCCCACGATCAACGGCCATTTGTTCAAAGTCACATGGCACACCGTGCCGTCCTGAATGTTGGTCATATCCCCGATGCGAATGTAATTCACGTCACCGCGCATCGTCACATTGAACCAGACCGAAACGTCTTTACCCAACTGCACATCGCCGATGATCACGGCGTTCGGCGCCACAAACACGCCGATATCGAATTTGGGCTCAACTCCATGATGTGCGTGTATCATTTATCCGTTCACCCGCGTTTTAGCTTTATCCTGTTACGCATTGGCGGCGGCAGTCCCGCTTGCCTGAACGGCCCTCACAATACTCCGGCTGACCACTTCCGCAGCAATCGTTCCCAAAAGCAGGCTGTTGGCCTTTTCTTTTCCGCACGATAAAGCAAAGACAATGTCCCCATCGACGATGGTATGCACCGGCCGGATGGCGCGAGCCAGCCCATCGTGCGCCATTTGAGCCAGCTTGGTGGCTTCCTCTTTATTGAGCTCCGCATTGGTGGCGACCACACACAACGTGGTATTGCCGCTCCAGGGATCGGAAAAGCGAAGACCGTACTCCCGTAAAAACTGACTGGTGTTGACGAACTCACCGGTTTCGTTTCGCGCACCGGCAAGAATATCCCCGCTATCCGGATCGATCACATCTCCGAAAGCGTTGACCACCGTCAGCGCGGCCACCACCAACCGCCCGTCAACAACCTCCGACGCTTGTCCCAGACCACCGGGCATGGCGCTTTGCGGTCCCATCACCTTGCCCACCGTGGCACCGGTGCCGGCGCCCGTCAAACCGACCGACGCATCTTTGTCATGGGCAGCCTGAGCCGCCTGATAGCCCATGGCCCGGTCCGGACGAATGCGGGAGTCGCCGCAAGCCAGGTCGAAAATCACGGCCGCCGGAACGATGGGCACCTTTGCTACCCCCGTGTCAAAGCCGATGCCTTTTTCCTCGAGATACTGCTGAACACCGCCTGCGGCATCCAGGCCGAAGGCGCTGCCGCCGGTGAGCAACACTGCGTGGACTTTCGGCACCAGGCGCACGGGATACAGCGGCTCAATTTCACGCGTTCCGGGCGCCGACCCTCGTACATCCACGCCGGCGACGGCGCCGTTTTCAGGGATGACTACCGTACATCCGGTGCGTGCCTGCAGGTTTTGTGCATGTCCCACCCGGATTCCAGGGACATCGCACAAGCTATTCAGCGGTCCGGGAGTGTAAGAAATCGGCATGATAGCGACCTCAGGTGTTGTTTCCGTTCTGGCGGGTCCGGTGCATTTTTTTCATGAACGGGATTTTTCGGGAGGGAATTTCAATCGCCAAACCACTATCACTGAAAAAGAACAGATCACCGATCATCAGACCGATGGAGCTGCGCAAGGGACGCCAGTTTTCGCGGTACGCTTCCGCATCCACGCGCGTGCCATCCTTGTCTTTGGTCACCAGCCGCACCCGTTGCGGATACTCGCGGTTGATCATAAACGGAGAATGCGTGGTATAGATGATTTGATTTTTAATCGCCAGATCTTCCATCACCCGGGTCAGGTCTTTCTGTCCGGCGGGATGCAGATGGATGCCCGGTTCATCGATCAGAAACACATATTCGTTGGCTCGCGCCTCCACCGTTTGAGCAATAAAATTAATATAGAACGACAGATACCAGCGAAACCCCAAACTGCGGGATTCCGGCGTATCAAACACGGTGGTGCCGTCCGAAATATCAATATAGAGGACCTTGCCATTGACATTGAGCTTCACTTCAATCGTCGGTTCCTGACTCCATACCCGCCGAATCTGTTGCGTAATCAAGCGGCTGGCTTCTTCACTGGCCCTCCGGCCGCGCGTCGAATCCTCGAAAATGATCTCGGGATTCACGATACCCCCGATTCGCAGTAAATTGCGCTCCGTTTTAAATTCATCGCTGTTCGAAGTCAGCTCTTCCAGGGAGGCGCGGTTTTTTAGAAGCGGGATATCATCAAAAAACAATATCTTGGGCAACACGGAAAGAAAACGCGCCATATCGGAAATCGGCACCTCTTTATCCCCCACATAGACTTCATAATCATCCAAATGGGGGCCTCGTTTGGTAATGAGAATACTATTGGCCTCTTTGAAAGCGTCGGAAAATTTGAGCAGATTTTGCCGATTTTCTTTGGAAATCTCGGAAAATTCCAGGGTAACTTCCGGGCACTTCCCCTGGTAGTAATGGTCCGAGTATTGGCAGGTGAGTGTATTATCAAAGGGGGCCCCGGGGGAAAAGCTTAAAATGGATTTTAGAATATTGGTTTTGCCGCTTTCATTGGCACCAATCATGATCGTGATTTTGGGATCGATGGGCAAAACCATTTCAAAAATGGACTTGTACGCTCGAATAAAGGCGCGTGAAATAACCATGATTCTTCCTCGAATTTCTCCTTCAATTCAGGCCCATGCTTGCGGAAAGACATGTTTAAAACGCCCTGGCATTCGTAGCAAAAGGTGCCGGTTTGGAAACATGAGTGGACAGGCTTTGATGTCGTGAGAGGCAATTGTGATCCAAAATATCGCAAATCCAATTCAAATTTGCAAGGGTTCATTGCGCGATACATTCCGCAACGAATCGCGCATCATTTCGCCGATTATACCCACAAATTAACCACCACCGGAGAGTTCTGCAGAGACAGAAACGGTTGCTGCAAATAAAAATGCCCGGACCGTCAACGATCCGGGCGAACTGGTTTGCAAATCCTTCAGGATACAGAACCCGGCTCAGAAGCCAGGGTCATCCCTGAACCTCTTCCGGCTTTTCAGCCTGTGGATTGGCCGCTTCGCCGTTATTATCCTTCTTGTTTTTTTTCTGCACGGGACGGCGTTCAACTTCAGCAAACTCCAGACCGTCGCCTTTGCGTTTGACCTGGATCACGCTGCCGTCACCGAATTTGCCTTTGAGGATTTCTTCGGCGATCGGGTCCTCAATGTATTTTTGAATGACCCGCTTCAGCGGACGTGCACCGTACGTTTCATCATAACCCAAATCGGCGATATAGCTTCGCGCTCCCTTGGTGAGCTGGATCTCGATCTGTCGGTCAGACACCTTCTTTAGCATATCCTCAACCAAAATGTCAATGATCTGCTCGATATGCTCTTTGGCCAGCGGTCGGAACACGACGATCTCATCCACCCGGTTGATGAATTCCGGATTGAACAGCCGCTTCACCTCTTCCATAATCTTGTCGTGCATCTTCTGATAATCGATTTTGCCGGCTTCCGAGGCAAAGCCGAAGCCGCCGGACTTCTTGATATCGCGCGCACCGACATTGGACGTCATGATCAGAATGGTGTTCTTGAAATCGACGCGGCGACCGAGGCCGTCGGTGAGCTGCCCATCATCCAGAATTTGCAAGAGGATATTGAACACATCCGGGTGCGCCTTTTCGATTTCGTCGAACAGCACCACGGAATACGGATGCCGGCGCACTTTTTCGGTCAACTGGCCGCCTTCCTCGTAACCAACGTAGCCCGGAGGCGCACCGGTGAGGCGGGAGACCGAGAATTTTTCCATGTATTCCGACATATCCAGCCGGATCAGGGCGTCTTCACGCTCGAACAGGTAACGTGCCAGCTCCTTCGCCAGTTGCGTTTTTCCCACTCCCGTGGGACCCAGGAAAATAAACGAACCGATCGGGCGATTCGGATCTTTCAATCCGGCGCGCGTACGGCGGATCGCCTTGGAGAGGAGATGAATCACTTCATCTTGACCGATGATGCGCTTCTTCAGCTCCTCTTCCATCTTCAGGATCTTTTCGCTTTCGGATTGTGCCACCTTGTTCACCGGAATGCCGGTCATCATGGCCACGACGTCGGCGATGTCTTCCTCCGTCACCGTGGCCACGATCTGCTCTTCCTGTTCGCGCCAGCGCCGTTTGGCCGCTTCCAGCTTGCGGTTCAGCCGCTTTTCCTGATCGCGCAGGACGGCCGCCCGCTCGAACTCCTGATTTTTGATCACCTGATCTTTTTCTTTGCGAACCCGCTTGATTTCTTCTTCCAGATCGGTGATCTCTTTCGGAACCACGATATTGGCCAGATGCACCCGCGCGCCCGCTTCATCCAACACATCGATGGCTTTGTCCGGGAGATAGCGATCGGTGATGTAGCGTTCGGAAAGCTTCACCGCCGCTTCAATGGCTTCATCGGTGTAGCGGACGCGGTGATGCGCTTCGTAACGGTCTTTCAAACCATAGAGGATTTGCACCGCCTCCTCCGGGGAGGGCGGATCAACCATGATCTTCTGGAAGCGGCGCTCCAGTGCACCGTCTTTTTCGATGTACTGACGGTATTCGTCCAGCGTCGTGGCGCCGATACACTGCAACTCACCGCGGGACAGCGCCGGTTTGAACATGTTCGAAGCGTCCAGCGAACCGCTGGCGCCACCCGCACCCACAATGGTGTGCAACTCGTCGATGAACAGAATCACATCTTTGGCGCGCTGCAGTTCGTTCATGATCGCTTTCATGCGCTCTTCGAACTGGCCGCGGTATTTAGTGCCGGCCACGATCGCGCCAAGATCGAGAGTGACCACGCGTTTATTGAACAACACACGCGGCACCTTGCGCTCAACGATGCGCAACGCCAGACCCTCGGCGATGGCCGTTTTACCCACACCGGGCTCGCCGATAAGCACCGGATTGTTCTTTTTACGACGGCTCAGAATCTGCGCCACACGCTCGATCTCTTTGTCACGCCCGATCACCGGGTCCAGTTCGCCTTTGCGAGCCAGTTCGGTGAGGTCCCGGCCGAAATGGTCCAATGCCGGTGTTTTCGACCGCTGCTGCGCGGATTCCTTGGTTGATGGTGTGCCGCGCAGAATATTTTCCAACTCCTCACGAACGGCTTCATACGTGATATCGAAATTCAACAATACCTGCGCCGCCACGCCGTCTTTTTCTTTCACCAGCGCCAGCAACAGGTGTTCGGTGCCGATAATATCCGATTTATATTTCTCCGCCTCCACATAGGCCATCTTCAAAATCTTCTCAGCACGCTTGGTGAAGGGAATATTGCCAATGGTCATGGTTTCACCGGTCGTTTTAACCGTATCCTCCACCGCGCGCTTGATTTCATCCAGATCGTTGCCAAGATTGCGCAAAATTTCAACCGCTATCCCTTCTCCTTCCCGAATCAGCCCGAGCAAAAGATGCTCCGTTCCGATATAGTCGTGTCCGAGTCGCAGTGCCTCCTCCCGAGAAAACTGGATGACCATTTGAACCCGGCTGGAGAAATTATTTTTCATACGAATAGCTCCATAAAGTTTTGGTACAAACTGGTATAAATACCAAGATATCTGAAACAAAATTTAAAACAAAATTACCTAAAAGTAAAGCCTTCATTTTCGAATCAATGGATTTTTTGACGGATCATTTCCGCCCGCACCACGTCGCGCTGATGGGAATCTTCCAGGCGCTGGTCCAGCTTTTGCATGTGGGCCGGCTGCGTGAAAATCATCAGCTCATTCAGTATTTCCGGAGTCAAACCGTCAATAAATCCCATATCCACCCCCAGCCGAACCATGGACAGATGGTTCATCAGCTCCAGTGAACTCATGATGCGAGCGTGCCGCAAAATGCCGAGAGAACGATAAATCCGATCTTCCAGATCGACTCTCTGCTTCTTTAACAGCCTTTCACGGGCTTCTTGTTCCATCTCAATAAATTTATTCGCCACGACTTCCAACCGATCAATAATGGCGGTCTCCGTCCGTCCCAGCGTCAACTGGTTGGAAATCTGGAAGATGTTTCCGATCACTTCCGTGCCTTCCCCGTAAAATCCACGCACGGCGATTTCACTCGGCGCCAGCTCCCGGATGATTTGTTCCACTTCATCCAAAATAGACAGCGCCGGCAGATGAATCAAAATCGACGCGCGCATGCCCGTGCCGGTGTTGGTGGGACAGGCCGTCAAATAGCCGAACTGTTCGCTGAAAGCATAGCTCAGATGCTCGCTCAGTTCATCGTCCACGCGTGAAATCACCCGCCACGCTTCTTTCAATCCCAGGCCGGGCTGGATGCTCTGAATCCGCAGGTGATCTTCCTCGTTGACCATGATGCTGATGTTTTCGGCGGTATCGATCACCACCATGCCGGGATGTTTGGCTTCGGCAAACATGGGGCTGATGAGGCGGCGTTCCACCAGAACTTTGCGGCTGATTTCATCGGTTTGCTGCAAGTATAAATACACCGCACCATCGAACACGCGCGATTGTTGGCAGGCTTTTTCGACCGCTTCGACCACGGCCTGCAGTTCCTCATCTCCGGCAGTGGAAGGGAAAGGAATGCCATACAGATTGCGAGCCAGCCGGATGCGTGTGGACAACAGAATATCGCCCTGTTCGCCGCGACCGCTCGCCCAGGAAGGCAACTTTTTGATCAACTGGTCAATGATCTCAACCCCTCGTTGTTTTTCCGACCGAATCCGAGCCGTCTTCCGTACCACTTTCATGATGTCCGCTCTTTGTCTTCGTCGTTCCGCAATTTTTCTCTTTCTAAATTTCGTATCAAATCCCGATATTCTGCAGCCCTTTCATAATTTTCTTGCTCAATGGCAATTTGCAGCTCACGTTTCAAGGCTTCGATATCGGGGACATTGCGGAAAACCCGCTGCGGACGCGGACGGCTGCCGATGTGTTTGTTGCTCCCATGAATGCGCCGCAACAGCACATTCAATTCTTCCCGAAAGGCATCATAACAATCCGGACATCCCAAAAGACCGATTTTCTCAAAATCTGTAAATGTGATGTGGCAGGTCGGGCACTGCAGGGAATCCATCTCGCTATCCATCGCCTCTTCCTTTCCGCCAAGAATGTTCTTAATCACCTTCTCGAAAAACTCCGGTAGATTCGCAAGCGAATGCAGACCACCTTTTTCTTCGGCGCAGGCCGCGCACAGTTTCCATTCTTGCTTTTTGCCGTTGAGCACCTGGGTGATGCTGACCGTTGCCGGCGCCTTCTGACATATTTGACAAATGGCTTCAAGCTGCATTGATTGTATCCTCGACAATCCGACCGTCCCGCAATGCGACAACACGATCCGCCTGCCGGGCGAGTTCCAAATTATGGGTGACCACGATGATGGTTCGGCCCTCGTTTCTGGACAGATCAAACAGCAGTTGGTGCAAATCCTGCGCCGACTGCCGATCCAGATTCCCGGACGGCTCATCCGCCAGAATCAGCTTGGGATCGTTCATCAGCGCACGCGCCACCGCCACGCGCTGCTGCTCACCGCCGGACAACTCCGACGGACGATGGGCCTCTCTATGTTCAACGCCCACCAGCCTCAAAAGATGCATGGCCCGTCGGCGGGCTTGTTGCATGGACTCACCGCCGATCAGCGCCGGCATCATGACGTTTTCCAGCGCGCTGAACTCCGGCAACAAATGATGAAACTGGAACACAAATCCAATCGCCCGATTCCGGTAAGCCGCAAGCTCACGATCGGAAAAGTCAAAGATCAAATCCCCATCGATTTCCACACTGCCGCTGGTCGGCCGATCCAACGCCCCGATGATATGCAGCAGTGTACTTTTGCCCACACCTGAGGGACCGACAATGGCCACAAATTCACCGCGGCGAACGATCAAGTCGATGTCTTTCAGTACCTCAAGACGCCCTTTGTTAGGCAAAGGATACGTTTTTGACAAACTTGTCGTAATGAGTATCGGTTGCATTTGAATTATGTTTATGATTGTTCTCAGTCAGATGATTTGCATTCATTTGGTGATCAATTCCACACCGGCTATCTCGCAACACTCCAATTATTCATACCGGATTGCTTCGATGGGATCGAGCTTTGCGGCCTTATAGGCGGGATACAAGGTTGCAATGAAACTTAAAAAAATCGCCGCCGCCGAGATGAAAAAGAAATCCGTCCACTGCATTTTGATGGGTAACGAATTGATAATATAGACCTCCCCGGGCAGCGAAAAAAATTGGTATTTCAACTGCGCCCAGCAAAAGCCATAGCCCAGAATCCAGCCGAGCACGGTACCGATAACCCCGGCGAAAAGGCCCTCATACACAAACACTTTGAGGATACCGGTTGAATAAGCGCCCATGCTTTTGAGGATGCCGATATCCTTTCGCTTTTCCATCACCACCATGATGAGCGTGCTCACAATGTTGAACGCGGCCACGGTAATAATCAGACTCAAAATAATGAACGCCGCCCACTTTTCGATTTGCATCCAGGCGAACAGGTTTTTGTTCATGGCGAACCAGGTGATGGAGGTGTACGGATAGCCCAGCCGGTCGTTGATCCACTGCGCCACTTCGTTCGCCCGGTCCATGTCATCCAATTTGATTTGCACGCCGGTGATCTTGCCGGGCGTTTCCAGCAGTTTCTGGCCCTCTTCGATGGAGATAAACGCATAGCTGTCATCGTATTCGTAGAGCCCGGTCTCAAAATAGCCGGCGACCCGGAACGGTCGAAACCGCGGCGCTCCGGCCAGCGGCCCGATATTGATGCCGGCGGCGGAGAGAATCCAGATGCGATCGCCGACATTCGCCATGAGCCGTTCGGCCAACCACCGGCCCAGCACAATGCCCGGATAGGCGCGTCCGCCGTCCTCCGGCTGGATCAGGTCCAGATTCAGGCTGCCCCAAATGATGTTGTTGACCAGATCCGTGACTTTCGGCTCACGCTCCGGATCGATGGCTTTGATGATCACGCCCTCTTTGCGATCTTTGGACACGATCATCGCTTTGTCAAAAATATACGGCGCCGCCCCGACCACGTGCGGCAATGAATCCACCATGGCGATGATTTCTTCCGCCTTGGCGACCTCCATGCCGCGATCATGAAACGTGCGCACTTTGATATGCGCATCGAACCCGATGATGCGTGAACGGACTTCTTCTTCAAAACCGTTGGCCACCGATAGTGCGATGATCAGCGCCGCCACGCCGATCATCACGCCCAGCGTGGAAATGTAGCTGATCAGACTGATGAAACCGGTTTTTCGCTTCGAGCGCAAATAGCGCCGGGCGATAAACAATTCATATCCCATACCAATTCTCGTGGTTCTGCGATTGCGTGAAGGGAAGCGTCCTGCCTTTCGTGGTTCAGGAAAGGACGAGTCAATCGATCAGTGCCTGCGTTAGCCCTGTCGCCGGCCATTCCCATCCTGCTCCGGGATTGGCGCGGCGGGATGCTGCTTACGATTCGGTTTCCGGTTCTCCGCTTTCCAGCTCTTGCAAAATTCGTTCGCGTTCTTTGGTGCGTTCTTTCCAGCTCAAGGAATTCCACCATTTGCGCACCTCGCGCGGCTTCCGGTTGATCAGGCGGGCATATTCATTCAGCAAACGAACCGTTTTTTGATTCATGGCTTTCCTCCATACAATCAGTCCGGTGATTTATGGTTACATTTTATATTGTTCCGGTCGCATTTGTGGGAAAAAGATCACGTCGCGGATCGACGGCTGATCGGTGAACAGCATCACCAGCCGGTCGATGCCGACGCCAAGACCGGTGGTCGGCGGCATGCCGTATTCCAGCGCGCGCAGAAAATCCTCATCCAGCGGCTGAGCCTCATCATCGCCGCGGGCGCGCAGTTCCAGTTGCGCCAAGAATCGCTGCCTTTGGTCGATGGGATCGTTGAGCTCGGTAAAGGCGTTGCCCATCTCGCGGCCGGCGATGAACGGCTCGAACCGCTCCACCAGTCCCGGCTTGTCGCGGTGCTTTTTCGCCAGCGGCGAAAGCGAAATCGGATAATCGATGATAAACGTAGGCTGGATCAGAGTCGGCTCCACCTTCTCGCTGAAAATTTCATCGATGAGCTTGCCCTCGCCCCACGATTCATCCCACTCGATGCGCAGTTTATCGGCGATCTGGCGCAGCTCATCCAGATTCTTGCCGAAGAGATCGAAGCCGGTTTCTTTTTCGATCGCTTCGAACAGCGGCACCCGCGGCCACGGCGGTGTGAGGTCAATCTTGTGGCCCTGGTAGGTGATTTCATACCCGCCGTAGAGGTCTTCCGCGATCTTGCAGAACATCTGCTCGACCAGATCCATCATATAGTAGTAATCCTCGTAGGCCACGTACAGTTCCATCATGGTAAATTCGGGATTGTGGAACCGGTCCATGCCCTCGTTGCGGAAATCCTTGGCGAACTCGTACACGGCATCGAAACCGCCGACGATAAGCCGTTTCAGATACAACTCATTGGCTATTCGCAGATACAGGGTCATGTCGAGGGTGTTGTGGTGCGTGGTAAACGGACGCGCCGTGGCGCCGCCGTACAGCGGCTGCAGAATGGGCGTCTCCACTTCGAGAAATCCGCGCTGGTTCAAAAATTCACGCATGCTGTTGATGATTCTGGTGCGTTTGATAAATACATCGCGCACGTGCGGATTGACGATCAAATCGAGATAACGCTGACGGTAGCGCATTTCCTTGTCGGAGAACGCGTCATAAACGATGCGCTTGTCGCCTTCGATTTTTTCCTTCACCACCGGAATCGGCCGCAACGTTTTCGCCAGCAGGGTGTATTGCAACACCTGGATGGTGATTTCACCGGTTCGCGTCTTCACCACTCTGCCCACCACACCAACGATGTCGCCGATGTCCGAGAGTTTAAAAATTTCGTAGCTTTGTTCTCCCACTTCATCCAGCCGGACATAAATTTGAATCCGCCCCGAGCTGTCTTCCACATGCGCGAACGACGCCTTGCCCATGCGGCGGATGGCCATCAGCCGTCCGGCAATGGCAACCTCCTTGTTCTCAAAAGCCTCGAAATGAGCTTTGATTTCAGCCGCTTTGTGCGTGCGATGAAACACGTGCGGATAGGGATTGACGCCCATATCCTGCAATCGGCGCAGCTTTTCGCGCCGCGCCTGCATCACATTATTCAGCTCTTCGTCGGTTTGGGGAAATGAATTTTGAGTTTCTTCTGCCATACCTGTCTGCTCTTGTTATTCACGATGATTGTTTATTCTTCCGTGCTTAAAGAATTGATAATATATAAAAAATGCCGCTTCAATGCAGCAAAAAGTTTTGAAATATGGAACGCCCGTCATGGGTGCCGCGTTTGATGCGAGCGTCGGTCGTCCGAATCTGCGCCGGGCCGTACTACCGCCTGCGCGGGGTGGCCGATCGAACGGCTTATCTTCAGCTAATCGAGCAGCCTCTCCGGCCGTAACGGTCTCCCTCCGTCACGCCTTCGTTCGGCAACGGCCGCGAATTCCCGACCGGAGATACCGATGCTTACGGATGTTTGCAGCTATCCCCGCCGCCCCACACCATCGCCAACAAACACTCATTAGGATGCATCTTCATCGAACCCGGCCTCTGCATTTACAAACACCCGCGGCACGCGTTTGCTGATCATGCACGTGATTTCATAGGGAATGGTATCGAGAGCCCGGCAAAAGTCGGCCATCGCAATTTCAGCATCCCCCTGACGTCCCAGCAGCACCACTTCGTCACCGGGGGCGGCGCCGGCGTCCGGCCCCAGGTCCAGCATAATCATATCCATGCACACGCGTCCCACCACCGGCACCCGGCGTCCGCGTACCAGCGCATGCATGCGGTTGGACAGCGCCCGCCGGTAACCATCGGCATATCCCACCGGCACCGTAGCCACGGTGGTTGTACGGTCGGCCACCCAGGTGCGGCCATAACTGACCGGCGTTCCGGCGGATACCGTTTTCACCTGCAAAATTCGCGAAGTCCAGCGCATCACCGGTTCCAGCGTGACGCTATGGCTGACCTCGCCCGAAGGATAATATCCGTACATCATCACCCCGGGACGAACCAGATTCAGCCATGATTCGGGCAAATCCAAAATGGCTGCGCTGTTGGCGGCATGATAGTAGCGAAACCGTAATCCCCACCGTTTTGCTGCATCCATGACCGCCTGGAATCGCTGCAATTGTTCCCGTGCAAACGATTTATCGGCTTCATCGGCTGTGGCAAAATGGGTCATAAGGCCCACCAATTGCAGACGGGGCAACTCCCGCAGCCGCCGAAAAACATCCGGCGCTTGCTCCCATGGGAAGCCGACCCGCCCCATGCCGGTATCGAATTTCACGTGCACCGGTAACGCCCGGCCATCGCGGCGAACCGTTTCTTCCAGTATCTGCAATTGGGCATCATCACTCACGGTCAATTCCAGGCCGTGTTCGATGAATTCCGGAATCTGCTCCGGGAAAAATCCGGCAAATACCTGAATGGGAGCATCGATTCCGGCGGCCCGCAATTCAGCGCCTTCGGTGGGATGCGCCACCGCCAGCCGTGTCGCTCCGGCTTGCAGCAGGGTTTGGGCGCACCGGACGGCGCCATGCCCGTAAGCGTCGGCTTTCACTACGGCCATCACTTCGGCCGGTTTAACGCGCGCCACAATACGGCGCATATTGCGATACAGTGCGCCCAAATCAATTTCAGCAATGGTTGGATGCATCGGTTCTGTCCGTTCCGGTTGATTTCCGTTTTTCAAATTAACCTAATCACAGGAAAATGCAAATGCAAATCTTTTCCGGTCACCGGGTGGTTTCGTTGCGGCAGGTGGTTTATGCGGGTGGGAAAACGGGATGGCACCGGAACCAGCACGCAGGCCGGGGCTGTCCAAAAATGGAAACACGTCCGGGCTTCGGCATTTCCGCAAAAGCCGTTTTTTGAGAAACCGCCGCTGAGGGATTTCCACTTTTGCGAGAATGACGCCGGGATGGTTTCGGGGACAGCCCACCGGTTCGTTTTTCCCCGGTCTTTAAAACGGGGTCAAAAACCTGAACCTAAAAATCCAGAAGTATTTTCAACCGGCTGGGGAGATACAGCGCGACTCCGGGAAGAGGCTCTTGCATCCGCCGGCATCCATTTGTTTACGATACGGAAGAGCTCGACCGCACCGGTTCGGTGGTTACGATTCCACCGAAGATTCCTGTTTTTTCGCTTTGTCGCTGCGGACGCCCATCAAATATGCCTGAATAAACTCGTCGATCTCGCCGTCCATGACGGCTTGTACATTGCTGGTTTCGATGCCCGTGCGATGATCTTTGACCATATTGTACGGATGAAACACATAGCTGCGGATCTGACTTCCCCAGGCGATATCCTTCTTATTTTTCTCGATTTCACTCAACTTCGCCTGTTCTTCCTCCAACTTCTTTTGATACAGCCTGGCGCGCAGCATCTTCATGGCCATTTCGCGGTTGCGGTGCTGGGAACGTTCGTTTTGGCACTGCACCACGATCCCGGTCGGCAAATGGGTGATGCGTACCGCTGAACTGGTTTTATTCACATGCTGTCCGCCCGCACCGCTGGCCCGGTAGGTATCGATACGCAGGTCTTTTTCGTCGATCTCAATCTCGAAATCTTCTTCGACTTCGGGATACACGAACACCGAAGCAAAGGAGGTGTGCCGACGCGAGTTTGAATCAAACGGCGAAATCCGCACCAGCCGATGCACACCGGCTTCAGCCTTTAAATAGCCGTAAGCATACGGCCCGATGACATTGATGCTCACATCTTTGAGGCCCGCCTCTTCACCCGGCTGGAGGTTCATGATCTCCGCTTTGAATCCGTGGCGCTCGATCCAGCGCATGTACATGCGGAAGAGCATCTGCGCCCAGTCCTGACTTTCCGTGCCGCCGGCACCGGGATGGATGGTCAAGATGGCGTTTTTGGGATCATCCGGGCCGCTCAACATATTCCGGAATTCGAGCTCCTCCACCGCCCGGGTCAGAGCATTCAGCTCCTGCTGACATTCTTTGACGATATCCGAATCTCCGCCCTCCTCTTCCGCCATTTCAATCAGCACCTCGAGGTCTTCCGCCTTCTGGATCATGTTTTCGAACGCCTGCACCCACTCTTTGCGCTCGGCGATTTCGCGCATCACTTTTTGCGCCTCTTTCTGATCATTCCAGAACGCGGGATCGGCGGTCTTTTTTTCTAATTCGGCAATCTCCGTTTTCTTTTTTTCGATGTCAAAGACACCCTCGTAAGTTTTCGATCCGCGGCTTGAGCTGTTTCATTTTATCTTTGATTTCGACCAGCATGGTATCTCCTCTCGTTATTTTAGCGTTGAAGTCCAGCGGGTTAGCTCTATTGGATTAGCGAATGTTCTTTTTGCTTCATTCACATCTGATCCGAATAAATCCAGCGCCTTTCCGATGCGGTCCGACGGATTCTCTCACATCTTCCGGCACTGCCTGACAACCCATGCCTGCCGCACTCCGGCTTCTCGAAATCAACCGACCGGCGGGATACCGGATTCGTATCACGGCCCCGGGCCCCATTCCGTACATGTTGCGCCGGACTGCTGCTAACTCTCTCCGCCCGATACCGCACCGATAGAGCGGTTGTACCGCGTGGGAACGTTGGTCATGGATTGTCTCAGGGCTGCAGGAGGCGAACAGAATTGCCCGGACTCCCCACCTTGCCCATGGTCCTGATGGATTTTCTCCCTTGCAATCACCCCGATTGAGATGACCCCAGCTTTGTAATATATCAATTTTCTTTCTCATAAGCAATAATGCTGTTTCGCATCCAAAACAAACATCGGTTTTTGTTTGGATTTCTTTTCATTCAATGTTGGATTTTCTCAGCCGCCCTTACTTGTGATATGGACATGGCGGCCCCGTTTTTCAGCCGTGGCGCCCACCATAACCAAAGAAAAAAGTTACATTTGGTAAAAATAACTTGATTTTTCAAAGATTGAAATCTATTTTTATTCCGTTTCATCAAAGAATGCGCGCTTCGACACTCCTTCTCCCATCAAGGGGAAGCGATTCAAGCAGCAGGACCGGCTGCGCCATCGCGCTTTCCAAATATCCTACATAAATGATGTGAAGCCAAATCCGTCAGGATATCTATTCCATAGATGCAGTGGACCCGTTGTAAAAGTCAGGATGGTGTATCATATCCGGTTTTACTGAATCGAAATGGCCACTTACGCCCATGTGCGCTGCCCACGAATCCTGCGACAGCCATACTCCGAAGACAATCTGAAAAACAAACGAGTATCAGCGGAAAATCGTCTGGGGGGATACGGATTTTTCCAGGCTCGTTTTTTCATCTTTTACAAACCTCTAACTCTTCTAACCTAACAAGGAGGAAGGCCATGCGGAAATGGTTAATGGCTCTAAGTACCGGGGTGCTGGCGGCACTGCTGGTTTCTCAGGCAGTGATGGCGCAGTCCGAGTACACCACAGGGCCGGGTATCAAGGTATCCTGGACCTTGAATCCGCGTGAAGCGCCGCATACCAACTACTTTACCCGGGGTCCGGCTTTCGGCGCTCGCAGCATTCAGGTGGGTATGGACTTCGATCGTGACGGCCATCGGGAATTTCTGTTTACCACCGATGAGACCCTTGCGCCCGGCGGCCCGGATCCGGGCATCCTCGATGTATTTCTTTTCGAGGCAGCCGGAAACGACAGCTTTACCCATGTCTGGCATTACAGCATGCCGCAGGGAACCAACTCGTTGCCGGCACTGGCCTGGGGCGATATCGATCAGGATGGCCTTTTTGAGATTTATTTCGGTGTTCCGACCCTCCCCCCGGACCCGAATAAGCTGTTTGTATTCGAGCAAAATCAAGACTACACCTTCCCCAGCCAACCGACCGTTACCTGGGATTTCGAAAAGGATCCGAACGCCGATTTCCGTCCGGCCGCGTTTCATCTCGACGATGTGGATGGCGACGGCAAAATTGAGCTGGTGACGCTTTCGCGGACAAGCGGTAACCGCGAATTGGTGGTGGCTTCGCTGGCAACGGACCAGCTCGATGAATTCGCCAGCTTTGCGGTGGAATTCCAAGCTGGAAACGACGTGTTGGGCGGCGGCAGCACGTACGATGTTGAAGTGGTGGATTTCGACGGCGATGGTAAAAAAGAGATCTGGGCCAACACCTGGGACAACTGGTCCATGGCCGTTTTCGAAGCCGACAGCGCCGATTCGTACTCGCTGCAAGTCGATCTGAATCAGGTGGATCCCACCCGTGATCCCGGTTCGTTCAACAGCCACGATATGTACTTTGTGGATATGGATGACGACGGGAAGCTGGAAGGCTGGTTCCCGATGACCAACGGTGTGCTGTATTTCATCGATGATATCAATGATGTCTCCCAGCTTACCGCTGATGACGTCATCCGGGTCGGTCAATATGCGCCGGGCGGCCGTTCGCGTGGCGCCAGCATCGGCGATATCGACAATGACGGCCGTTGGGATATCGTTGCCACCCACGGGCGGCATGAGAAAGTCTCCTGGATTGAATACCAGGGGCTGGGCTCACCGGCCGATTCTACAAGTTATACCTGGATGGTGATGTTCAATTCCGAGGGCGGCACCGCAAACGAACGCTGGTATCCGCCGCGCATCGCACCGGTGGACATGGACGGTGACGGCTGGAAGGAGATTTTCCTCACCAACCTGTGGGCTTCGGATCCGTCTCAGCCGATGATCGTGGTTCTGGAGTATGATCCGTCCAGCGCGACGAAGATGGCGTCTCAGTGGGAATTCCGCAACGCCATCCACCACCGCGATGTGGACTCGCTTTTTGCCGTGAGCCAAAGCGGCAACAGCCGAACCATCATCGGCGGCTTTGATCTGGATCAGGATGGCAAGAAAGAACTTATCGCCACCGACTATCCGGGTCACACCGTCCGTGTGTTCGAATACAACCCCGATGCGGACGTCTTCGAACAGGTGTGGATGGCTCCTCCGGACACCTCCGGCTTGAACCGCCGTTCCTCCAATCCGCGTACGGTAGGCGTTGCCGATTTTGACGGCGACGAAAAATGGGAGATTGTTTTCCCGCTGGCCAGCGAACCGTCAGGATGGTATGTGTATGAATGGGACGGCGTTCAGGGCAGCGATAATTACGGCGATATCTACTCTTCGATTATCCAGACGGAAATCGATACCTGCTGCGCCGCGGACTTCAAAGCCTTCCGCGCCGATCATGAGCGCACCACCATCATCGATATCGATGGTGATGGCAAGCAGGAAATGATCATCGCCATCCGGCGGAACGCCGGCGGAGGCAAACGCGGTACTCTGATCACCTCGGTGGATGGTGATATCGAGCACAACGCCGGGGGCGGCGGTTTCGAAACCTGGAACGTGGAGTTCTTCGTCGATCGCGGTCAGTATGGCGGTGGGTCTCCTTACCATGCCCTGCCGGCGGATCTTGACGGCGATGGAACGTATGAAATCGTCAATCATACCTGGAACTATTTCAACTTCTTTAACATTGATGTGCTGGGACCCGATCAGTACGTCGCACCGGATCCCGCCTCGCCCACACGGAACTTTGCCGCGACCCGTCCGCTGGATCACGTCTCGCTGTTTGGCGGTGATGCCGCCGACGTGAACGGCGACGGTGACGATGAGGCTTACTTCCCGAACTTCCATACGGGCGATCTTTGGGTCATCGACTACGAATCCGGTGACGATGTACTGTCCATCGACAGCACGCACGTCGTCAATATCTTCCCGGGAGCCGGTCAGTTCTACGCCAGTATTTTCGACGTGGACCAGAACGGTCGTCCCAACATTTTCATTGGTTCGACCTATCCGCGCACCATCGTCAGTGTGGAACTGATGGGCAACAATCCGCGTGACCCCATGCAGTATCAGGCGCAGGTGATTTATACCGGTGAGCCTGACGTGCTGCGTGACATCGTTGTGCGCGACTCTGCCGGCGTGGTGACCACCACCTATAAAAACACCGGCGCTTTTGCCTCGAAAGTCCAGGCGCACTGGAACCGCAACCCGATCGATTTCGATGGCGACGGCCAATACGAAATCATCGCCAGCTTCCAGGGCAATCAGGACAGCATCACCACGACGACGTATAAGTGGAATGAGCAAACCAGCACCTGGGATACGACGGTCACCAAGATCGCCAATCCCAAGAGTTGGTTCGCCATGCGCTTCGAATACACCGGCCAACCGACCGGCATTTATGAGCCGGAAGAAATCACTTTCGTGACGCCGGAAGATTATATTCTCGAGCAAAACTATCCCAACCCGTTTAACCCCTCCACCACCATCGAGTACGCGCTGCCGATTGACAAGCGCGTTACGGTGCGCATTTACAATATGATGGGACAGGTGGTTAAAACCCTGGTGAACGATGAATTCCAGAAAGCCGGACGTCACCGGGTGATCTGGGATGGTACCAACGAAGCCGGTGTCCGGGTAGCCAGCGGCACCTATATTTACTCGCTGGAATTCGGCAAATACAAAAAGACCAAACGGATGATGCTGCTGAAATAATCCGTACGGTCCCGGTTTACCGTTTTATGAAGCCAGCCGCCCTGAGGAGCGGCTGGCTTTTTTATTGCATTCACGGACCATTTTCCCCGGATATCCAGAACAGGGGAGACAACGGATACCGCCAAAATAATTTTTTGAAAAAATCAATTAATGTGGTTATTTTTTGCTTTCATTTTATTCCCAAAGCATTATATTATCGCAAATTCATTGAAGTTATCAACCATTGTTCGTTTTTCTTCCCTCATGCTGCCAGGACGTGGCATATCCACCGGTTTTCCCACTCGGAAAAAGCAGGGCGCTGGACTCCGAATGCACGCAACGCAGTCGGACAGGGGCGATTGGCTCCACGGGCTCCCGATTTTTCAAACTACAAACTCATAACGCGATTGGAGGTCATCAGGAATGGCTCTTCGGCACAAATTGGTTTTCGCTTTTTGGGCTCTGATTGTGTCTGCCGCCCCCGTGTTGGCCGGTGTGACCGGTAAAATCGCCGGTCGAGTGACAGACAAACAAACCGGAGAACCGCTTCCGGGCGTCAACGTATTCATTGTGGGCACCAGCCTGGGAAGCGCCACCGATGCCAATGGGGAATATGTCATCCTCAATGTACCGCCGGGCACTTATACGCTGCGAGCCTCGTTTATCGGCTACTCCACGGTGGAAGTTCAAAATCTTCGGGTCAGCATCGACCGGACCACCCGCCAGGATTTTGAGCTGCAGCCGGAGATCATTGCCGGTGAAGAGGTGGTGGTCGTGGCGGAACGGCCCATGGTTCAAAAAGACCTGACCGCTTCACAGAAAATCACCACTTCCGAAGAAATCGAAGCCCTGCCTGTTTTAACCTTTACGGAAGTGATGACCACCCAGGCCGGCGTCAACACAGGGCCCAGCGGAGAAATCCACATCCGCGGCGGCCGCGCCAATGAAATCGCCTATTACATCGACGGGATCGCAGTCACCAATCCCTTTTTCACCAACGGATTGGCCATCAACGTCAGCAACAAAGCGCTGGAAGAGATGCGCGTGGTCAGTGGTGCGTTCAATGCAGAATACGGCAACGCCATGAGCGGCATCGTCAACATCCAGATCAAAGAAGGCGGCGACAAGCTCAGCGGCAGCCTTTCGGCTTATACGGGCGATTACATTTCCAACGATACCGACATCTTCATGAATATCGATGACATCGATCCCTTTGCCCACTATGTTCTGGAGGGCACCCTCAACGGCCCCATCCCCCTGTTCGGTTCGGACCGGCTGACCTTCAATATCAGCGGACGCTATCAGGATAATGAAGGCTATCTTTATGGCCAGCGCGAGCATCTCCCCGGCGATTCCGCGAACTTCCGCACTTCAGAATGGTACATCGAACTCAACGGCGATAATGCCTTTGTACCCATGAACTGGCGCAAAGATTTAAATTTACTGGGCAAATTCACGCTGAAATTGACCCAGACCATGAAGCTCTCCACCCAACTGATGCACGACCGCACGCGCTGGAAAAATTATGTGCATGCTTATAAATACAATCCCGACGGCACCTACAATTATATGGACAACAACTCCAACTATTCCGTCAAGTTAAACCACGCCTTTACCAACAGTTTTTACGAAGCCAACGTGTTCTACCAGACCACGGATTTCAAACGGTATGTTTATGAAGACCCTAAAGATCCCCGTTACGTGCCGACCACCCGGGTGGTAGGAACGCCCACCTCGGCTACGTTTGTCTTCGGCGGTACTCAAATGGGACACACCTACCGCAAATCGACCTCCATCGGTGGTAAATTGGATTACACCATTCAGGTCAACAAACGCCACGAAGTCAAAACCGGAATCAGCTTCCGGCAGGATAACCTGCGGGAACGGAACTTTGTCATTCTGTATGACAACCAGCAATACCGGGAGCCAACCGTCCTGCCGGAAAACCAGTCGCCGAGCCATACCTATTACGACAAAGATGCGACCTTTTTCAGCGCATACCTCCAGGACAAGATTGAATACAACAACTTCATCATCAACGCCGGCGTACGGTATGACTATTTCAATCCCAATGCCGAATATTTTGTCGATTTTCTTAATCCCGAAGGGGAAACCGCTAAAGCGCCGGCAAAACACCGGGTATCGCCGCGTCTTGGTGTGGCGTTTCCGATTACCGACCGGGGCATCCTCCATTTCTCTTACGGCCATTTTTATCAGATGCCCACGCTGCGCCGGCTGTACCAGTCACAACTGTTTGGCGCCGGGCAGAGCCCCACGGTGGGATATGCCAATTTGAAACCGGAAAAGACCGTCAGTTATGAGTTCGGCCTGCAGCAGCAACTAACCGATGTGCTGGCCCTGGAGGTCAACGTCTTTTTCAAAGACATTCGCGACCTGCTGGCGCTGCAAACCATCAAATATGAATCGCAAAAATTCGGCCCTTCGCAGTACAGCGTTTATCTCAACAAAGACTATGGTCAGGTGCGGGGTTTTACTCTCAACCTTACCAAGCGTTACGATCCGCAAACCCACCTTTCCGCCTGGATCGATTATACGTTTCAGATCGCCGAGGGCAATGACGTGCGTACCGGCGCGTTTTTCTTTAACGCACTTGCCGGATACGAAGAGGAAAAAATCATCGTACCGCTGAGCTGGGACCAGCGGCATGTTTTGAATACCACGGTTACTTTCAGCGTCCCGCGCAACTGGGGTATCAGCTTTATCGGCCGCATCGCCAGTGGTTGGCCTTACACGCCGGATATCCCCAACGCCAACTATGTGCCGAAAACCAACAGCGCACGTAAACCCTGGCAAAAAAATGTGGATGTGCGGATCTACAAAAATTTCTACCTTGGGCGGACCACCGTGGTACTGTTTGCCCAGATTTTCAACCTGTTTGACACCCGCAACGAACGCTTTGTTTTCAATGATACCGGGCGCGCCGGTTATACTTTCCTGTATCGCAGCCAGCAAGAAACCGAAGAATTCAAGCGGCGCTACGGTCAGCCCGGGATTCACACCTGGAAAGAATACATGACCCGGCCGCATTACTATACGCCGCCCCGCTCGGTTCAATTGGGCTTCTCGTTGGAATTTTAATGTCACGTTCGAAGAAAAAGGATTAACATGAAACTCGAAGGTAGAGGTTGTTCTATGAGCTGGAAGGGCACTCTCAAACGCATGACACAGCTTTCCTTTGCCGCCATCCTGCTGGCTCTGCTGGCATCCCCGGCGATGACACAAAAGATCAAGCGCGGCTCCCTGCAATGGTACCTGAACGGCCCGCGCAAAGAGTGGAGCCAAAAGGATTACCAGGATTATTACCGCTGGCGCGAGCAGATCGCCAACCTGCTGTTCAAATCGGCTCAGGAACGGGATCCGCAGATTTTGCGCCGGCAAAAGACGATTATGAACGGCAACAAAATTACCACCGAAATTTGGAACTACGGCTCGATTTCCAGTCCGGGAAATGTTGTCACCGATATCGTCTGGGAAGGACTCGGCTACGGCTATGAATTTGCACCGTTCATTTGCGCCGAAGTGCCGGTGCCCCCGCGCAGCCACATCGACGCTTATATCAAGACCGATGAGAACGGCAATCCCATTGTCACCGCCGACGGTGATACCGTCTGGGCGGCGCGGGTCATCAGCGACGGCCTGATCTCACTCGGCGGAGAGGTTTCCCCCGATGGCAAGGAATTCTGGGGCTGGGAGCCGCTGGCCTACAGCGATGAAGGCGTGCCGTATGCGGATCCGGAAAGCGACCGCATCCCCACCTCCAATGACATCGACCGAGACGGTGACGGCAAACCGGATAGCTGGCCCGAAGGCTGGTACAATCCCAACTTAAAGCAGTATGTCTGGCCCGGAGCCCTGCGCCAGGGTGCGACCAATGCCGATATGGAAGCCTTTTTTGTGATGGATGACCGCCGCAATCGGGAATTCGAATACTATCCCTTCATTAACGATTCGACACGGCGCGGATTGGGCCTTGAAGTGGAGTGCCGCTACTATCAATGGGCGAATCCGCTGGCTGAAGACATCATTTTCCTGATTTACAAAGTTACGAATAAGAGTGACAAAGACCTGCATGAGGTCATTTTCGGCATGTGGGGCGATCCGCACATCGGAGGGCCACGCAACTGGCCGGATGATCTCTCGTTTTTTGACCGGGATTTGAATATGGTGTACGCCTGGGATGAAGACGGCCGCAGCGATGTCGCCGGTCGGCCGCCGGGTTATTTCGGCTTCAAATTTCTCGAGAGCCCGGGGAACCCGCTGGACGGCATCGATAACGACGGTGACGGTCTGGTGGATGAGAGCCGCTCCAACGGCATCGATGACGATGGCGATTGGGATCCGGAAAAAGACGACGTGGGCGTGGATGGCGTACCCAATACCGGGGACGAAGGCGAGAATGACGGCGTGCCGACCGCCGGAGACCCGTTCGACATTCGTAAACCCGGCGAGCCCAATTTCGAATGGACCGACCTCGATGAAGCGGACATGATCGGTTTGACCAGTTTTGCAGCGCCGCCATTTACCGGCCAAAACCGGATCGCCAACGACGATTACATTTACCGCAACTATCTGGTGCCTGGAGTGTTCGATTCCGCCAACTCCACCCAGGCCGGTGATTACATCTTTCTCTATGGGTCCGGTACGATTACGCTGCCCTCTCAGGCCGCCCGGCGTTTCTCGGTATCTCTCATTCTCGGGCAGGACCTGGACGACCTGATCCTCAACGCCACCACGGCACAGCAAATTTACGAGATCAACTATCAATTTGCAAAACCACCGGAAAAACCCAATGTGGTTGCCGTTCCCGGCGATCGCAAGGTGACGTTGTACTGGGACAATGTCGCTGAATTCTCCATCGATCCCATTTCCGGCAAAAATGATTTTGAAGGCTATGTGATCTATCGAAGCACTGATCCCCAATTCCTGGACCGTCAGATCATCACCGACGCCAACGGTACCCGATTTCTGTTCGAACCCCTGAAAACCGTCACCGGAGCCGTGGCGCGGTTTGATCTTATCAATGAATATCAGGGACTGAGCGAGGTGGTGTTTCCGGGACGGGGAGTGGCATATAATCTCGGCAACAACACCGGTCTGCGCCACTCTTTTGTGGATTCCAACAACGTGATCAACGGGCAAACCTATTATTACGCCGTGGTGGCGTACGATCACGGAGACGTGGATTTGAAGATTCCCCCTTCCGAGACCTCCAAAACCATAACCGTGAACCCCGAAACCGGAGAAATCATCCTGGATGTCAATACCGTTCGGGTGATCCCCCGGGCTCCGGCTGCGGGTTACGTCCCGGCCCATTTGGTGGATGCCGGAGAACCCAGCGGGGTGGTTCATGAATCGGGTGTCGCCACGGGTGAATTCCGCATCAACATCCTCGATCCACGCCGCGTGGAAGACAACAACACGTTCCGCATTACTTTTGCGGAAAATCCGCTGCGGTATTCGGTTGAAGACACCAAACCCGTGGAGACCGATTTTGTCGCCAAAATCGACCAGTTTGTGAGACTTCCGCACAAAAATATCAATGCCGAAACGTTCCGCTTGCAAAGCCCGGACGGGGCGACCACCTACACTGCCGGCGTCGATTATGAGTTGCTGGCGGAAACGGGCCAGGTCCGCGCGCTTCCAAACGGAGCATTGCAAAATGAACAGACTTACCGTGTCAGTTACACCTATTTTCCCATTAAAGACAGCCAGCGGCTCAACTTTGAGGAAGGCAATCCCATCTTCGACGGCATGGAATTTTACGTCAAAAATTTCCCGCTGGAACTGGATACTTCCCGAACCAGGTGGAGCCCGACCAGCAAAAGCACTCTGAAAGGGATTGTCAAACCGTTCAATAATCTGGCCCGGTACAAATATCCGGCTGATTATGAAGTCCGATTCTCGTCGCAACTGGTGGACAGCAGCGCCCGGCCCGGATATGGTTATATCAAAACCAATTTTCAGGTATGGGATGTGACCAAAGGACGGGTGCCCAAACGGCAACGCATCGTGGTGCTGGAAAACCGCGCCACCCGGGACAGCCTGTGGACGCCGGGCGAACGCGTCATCATCCTGCAGGGGGATGAAGGGCTGCGCGGCACCTGGGAATTCACGTTTCTGTATCCCGCCGCCGGCGATACCGTGATGCCGACAGACGGGGATGTGTTTTTTATCGCTACGACCCGGCCGTTTACCGCAGAAGATGTGTACACATTCACCACGGTGGCGTCCAAAATCGATACGCAAAAAGCCAAGAACGAGCTGGACCGGATTACGGTGGTGCCGAATCCTTACGTCGTCACCAACATCATCGAACCGCTGGATTTGCAGCGTCCCCGCGATCGTGGACAACGGCGGCTGTATTTCAACCATCTGCCGCGGGAATGTACCATCCGCATTTACACGGTTACCGGCGAATTGGTGGACGTGATTGAGCACCGCTCCACCATGGATGACGGCAAAGCTTTCTGGGACCTGACCACCAAAGACAATTTCCCGATCGCCTACGGTGTGTATATTTACCACGTGGAAGCGCCGGGCATCGGTGAAAAGGTGGGGCGTTTTGCCGTCATAAAATAATCGAAAATTGCAAACCGTTGCCAAGCAATTGGAGGTTTTAAGCGATATGAAACGCTGGTTCTTCATCATAGGCTTGATGGCCCTGTCGGCGCCGCTGGTGCACGCCCAGATTGACAATACCCAAACCATCACCAAAACCGGCACGACCGCGGCGCAATTCTTGAAAATAGGGACGGATGCGCGAGCCACGGCAATGGGCGGCGCTTTCACAGCGGTTGCCGGTGATCTGGCATCCATGCACTGGAACCCTGCCGGTTTGAGTTATATTACCGGCATGGAAGCCACATTCCTGCACAGTCCCTGGCTGGCCGATATGGACTTCAATTATTTTGCTTTTGCGTTTGAAATTCCGGGATTGGGAGTGTTGGGGGCCAGCATTACCTCGCTCACTTCTCCGGATGACATGGTGCGCACGGTTCAGCAGCCGGAAGGCACCGGCGAATTGTTCAGCGCCAATGATCTGGCCATTTCCCTGTCGTTTGCACGGCAACTGACCGATCATTTTGCCATCGGCGGCAGCGTCCGCTATGTGCGACAAAGTATCTGGCATTCCAGTGCCAACGGCGTTGCTGCGGATATCGGCGCGCTGTTCATCACGCCGTTCAAGGGCATCCGGTTGGGCGCCAGCATTATCAACTACGGCAGCAACATGCGTATGGACGGCCGTGACCTGCGGTTCAGCTACGATCCCGATCCCATCAATCAGGGAAATGTGGAATTTGTGAATGCGCTTCTGGAAACCGAATCGTTTCCCATGCCGTTGATTTTCCGGGTGGGCATTTCCGGGGATTTGTACAGGACCGAAAACATGCGTATGAGTTTCGGCCTGGATGCATTGCATCCCAATGATAACAGCGAAAGCGTCAATGGCGGCGTGGAAATGGCATTCAACGAAACGTTTTTTCTGCGCGCCGGCTATACAACGCTTTTCCGCGTGGATACGGAACAAGGGCTGACCCTCGGGGGTGGGATTCATTATCGCCTCTGGGGCAGCACCACACTTCTAAAGCTGGATTATTCTTACGCCAGCTTTGGCCTGTTGAACAGCGTGCAGCGGTTTTCGATCGGCATTAAATTCTGAGAGAAAAAACGTCCACTCTGCCAGCGTAAAGCCAATACTCTGCCAGCGTTCCAAACCGCTGGCAGAGTTAAAACAACCCACTCTCTCTGGCAATCACCAGCAATCTGCGGAATAACTAACGCTGGCAGGGATTTGAAACCCTGCCAGCGGAAATCCATCTAC
>WFVT01000290.1 GCA_015491485.1 Candidatus Zhuqueibacterota bacterium
GCTGTAAAGAGAAAGCTTACCGGGAGAATCCCATCAATCCCTATAAAAAATGGATTACGGAATGGTATATTTCAGCCGGCGTAGAATCACGATATCTGCCCGAAATTTATGATGCCATTCATCGGCGCCACGAACAAAGGCAATTGTGGGACACCCTCGAACCGAGTCTCCCTGATGTCCTGGTCAGGCTGCGGGAGCAAGGCTTTAAGCTTGGCGTGATTTCCAACGCTGATGGTACCGTTCGGCAATTGCTGGAGGACTTCGAACTCGATCATTATTTCAAATGCATTCTCGATTCAACGGAAGTCGGCATTGAAAAACCGGATGCGCGGATTTTCTTCATGGCGGCCCAAATGCTGGGGGTGGTTCCGGAAGCGTGCGTGTACATCGGCGACCACTGGCAGGTGGACGGGCAGGGCGCGTTGCATGCCGGCATGATTCCAGTTATTCTGGATCCGTTTGACGTTGGCAAGGAAATTCCCTGCCTGAAAATCCGGCGGCTCATGGATATTCTCAAAGTCGTGCAGTTGGCGGAGGATTGACAAAAATCCCTGCGGTGTCATCAACCGATGGCCCGGTTTTCAGCGGTTGCGGGCTTAACTGTATTAAATAAACTGGAAAATTCTATTCGCAAAATTTTGCTTGCAAAGCGGTAAGGAGTTGATTATAATAAGTCGAAACCCTTAGAGAGTGGCAAAGCCCTCTTTGAGGGAAGTTAAAAGGGCAAGTTGAATCAACTCGGGACTTAAAGATGGATTCTGATTCATCTTTACCGCGAAGTAGTTGCCTGAACCATTTGCGTCGTTCTTTGTGGCTTATCACTGCTTTAGGGCTGCTCCTGTTTCTCGTCTTGCAAGCCAATACTGCCTTAGCCCACCATCAAAACGTTCTTCCGCTTCAACAGCACTATGCCGCGGAAGCGCCTTCGGCTGCTTTTGCCTCCGGGAATAATGCTGAAATACACTCTGCCGGAAGTCCCTATGAAGACGTTTCGTTCGCCTATCCTTATCCGCTGACTACGGTCGTTGTGGTTTTGCTTTTTATCGGCATGGTGGCCTGGCTGTTCTATCGTTCACGGTCTGAAGGTGGGCGCAAGACGCATATGCGGCGCTGGGCGCGCTGAGGGGCTGCTTCGGGATAATTCGCCGTGTCAGGCGGAATGGTTTGGAGCGGCCGCAGTTTGAAGTAAGAATGCCTACGCCGTTTTTCGGTTTTGAGGATGACGCAGATGGGAGTGAATTAAATCGGCTAATTCATACGGATGCCATGTGCTAAAGAAATATTTGCGCCCATTTTTTAATTTCAATTCCACGCCGAGGCTGCGCCTGGCGATGAAGCCGATCGTCCCACGCAAATCCAATACGATCCCCCAGCCGAGAAAACGGGAAAACAGGTAAGGTTGCACCGAGATGCTTTCGATTTCATCCCATCGGATATGTTTCCGAAAGACACCGAAGCCAAAAGATATGCCGTCATTTTTAATGTGAATACTTAAGCTGCGAAAGTTATAAGCCGCAAAAACAAGTGCGAGAAAACTGACAAAGGCTGCCACCAGAATGAGAATAGGGGGGTGCAACCATAGAATTGCCGCAATTGCCAGCATCACATAGGCCCAAATCCCCAGCCAGACCAGATAACTAACCCACCTTTCCAGAGGCTGTCTGTCTTGAAATACCAGTGTCATCGGACCTCCAAGCTGTTTAATGAAACTATTTCTATTTCAATTTGAAAACGACTCTATGCGCCGGGAGTTCCTTGTTAAAGGGTAAACCGCAAATAACGGCATTCGATAGGACCGTTGTACAAGACAAACCGCCGCGTCGGTTTAAGCCCGATGTGCCGCGCCAATTGGCGACTGCCGGTGAAGATGTAAGCCGTGTAACCTTTGAAGCGCCGTTTAAGCACGCTTCCTATCGTTTTATATAAATCCGCCAGAGAGGCTTGAGAGCCAAGACGCTCGCCATAAGGAGGGTTGCAGATGAGAATGCCACGAGCCCCCACCGGTCGTATTTCATGAAATGCATGTTTTTCGAACTGAATATCCTGAAGCACTCCGGCCCGCTCCGCATTGGCGCGGGCAGCTTCCAGAACCTGATGGTCAATATCGGAGCCCAAAATCGGCGCCGGCGCGGCGGAAAGCTGACGCCGGCGCGCTTCCTCTGTGATGGATTGCCACAATCGACCATCAAAATTTCGCCAGTGCTGAAAGGCAAAATTGGAACGCAGCAGTCCTGGCGCGATCTGCCGTGCGATCAGCGCCGCTTCGATCGGTAATGTGCCGCTGCCGCACATGGGATCGATCAGAGGTTGTTTTCCCGTGTATCCGGCAAGCATCAGCATTCCGGCGGCAAGTGCTTCGTTCAGAGGAGCAGCTCCTTTTTCGCTCCGGTAACCGCGCCGGTGCAGCGATTCGCCGGACATATCCAAATATAGTTGCCCCCAGTTGGCTTTCAAATAAACATTGATGCTGATGTCCGGAGAAGCGGTATTCACGTTGGGCCGCTGTTTGCATACCCGGCGAAACCGGTCGGCAACGGCGTCCTTGACCTTGAGCGCCACGTAATGCGAGTGGCGCAAAACGGAATCCCGCACATTGGCATGCACGGCAAACGTTTTGTTCAGATCAAACCAGGTTTCCCAGGGAATGTCCAGCGCCTGATGGTACAGGTCATCCGCATTTGAAAGATGGAATTCTCGCAGCAACAACAAAACGCGAACGCCGGTGCGCAGCCATAAATTCGCACGGTATCCCGTTTCCAGCGGCCCGCGAAAAGCGACGCCTCCGGTTTGCACCTGAACATCCCGTGCTCCGATGCTTTTAAGCTCGCCAGCGGCTAACGATTCCAGACCGCGTGCAGCGGGGACAAAATATTGGTATTCCTCCAAGATTATCTCAAGGTTTCTTCAAACAATTTCAAAATGCGGCGGTATTCGTCCGTCCATGAGCTGGGTTCGCGGAACCCATGGCCTTCGAGGGGATATACGGCAAGCTCCCAATTTTCTTTGCCCAATTCGATCAACCGCTGTACCAGCCGGACCACGTCTTGAAAGTGAACGTTGGTATCGATCATACCGTGACAGATCAACAATCTGCCCTTCAAACCTTCCGCATGATAAATCGGGCTGCTGCGCCGGAAGGCAAGTGTATCCGCCTGAGGAATGTTTAAAATATTCGAAGTATATGGATGATTGTAATGCGCCCAATCGGTAACCGGCCGCAAGGCGGCGCCACACGCAAACACATCGGGTTGGGTGAACATAGCCATTAACGTGATGAATCCGCCATAGGAGCCGCCGTAAATTCCGATGCGTTTGGGATCGACGCCGAATTCTTTGACCAGCCAGCGAGCCCCGTCAATCTGGTCATCGAGATCCTTGCCGCCCATGTGGCGGTAAATTGCGGTTCGCCAGTCCCGACCATAGCCGGCGCTGCCGCGATAATCGATATCGAGCACATAATAGCCGCGGTCGGCCAGGAGATTGTGGAACATGTATTCACGGAAATAACTGGACCACCATTTGTGGGCATTTTGCAAATACCCGGCGCCATGCACAAAAATCACCGCTGCTCCGTTGGGCGTCTCAGGCCGGTACAGCCGGGCATAGGGTTTAGCTCCATCGCGTGCCGGGATGCGCACAATTTCCGGGATGCGCCATTGGTAGCTGCGCCACTCTTCAGTCGTGGATTCCGTGAGTTGACGGGCACGGGCGCCCGGTGCATTTTTTTGCAAATACAGTTCCGGCGGTTGATTGGAAAACGATCGGCGAATCAAAAGGTTTTTTTCATCGGGCGAGAGTACCACATCGTTGCGGCCGGGAAGGCTGGTCAGCTTGACCATGTTGCCGCCATTGGCCGGCATCCGGTAAAAGTGTCTCTCGCCGGGATGTTCTTTATTGGCATGAAAATACCAGTACTTTTTGTTTCGCGATAAAAACGGGTTGTAAATTTCAAACTCGCCCTGCGTCATAGCCGTTTTCTTTCGGGTGATCACATCATAAACATAAAGGTGGCTGTAACCGGTTTCTTCACTGCAAAACCAGATTCGGCGGTTGTCCGGCATCCAGCCGACCTGTCCCGGTCGGCCCCAGCCAATGATATTCGGTCCTCCGATCCAGGCTTCATCATGTTGGTGTTCAAAAGGTTCCAATTGCCCAGAGGGCAAATGAAGCAGAGCCAACCAGCGGTCTTTGTTGTCATCCGAGGTAACGACCACAAAGGCGCGCCGACCATCCGGACTCCAGTAAGGCCCGTGAAACGTGACCGGTCTCGGCTTGGGTTTATCCGCCGATTTTTTCTTTTTAGCGTTTTGCTTTTTAGGAGGCACCGTGTAGGGCGGAACTTCAAAAATCCCTGGAAGTGAGTCCGGTTTTATGATGATCAGGGTATCGCGTTCAAGATCCACGAATGCAAATTTGCTGGTGCCCTGAGGGGCGCCGACCTTGGTACGCGCCGGAATGGTTTCTGTGAAACCGCTTTCGGTGACATAATTGGGGACCAGCGTTCTTTTGGCATTCGGATTCCGCTCAAACAGCCGCAAGGTAATGTATTTTCCGTCCGGCGAAAGTCGAGGGATTTGCACCGAAGCCTTGCCTACATAAATGGTGGGCGGCCCGTTTTTAATTTGCTCACGGGCTTTTCTGCGACGATCCCGACGTTCTTTGCGTTTTTTCAATACCTGAAACAGCGACAGCTCTTCCTGTCTCAAAAATTTTTCCTGCTCAGTTTTCGGTTTCGGCTCCGGATCGGGTTTTTTCCCTTTTTTGAATTCCACCAACTGAGTAATCTGACCACTTTTCCGATCCCAGCGGAACAGATTCCAGCCGCGCTGAAAAATCACAGCGTTTTCATCCAATGAAAATGTGGGATTGGATTCCCGTTCAGCCGTGCGGGTGATCTGCTGCAAGCGCTTTCGTTTCACGTCATATAAAAAGATATCACCGTCACGTTCGAAAAGCTTATAACGATAATCGCGGGAATACACGCCGCCGGCAGGTGGAATGTTTCGAGTTTCCGGCAAAGGGACTTTTTCCGCCCGCAACGATTTTAAAGACATCCGGTAAAGCGAATCAGCATCGGCATTTTCAGGATTCCAGTAAAAATAAATCCATTTTCCGTCCTCTGACCAAAAAGGGCGATTGGGGAAAGAGCCGATCCATTTCGGATCACGCATAATGGTGGCTACATCCAATTGCAAAGTCTGGGAAACGGCATGCGAGCTCAACCCGATGCCATAGAAAATAAAACACAAAAAGACAACGCTCCTGAGCAGCTTCCTGTAAAAATCCAGATGCATAGAGGTCCTCCTTTAATCAGGTACAGCGGTTGTCAAAAAAGAACCATTTCCGGGCGTCATTCATGGGCGTGATAAAAGCCTTAACCCATCCCTCCTTCATAAGCGCGATGATGGGGCTCGGGCCTGGTTTGCATGCTTTAAGCCATAGACGCGAAGCTTCCCTGAACGTTGCGCCCTTTTTAATAAAACCGCCCTTCTTACCGATGAAGCCGGTTGAAACATAAACATTGATGCCGTTGGAATCAAGCGAATCCGGCCGGAACATTTTTAGTTTTCTTAAAAATAACCGATATTTCAGAAAAGCCAAAAAAAGGTTTGGTGGTTCACGTGACGAAGGAGTGTTGTTTGGCATAGGCAGGCATTTCGGGGAGAAGACGGGATGCGGATACTAATTGCAGATGACTCCAAAATTTCACAGGAGATCCTGAGTGCCAATTTGAAAAAATGGGGACATGAGGTTGTTTTAGTCGAAAACGGCCAGGACGCTCTCGAAATTCTCAGCTCAAACGATGCTCCAAAGCTGGCGGTGCTTGACTGGATGATGCCCAGGCTGGACGGTCTGACCGTATGCGAACGCATACGCGGGATGGGAAAAGATTCCATCTACATCATTCTTTTAACCGCACGCGATAAAGAAGATGACATCATTGCCGGGCTTACCGCCGGAGCGGACGATTATATTACCAAACCGTTTAATCAAGGGGAATTGCGCGCCCGATTGAATGTAGGCATCCGGGTGGTTCGGCTGCAGGAAAATCTCAATCGGCGAATCCGCGAACTTGAGAAAACCCTGTCGGAAGTCAAAGAACTTAAAGGACTTTTGCCGATCTGTTCCTATTGCAAAAGAATACGGAACGATCAGAATTACTGGCAACAGGTGGAATCCTTTCTTGGTGAGCACACCGATGCTTCATTCAGCCACAGCATTTGTCCCGATTGTTATGAAAAACACGTCAAGTCCAACATGAAAACGTAATTTGCGGATTGTATCTGCACCACGGCTTATTCGGATTCAAGATAGGCATAAAGTGTTTTTCCTTTCTCAGTCCAACCGGCTGCCTCTTGTTTTTCCTGTAGATTTTTCCAATTTAAATATTATATTCTGCATGTTCCCCGAATTCACTAAAAACGGAAGACCGACCTTCCGTAAATACTATCTTTTTCTGAATCCGTTGGAAATAAATGGCAATGATACATTCTAAACGCAGGAGTGCGGCTATGCCGTTATCGGAGAAGCATAAAGTGCCGGAGGGCTTTAAGTTCATTAAAGAATTAGGAGGGATCCGCGAATATCGCTATTTGAAAAATGATCTGACGGTGCTGCTGCGCCGGGATGATACGGCTCCGGTGGTCACGTTCATGGTGACATACCGGGTGGGGAGCCGAAACGAAGCCACCGGGCATACCGGCGCCACGCATCTGCTGGAGCATATGATGTTTAAGGGAACGCCGAATTTTAATCGTGAAAAAGGCACCCAAATTGCCGCCGAGTTGCAGAAAGTCGGTGCGTTCTTTAACGCCACCACCTGGTTTGACCGCACCAACTATTATGAAATTCTGCCGACCGATCAGCTTGAATTAGCGGTTAAAATCGAAGCGGATCGCATGCGAAACAGCATGATCCGGGAGGAGGATCATCAGAGTGAAATGACAGTGGTGCGAAACGAGTTTGATATTGCCGAGAATCGCCCCGAGAATGTTTTGCACGACCGCGTTTTCGCGCATGCGTACCTTGCTCATCCATATCACCATTCCACCATCGGTTGGCGTTCGGATATCGAAGGCGTATCCACCGAGCGGCTTCGTGAGTTTTACAATACATTTTACTGGCCGAATAATGCCACCGTCAGCGTTATCGGCCATTTCGATGATAGCGAAGTTTTTCGCCTCATTGAACAGTATTTTGGGCCCATTCCACGTTCCCCGCATCCCATCCCTGAAATTTATACCACCGAACCGCCTCAGCAGGGAGAGGTGCGCTTTAAATTGCGGCGCACGGGACAACTGGGAATCGTGGCCGTGGCGCATAAAACCCCGGAAGCGCTGCATCCCGATATCCCGGCTCTGGATTTACTTGCCGCGGTTCTGAGTATTGGAAAAAGCAGCCGGTTTTACCGTGATCTTGTCCACCAAAACCTGGCTTTGACGCAATATACGCATGTTTATCAATTGCGCGACCCTTCTTTGATGATCACCCAGGTGACGCTGACCGCAGATACCTCACACGAAAAGGTTGAGGAAATCATCCTGGGGCATTATAAAGATATCCAGGAAAACGGAGTCAGTGAAAAAGAATTCGAAATTGCGCGAAACCAGCTTACCGCGGACATCGCCTATGACCGGGACGGCTCTTACGCCTATGCCAGCCGCTTGAACGAAGCCATCGCCTCGGCAAACTGGGAATTTTATGTGACCTATCTGGACCGGCTCAAAGCGGTTCGGCGGGAAGATATACAGGCGGTGGCGCAGAAATATTTTGTCGAGGATCAGCGAGTGGTGGGGTACTTCATTCCGATCAAAGACGATGCGGCTCCAGCCGCTTCTCAGCCGGCACTGTCTGTTCCGGGACCGGCCGGGTATGGCTTTTCCGGGCATCCCTCGATGTCCGTCCCTGCAGCCCTGGCAGGCGGTGGTGATCAGCTTCGCTTTGCGGATCGGGTCAGGACGACCAAACTGGAGAACGGGACAGAAATTTATCTATTGAAAACCGCCGTCGAAAAAGTGATTTCCATACGGGCAGCGCTGAAAGCCGGCGAGGTATTTCTGCCGCCGGAACGCCGTATTGTGGCCAGAATAACCGCCGACTTGCTGGACCATGGAACGCAGCGACGCAATCAATTTGAATTGGCTGAAGCGCTGGAACAGATGGGCGCCGAACTGTCTTTCAGCAGCGGTGCGTTTCATTTGCATGTCCGGGGGCGGTTTTTGCGTGAGCACACCGAAAATGTGCTTGCATTGCTGAGTGAAATTCTGCGCGAGCCTGCGTTTGATGAGGATGAATTTCAGCAGGTTAAAAAGCAGTGGCTGGCGAATTTGCAGAAAAAATCGGATACTCCCCATTTCCGCGCCTACAACCTGCTCATGCAGGCCCTGTTTCCCACAGATCATCCGTACTGGGAACCGGCGTTCGAACAGCAGATCGAGATCATCCATCAACTGGAGCTCCATGATATCAGACAATTTTACAACGAGGTTTACGGCGGCGCCACGTTGCGCATGGCGCTGGTCGGCGATCTGCCTGAAGATCTCATTATTCAGCAAACTCAAAAGCTGTTCGCCGATTGGGCGGGGGGATTGGACGCTCCGGAAATCCCGCGAACCGCGCTCAATCGGGCGGTCGAACGTCCATTCAGGATGCAGGATAAGCCGAATATCGATGTCTATTTTGGCCAGACCGGCGTGCCCCGGCTGAGTGATCCGGACTATGTGCCGTTCTTGATCGCCAACCACATTCTGGGCGATTCCCCCCTGAGTTCACGGCTTGGCCTCACCGTTCGCGATACCCTGGGACTCAGTTATTCGATTTATTCGTTTATCAGCACATCGAACCTCGCGGACGGATATTGGGGAATTTATATGGCGGTCTCGCCTCCGGACCTCCAAAAGGCGCTTGATGCGGTGCGGAAACTGTTGCAGGAGTACCGGAACGAAGGCCCCACCGAAAAAGAGATTGACAGCGCGCGGCAAACCCTGATTGGAAAATTTAAAGTGGTGAATGGCCTGCATTCCGGCGCGCTGGCAAATCAACTGCTTCGGGTGATCACCGAGGGACTCGGCGTTGAATATATGGACCAATATGCACAGATGATACAGGACGCCTCCAACGAGCAGGTGAGAGAAGCAATTCAACATTTCATCCACCCGGATAGAATCGCTGTGGCCATGGCAGGAGGACTGCCGGAATAGGCCAGAGAATCACGGCAGGACCCGGAATCGGATCCGGGGGGATCGCGCGGACCCCGCCTGAAGCTGTAACTCATACTGCCCGGGGTTCAACGGCCAAAAAATGGCAAACGGTCGTGCGGTTCGTGCGATGATGCGGCCGTTGAGCCGCCATACTACCTGCTGAACCGAAGAAGAGGCGACGGCCTGAAATTGAATTTGCTGAAACTGCCGCGGCAGGGTGGGATCCATTTTGAAAATATCTCCGTTATTGGGGAAGCGGATCCGCAGGTCAGTCACGCTGTGATCTGCTAAGGGGACATCCGGTGCCGTCGTGGGCTGCCATTTTCGGATAAACAAAGGCTGCGGTAGCCCTTGCGATTGTGCCCAATGTTGGTATTGCGGAGGATAGACTGCCGCCAGAAACAGCTCGCCTGTTTGCGGATGAGGAAGAAGGCGGTGAATTCGGCACGCCGTTTGTGGGTCTGTTCCTTCGACAAAGATTTCTGATTTTACCGAGGGACAAAATGGCCGGGGCGTTTGCCCGCTCAAAGCACAAATACGCCTTTCGGTGATCGATTCCGGCAAAGGCAAATTGCGGGGCGGACGGCGCCGGTGTAGAAGTAGCATGATATCGCGGAAGATCGGTGCAGCGCCTTTCATCCCGGTAATGCCGCGCATGTCTTTGCCATTGAAATTGCCCACCCACACGCCAACGCTGTAATCGGCTGTAAATCCAACCGTCCAGCTATCCCGGTAATTTTTGGTCGTACCGGTTTTTGCCGCGCATTCGAATGGCAGCCGTAAGGCATTGTCCTCACCGAAGGCGGGAACGCGCGCCTGTGCATCGGACAATATATGCGAAATGACGGCCGCATGGGATTCCGCCGCAAAGCGCGCAGGATGACGGTACGGTTCCGGCAGCACCGGAAACGCCTCATTTGATAAGCGTAATGGTGGCAGACGGCCGCCTCGGGCCAATCCGGCATAGGCGCGAGTCAGCTCCAGCAAGCGGACTTCACCGTTTCCGAGCACCAATCCCGGGCCGTAATACGATGCATTCTGGTTAAGCGATTGAAAGCCGGCCTGGCGCAAAGAATAAAGCAGTTCATTGACGCCGAATTGTTGCGCCAGGTAAACCGCCGGGATGTTGTAGGAATTGGCCAGGGCCTGACGCAGTCGGACAGGCCCGTGATACTGATGATCGTAATTTCGCGGCAAGTAAAATCCTCCGGGGGTTCCGGCATCCAGACGGACATCCGGAAGCAGCGACGCGGCGGTATAGCCGTTTTTTAATGCCAACAAATAAATGAACGGCTTTAAGGTAGAGCCCGGTTGCCGCAACATGCGTACACCATCGATTTGTCCGTGGTGCTTCTGATCGAAAAAGTCCGACGATCCCACCCATGCGAGAATTTCGCCCGTGCGATTGTCTATTACCACTGCGGAGGCATTATGCGCTCCCCATGATTTGAGCGCTTTCAGCTCTTGTTGAAGGATGCGTTCGATATCTCGCTGCAGATAGCCGTCGATTGTGAGGGATAGGCGTTGGGGGATGCCGGTTTGCGGAGACATTGAAGAGATTTTTTGCGCAATATACAGCACAACGTGCGGCGCCTGTAGCGTCTGTCTTGATACGGCCAGCTGCACAGGCATGGTCATCGCCTCGGCATAGGTCAGCGAGTCGATCCATCCGAGACGGCGCAGGGTAAGCAGGATGCGCCGCTGCCGCTGCAGCGCGGCTTGCCTATTTTTCAGTGGATTGAGGCGCCCGGGCGCCTGCGGCAGTGCCGCTAAAAAGCTTGCCTGCGCCAGAGACAGGTGCGCCGGCGGGCGGTTGAAATAGAATCGTGCTGCCGCTTCGATGCCGAAATTTAGATTGCCGAATGGAATCCGGTTGATATAATGTTCCAGAATAGCGGTTTTCGAAAGCGTGTGTTCCAGCCGCATCGCCAGCCATATTTCTTTCAGCTTGCCCGGCACGCCCGGGCGGATGGGATAAAGCTGTCGAACCAGTTGTTGGGTAATGGTGGAGCCGCCGGAAATGATTCGGCCCGCTCGCCAGTTTTGCCACAGCGCTCGCGCCAGAGCGCGCAGGCGGAAACCATTGTGCAGGAAAAATTGGTGATCCTCGGCGGCCAAAATCGCTTTAATGAAAGCCGGGGAAACATCTTCTAACGAAGTCCAATGGCCATATCCCTGACGCGGGGATAACAACTCGCGCAGCAGCACGCCGTTGCGATCCACAATTCGCACGGACTGTATTTCCTGAAACGCGAATTTTGATGCCGGGATAGGGAAGTAGGTGGAAAGCGGCAATGCAACAAGTCCAACCAATAACACAAAGCGTAGCCGCCTGGCCGTTTTCAGCGATGGCATAAACATCCCATAATTAAGACAAAAAGGGAAGCATCGGCCGATGCTTCCCTTGTCAAGGTGGGGGAAATTTTTAGCTGGGATAATAATTTCTAAAAACAATCTTAAAATGTCAAGTCATTTTTTAATTCTCGGGATGTTTGCCGTTTTTCGCGCCGATGAGGCTGTTTTACGGGTGTCCGCTTCCGCGCAAGTTTGGCGTGGATCATGAGTTGGATTTTTTCTTTCGGCTCTGCCATTTTTTCTTTGCCAATTCCTGCATGTCGATGACCGTATCTTTTTCATCCACGATTTCGAATCCGAGGATGGCTTCGATAATATCTTCCATCGTCACCAGCCCCTGCATTCCGCCGTATTCATCGATGACCAGGGCGATATGCTCCCTTTTCAAAATCAACTCTTCGAAGAGTTTAGGGACAGACGCATGCTCAAAAAAGATGGTCAGGGGCCGTTTTAAATCTTTAAGTTTCTGGCTGCTTCTATTTTTTGCCAACTGTTCCAGAACATCGGATTTAAGCACGTAGCCGGTTACGTTGTCGATATTGCCTGAATAAACAGGAATGCGGGAGTATTGCAGATACTCTTCGTTTTTAACGAAAGCATCCAATGAAGTCTCCTCAGGCGCAGAAACCACAACGGTACGGGGCGTCATGATATCGCGAACCTTCAGTGTATGAAGGTTGATCAAATTATTGATGATTTTGCTTTCCGTTTCTTTTAAAACGCCATCTTTGGTCCCTAAATGAGCCAGTGCAATAACTTCTTCTCGGGTCACTCTTTGCGATTTCTTGTTTTTGGAGATAATTTTCGTTATCAATTCAGAGATGAGGACCAGTGGATAGGAGATATAAATCATTCCCATGATAATGAAAGCGGTGGGTAAGGCCAATTTTCTCCAGTAGATCGCGCCTATGGTTTTGGGGATGATTTCGGAAAAAAACAGGATGCAAAGAGTCAGGATGGCGGAAATAACCCCAAAATAGGCTTCACCGAACACGGCAACGGCTTGTGCGCCGACGCCCGCCGCCCCGATGGTATGCGCGACAGTGTTGATGCTGAGGATGGCTGAGAGCGGCCGGTCAATATTATGCTTCAAATTCTTGAGATATTTTACAGACGCTTTTCCTTCCGCTTCTTTCATTTTGATGAAAGGTTCTGACACCGAAAGAATCACCGCTTCAACAATGGAGCATAAGAAGGAGACACAGAGGGCCAGGGCTAAATAAAAGAACAGGAGTATCATTTTTCGAGCAGGTATATTATGTTCCGTTGCATTTTCCCTATTTTACTGGATGCAGCGCGTAACGTTCCATGTCACTGGTTGGGGGTAGGGTAATAGTTTGTTGAATAGTCCCTCAGACGCTAAACCTCTGCATGTGCCGTTTACTCAATCGCCTCCGATACTGTAGAGACCGTGCGGCGGAAGCCGAGAAAAGCCGCAGAAGGCCATCTTTATTAAATACCTGCTTGTTTTGGCAAGGATCGGCTCACCCCCCTGCACTGAATTTTTTCTATTTCACATACCGGGCCTTGCGAACCCACTTGGCGTTGCCTGCGCGCAGTTGGATCAGATAAGTGCCGCTGGGAAGGCCGTTGGGCCGCCATTGCATGCGGTGAACTCCCGCCGATTGATGCCCTTTGAAGAGGGTCTTGATGCGCCGACCGAGAATGCTGTACACCGAGATTTCCACCTCGGCCGGCGTCGGCAGCCCGTATTCGATGGTCGTCGCAGGATTGAACGGATTCGGATAATTTTGCGCCAGATAAATCCGGTCCGGGATGATGTTCCGGCCGGAGGCACCGGTGATCTTGGCGTCGATCAGCGGGAGCGTCGAGTAAGCGGTTCCCAAAACATCCACCGAATTATAGGCCAGCCAGTGCTCAAGAAGCGTGGCATACAACTGCCGAAAATCATAGACAAACCTTAAATCACCGCGATCCAGGTCGCTTAAGCTGGGATGCGGCCCGTAGATGCCGCCTTTGATGGGCTTGCCGAACAAGAGCATGGGCGCCGCGGTCCCATGATCCGTGCCGGAACTGGCATTTTCATACACCCGGCGACCGAACTCTGAAAAACACATGCCAATGACCCGGTCGCTGAGCCCCAGATTATCGAGATCCTGCTGAAATGCCCAGATAGCATCAGCCACCTGCTGCAGCAGGCTGGCATGGGTGCCCAGTTGGTTGGCATGTGTATCGAACCCCTTGATCGACACCACATAAATGCGCGTCGAAAGCCCTCCGGCAATGAGCCGCGCCACGATGGCAAGCTGTTCCGCCAGCGAAGTTTGTGGATATTCCACGGTATTCTTCCCCAGCTCCGATGCATTTTTGATTTCGTCGGCATAGCTGAAGGCCGCCGAAGCGGTTTCACGCAAAAACGCCAATTCGCGTTCGGCGGTGGTTTGCGGCACCGGCGATGGATCACTGCCGTGGGAATCGCTTTGCTTCGATACAAGGTTGTAGAACGCCAGAGGATCGCGCAGGGCAATGCCGCGCGGATTTTTGCCCAGCAGGGCCAGGGATGACGTCAGGCCGATTTGAATCGCCGGAGGACCGCTGGACACACAGGTCGCCCCGGTTCCGGAATCCTCTTCTGGAGGACATACCTGATCAAAATAGCGGCCAAGCCAACCGGTTTCCTGTATCTGATCGGAGTCGGAAGCCGTGAGCCAGATATCGGTGGATTTAAAATGCGAGCGGTTGGGATTCGGATAGCCGACGCCCTGAACGATCGCCAGGCGATCATTGTCGAGAAGCTTTTTCATATTCAAAAGCGAAGGGTGAAAACCGATTTCGCCGTTAATGTCGATGATATCCGGTTTGGGGATGGCCAGTTGCGGCCGGGCGTTGTAGTATTCATCGTATCCATAGGGAACGATGGTATTGAGGCCGTCATTGCCGCCGGCCAATTGCACCAGCACCAGCACGCGTCCGTCATCGGGCACCGAAGCAAATTTGCGCAGCCGTGACTGTCCCAGAGCATTGGCCACGCTCCACATGGGAAAAACCAGCGGCATGCCTGCCAGCGGCAGCAGACATTGGATAAATTCGCGCCGTCGCATAGCATCTCCTTGAATGATAGTTACATGAGTTGATATTCGGGCAGTTTCAGAATTTCTGCGAGACAATTTTGTATCCGGGTCTCCACCCCGATATAATCCAGCGACCAGTCATTTTCCGCCGAACCTTCCAGCAATACGCTAAGGAGAAAATCTTTGGTCACCGGTGCGGGTTCCAGTGGCAATAAATGTTCAAGCCAACGGTTGAGCAGTTCCCTCGGATGGTCTGTATCGAACGAGCGGGCGAATGCCATCACATCGATTTGAATGGGCTTTTGACGCCGGTTGAAATTGCTGCGATCGATGCGACCGCCAAGAAGTGCGGCTTCGCCGAAATACGCCCGCGAGGCCAGGGTAATGGGACTGATCCACGCTCGCTGACCGGGCCAACCGGCGACATTGGGGGGATCCAGGAGGGTTTGTCCCAACGATTTGGCGGCCGAGTAAATGTACAGCGGATCGACATTTTGGGGGATCAACTGCCGTAACAGACTGATTACCAGTTGAATCGGGCTTTTAATGATGGCGCCGATGGTGCCGGGATCGTAAAAATAATCCGCATTGAACAGATGGCGCAGCACGGGCTTGATCTCGTAATCATTGATCCGAAAAATTTCCGCCAGTTCCCGCACATGTTCCTCGTTCACTTCCGGAGACACGAAAAAACGGTACAATTTGCGGCAGATGAATTCGGCGGTGACCGGCTGTTCCAGAATAATATCCACAATGTCGTCGCCGTTGAAATTGCCCTGTCTGCCGAGAAAGGTTTTGGTGCCGTCGTCGTGTCGGTTGGGGACAAAATAACTGGATAATGTTTCGCCGCTGACTCTCCAGCCGGTAAAAGCGCGCGCCGCTTCTTTAATATCTTGCTCAGTGTACAGCGTATCCACGCCCATGGTAAACAGTTCCATCAGTTCACGGGCAAAATTCTCGTTGGGTTTTAATTTGTGATTTTGGTGGCCGTTGAGATAGAGAAGCATGGCCGGATCGCGCCACATTTCTTTCAAAAAAGTTCGAAAATTCCCCAGCGCATTGCGACGCAGCATGTGCAGGTAACGGTACATGAATTGGGCTAATTTTACAACACTGGCTTCCACCACAAAATGACCGTGCCAGAAAAGCACCATTTTCTCCCGTAAATTGAGCGGGGTCCTTGCCATCAGGGTCAACCACCAGAGAATCAAATCCCGCATGCGTTCACGGTTTTTCCGTTGCAGTTCCCGGCGTTGCTCACGGGTCAGGCCGCGGGTGATGTAGGGCTCGTTGATCCAATCGCCCGGCGGTGGGGGAAACGGCTGATCCTTCAGCAGGAGTTCCACCAATTGCTGTCGGGGAATTTTGACCTGGAGAATATTCTTCAACTCCATTTGTGAAGCGCCGAATGCAGCGCGCATAAACAGATGTTGCGCCTGGGCGCGGCCCCAGTTTTGCGCCGAAGGAAACGGGCGCGGTTTCCATTCTGCAGAGGCGGCAAACGTGAGATTGCCGGAGGTAGGCGTTCCTTTCATCGAACTCTCGCTGTTTTTTTATGGATCAATTTTTATGCTTTATTTCCGCCAAAATGGACGCTTTCTCGCTGCGCCCGTACCTGACTGAGCCCGTCAACGTCCGGAATCGGACTTTTGAGCATCGTTTCCGCTTGAAAAGACCTGCCGATAAAATTCCCAGTTTTGCGAACCAAGCGCTTTCAGAACCGCCATCGGATGGTGCCCGACATCCGGAAGCACGATAAAACGGTGAGGGATACCAAGTTCCTGCAGATGGGCTACAAATTGTCGTGTTACGAAGATCATGGCATCCTGATCCCCGATGACCAGCCGAATATGAATGCGACCTCGGATGGCATCGGCGTTTTGTTCGGCAAGTCGCCAGGGGCTCTGGGCTCTGAAATACGCCATGTCGCCGCCGTAAATACGTTGCAACACCCGGCGGCGCATGCGGTCTCCGGCACGGACCGAGAAAGTAAAAACCGGCTGCAACGGCCCTCCAGAAAGACTGGAAATGGCGCCGAATAGATGTGGATATTTAAAGCCCAGTCGCAGAGCTCCATATCCTCCCATACTGAACCCTTCGATCAGCCGGCTCTCGCGTTGCGGGCGGGTGCGAAACGTGGCATCCACATCGGGAATCAGCTCATGGATCAACACCGATTCGATGGGAATGCGTCCGTCTTTTGAATCACACCACATGGACCGGGGGCCATAGGGAAATACGATCAGCGCCGGCGGTATGTGACCATCCTGCATGGCATCACGGAACCATTTCACGATGTACGGAATTCCGGAGGTCGGACGCGGACCACTTCCATGCAGCCAGTATATGACTGGAAAACGCTGCTCAGGATGACGGTCGTAAGCATCGGGTAAAAAAATGTGATAACTCATCCTGGTTTGTGCGATTTGGCTGTAAAAAATCCGCTGTTGCAACCGCGGCATTTCGACCGGCGGGCTGACCCAACGAAAGCGCTGCTGAGGGAACTGCGCACGGCTACCTTGAGCACTGAAAAGCAAAATGAAGCCGCAAACGATAATAGCGCAATTGAAATGGTTACACATTCGCACGTTTCGCTCCATACAGCTGCAGACGGGGAGAGGCTCACTATCAAACAAAATGCCGGATGATATAACGGAAGGAGTGCACCGGGCTCCTCCTGATGCCTTTTGCGTTGTGAGAGCTGTCTCCGGTCATCGCTTCCCGTCCACGGCATGCTTGAGAAATGGATGGGTTAGCTTGAAGCCCGTGCCCTGTCTAATGGCTAAACAGCACCCGGCACGAGCGGCGCCGATGCGCCGGATCAGCCCTTGTGAAAAAGCGTGCAAGCCCCTGATGGCGAAACTGATATCATCTTAACAAATGTTGTGCCATGATGGTTTGTATGCCCGGCAAAAAGCGATTTTGCTTTGAATCGGTCCTCAATCCGCTTCCCGGTGTACGAGCTGGTTCAAAAAGCGGTCTCTGCGTACCGGATGGGACAATCCGGCCTCCCGGGAAATGAAATTTTTGTAATTGATTTTGCGTTAAAATTTCATTTGTGAACTCAGCCGGCGCTCCCGTTCGTGTCGCTCCAGGGCCAGTTCAATCAAACGATCGATAAGGCTGGAGTAGGGAAGACCGCTCACCTCCCACAGTTTGGGATACATGCTGATGCGGGTAAAGCCGGGGATGGTATTGATTTCGTTGATGTATAACCGGTGATCCTCTTGCAGGAAAAAATCCACGCGTGCCATTCCTTCGCAGCAAAGCGTGCGGAAAGCACGGATCGCCAGGTCCTGAACCTGCTGCACGATTGCCTCCGGCAGATCGGCCGGGATTTTTAGGTCGGCGCCCCGGGCATCGATATATTTGGCTTCATAAGAATAAAACTCGTGGCGGGGAATCACTTCTCCGGGAAGCGAGGCTATCGGTGATTCGTTCCCCAGCACGCTGCATTCAATTTCACGACCGGGGATGAATGCTTCCAGGATGATTTTGTTGTCATATTGAAATGCATCTCGAAGGGCGGCTTCAAACTCTTGACGATGGTGCACTTTGTGAATACCGACGGAGGAGCCCAAATTGGCGGGTTTGATGAAGAGAGGCAAGCCCAGCCGCTCCCGGACGGCTTCGAAAGCGACGGTTTGTTTTTGGGTAACAACGACAAAGTCGCCAACCGGCAATGCGGCATCCCGCAGCAGGCGTTTCATGACATCTTTATCCATGCCGACCGCTGAGCCCAATACCCCGGCGCCTACAAAGGGAAGATCGAGGATTTTGAACATCCCTTGAATGGTGCCGTCTTCGCCCAACGGGCCGTGCAGCACCGGGAACACCACATCGACCCGTCCGATCGAACGTCCGGTTGCCTCTTCCCGGAAAGGTTCCTCGGGATGGTTCGGCGAAATAACGATGCGGCGGTCACTGATTTTCAGCGAAATGCGTTTGGGATCGTCCGGATGATTCAAAAAGTCGCCCTCTTCCAGCCAATGCCACGCACCGAGGTGATCAATCCCGATCAGGATAATGTGGTACTTGTCTTTGTCCAGCGCTTCATACACATTCTTTGCCGATTGCAATGAAACTTCATGCTCAGCGGATTTCCCGCCCATGATCAACGCAACATGGATTTTTTCAGACATGGATTTGCTCCTGTACCTCGGTTTTACCGGCGGCGTTGAAGCCCTGCAACGTGATCGCAAACCACCTCAACCGGCTGTGCATGGCCTATCGTATGAGGGACCGCGCCAAACCGCCGATTCTCACCGCGACCGCATCTGCCGGTTGTGAATGTGGGATTGGGCACTTCTGAGCTATCGCCGCCTGCAGCGAAATGGCTTTTTTCTATGTTTCGTCCCGATTCGATCGCTCTTCAGGGAAGATATCGTGTAAATTCAGGCACCAGCCGTCTGTGGCGGCGCGCACCGGGAGACCAAATTCCTGGCTCAGCGATTCGGCCAGCTCCCAGGGTCTGGCCTGAAGCATGGTTCGTCCGAAATGGGTGAGCACCGTCATGCGCGGTTGCAGTGCGGATAAAAATCGGCGCACATCATCCAAACACAAGTGTAAAACCGGCTTTTCCCTGCGTTGTTTCAAGCGCACGCAATGCAATACCAAAAGCTCCCCATTGTAATGTTCCAGCAATGCATCGAAAAACAAGGTATCGATGACCCATGAAATTTTATGGCCCTTCCAGAAAAAATTGAAACCGTAAGTTTCGTCCGGATGCTGGTGCCGCAGCGGGGTCTCGAATTCGATATGTTGCACACGGTAGCGGCCGCCGGCCTGCAGGATTTGCAGCTCCTGTGCGTAATCGCGCACGTAGCTGAAAACCACCGGATCTTCGCCGATGCAATCCAGAGGTACAAACACGGTACCGCGTTTCTGAAAGCCGCCGCTGGTCATCGCTTCGATGACTATGTTCACATCGTTGCAGTGATCAATATGACGGTGGCTGAGAAGAACGGCATCCAGGGTTTTCGGGTCGAGTTTGGGCCGGCTGTTCAGCGCCCGCACCAGTGCACCGGGACCGGGATCGAGCCACAGATTCACGCCGTCCAGAGACAACCAGACGCCGCCGCTGGCGCGCAGTTGCTCAGTCACCACAAAGCGCGCACCACCGGTTCCCAAAAATTTAATAAAATCGGTCGAAAGTTTCGATTTCATCATATTTCATGCATATTCAGGAAATTCTTTCTTTGCCTTAGCCGCTCATTTTTATATATTTAAAAAAAATGTGATTTTCAACGATTAAATCCGGACAGCTCATGCGAGAAAAGGTTTTTTCAGACCGAGAACGAAGCAATTTTTTAAAACATTACGAGTCCCGTTTGATCCTTTCTCTTTGCGAACGCATGCCTCCCTGGATCACGCCCAACCGCCTGACGGCGATCGGCGTGCTGGGGTCGCTAATGGTGTTTGGCGGCTTCTGGCTGGGCCATTACCTGCGCATCGCCTTGCTGATCAGCATCATCGGTTTGGCCGTCAACTGGTTCGGCGATTCGCTGGACGGCCGGCTGGCCTACTACCGCAACATCCCGCGCAAATGGTATGGCTTCTGTCTCGATATCGTGGTGGACTGGCTTTCCATGTTTCTGGTGGTGATGGGGTTTTATGTGTATTTCGATGATTACCGCTGGCTGCCGTTTATTTTCCTGCTGGCATACGGTGGTTTGATGCTGATCGCCCTGCTGCGTTATAAAATCACCGATTCATACAGCATCGATGCATTCCAGCTTGGCCCCACCGAAATGCGCATCATCATCGCCGTGCTGATTTTCATCGAAATCATTCGGCGTGGCACGTTATTGCAAGCCAGCATGCTCGGCGCCGTGGTGATTCTGTTGTTTACAATCCTGGCGCTGCGCAGTTTGCTTCAGGCAGCGGATTTGAAAGACCAGCAAGAAAAAGCCGCTCGCGCCGGGGAAACAACGGCGGATGCTTCCAATGCAGGCTGACTTCAGGTTCAGCATGGCTCGCGCATGGACCGGGTTGGTCATGAAGCCGGTTCAGAAAGTGCATTTGCGCTGCGGATCGTTATGGATGAAACATAAAGGATGGCTGCATAATTTTTAAAATCCGGGAACTTTTCGTTTTTTTTCCAAACTGAAAACGACTGCACCTCCATGCGTGTTTTTGCCGGCTTTCGGACTGCTGTTCAGACACAAGCGCCTGCTTCTGAAAGCCGGCCTGACAACCGGTATAGTACCATTTCGCCCAATTGAAAAAAACAACAGCCAATGATCTGGAAATTACTTAAGGAGGAGAAGGTGATACGGAAACGCCTCTGGATTGGCCTTGCTCTAAGTGCTGTCTTATTAATCCATCTCGACGCCACTGCGCAAAAGCAACTGACCGTCGAGGATATCTACGAAAACCCCGCCCTGCGTGGCAGGTCTATCTCCGGTTTGCAGTGGATGGCCAACAGCCGGCAATTCACCTATTACCAGCGTGATCCGGAGACGGGCAAACACATTATCTGGATTTACGATGTGCGCAATCGCAAGCGCGATGTTTTTATTGATTCCGAAAAGGTCCATGTGTTGGCCGGTGAACGGCGTGAAAAGCGGTTTACCCTCGGGAATTATTTCTGGTCGCCGGATCAGCGGCACATTTTGCTGCCTTCGGGCAATGATCTATACCTGTACGACAGCAAAACCGGCGAGGTCAAGCGGCTCACCAAAGACGAGGCACGCGAGCGCGATCCGCAGTTCTCGCCGGACGGCAAAAAGCTGGCCTATTTGAAAAACGGCAACCTGACCGTACTGGATATCGCCAGCGGATCGGAGAGGCAGCTCACCACCGACGCCAGCGAAACCATCCTGATCGGCCGGTTCGACTGGGTGTACGAGGAAGAGTTCGGCATCCGCACCGGCTTTTTCTGGAGCCCGGACGGCAAACGCATCGCCTTCTGGAAGCTGGACCAGAGCCGGGTGCCGGAGTTTCCCATTGTGGATTACATCCCCACGCATAACAAAGTGGAAACCATGCGCTATCCCAAAGCCGGCGATCCCAACTCCATCGTGCAAATCGGTGTGGTGGAAGTGGAAAGCGGCGCCACCACCTGGATGGATCTCGGCGACAACGACGACATCTACATCCCGCGCATCAAATGGACGAAAAGCCCGCAGACACTGGCCATTCTACGCCTCAACCGTGATCAGAATCATCTCGAATTTCTGCTGGCCGATGTGACCACCGGGCGCACGCGTGTGCTATTCGAGGAACGCATGAGCAACGGCTGGATCGATATTACCGACGACTGGCGGTTTTTGAAAGACGGCCGCCGCTTCATCTGGTCGTCGCGCCGTGACGGCTGGAAGCACCTGTACATGGGCGATTTGCAAACCGGCGACCTGCGGCCGATCACCCGCGGCGAATGGGATGCGGTGTCCATCGCCGGGGTGGATGAGAAGCGCAAGACCATTTATTACATTTCCACCGAGGTGAGTCCACTGGAGCGTCATCTGTTCGGCGTTAAATTCGACGGCAAAAAGCGCTGGCGCATCAGCCGCAAACCAGGATGGCACCGGGTGTCCGTGGCTCCCAATTTTCAATATTATATTGACTACTCCTCCGATGTGATGCGGCCGACCATGGTGACGCTGCGTAAAATCAACGGCGCGCGCATCGACATCATCGAGGCCAATGAGCTGCCGGCGCTGAAGGAATATGCCATCCGTCCGCCGGAATTTCTGCAGGTGCCGGCCGCGGACGGCACACCGCTGAATGCCTTCATGATCAAACCACCTGATTTCGATCCCAACAAAAAGTACCCGGTGCTGATTTACAACTATTCCGGTCCGGGATCGCAGATCGTGCGCAACATGTGGGGCGGCAGCCGCTTCCTGTGGCATCAATTGCTGGCGCAGCGCGGCTACATCATCTTCGGACTGGATAACCGCGGCACCGGCGCGCGCGGCAACGCGTTTATGATGGCCACATACAAAAATCTCGGCGATCTCGAGAGTCAGGATCAGATTGCCGGCGCGAAATGGCTGGCGCAGCAGCCGTATGTGGACGCATCGCGTATCGGCATCTGGGGCTGGAGCTACGGCGGCTACATGGCCGCGCTGACCTTTCTGAAAGCCGGCGGGCTGTTCAAAGTCGGCATTTCCGTGGCCCCGGTGACCGACTGGCGCAATTACGATACGATTTACACCGAGCGCTACATGCTGACGCCGGAGAAGAATCCGGAAGGCTACAAGCGCAGCTCCTGTTTGCGGTATGTGGATCAGTTGCAGGGGCGATTGCTCATCGTGCACGGCACCGCAGACGACAACGTGCATTTGTCCAACACCTTGCAACTGGCCTATGCGCTGCAGAACGCGCGCAAGCCGTTCGATTTGATGCTCTACCCGCGCAAGCTGCACGGCATCGGCGGCCGCGACACGCGCATCCATCTATTCAATATGATGACGCAGTACATTTTAGAACATCTGTAGTCCGGCGGGAAAAAGAAAAGAATCGGGGTGAGATTCACCTCGAGTGCGATAAAGCCGGTGTCCTCGGGCACCGGCTTTTTAAATGGGTGTGGAAGCAGCACATTCCCCGGCACCTCGGAGGTTCCGGGGAATGAGATGGTAAACCCGATTCAGAATGACACAAACCAACTCAAAACCACCATCAAAAAGGCAAAACCGGTGAGGGCGAGGGAGAGCAGCGCGAGGCGGCGGTGCCAGAGCGTTTCCGGCTGCAATTCCTGATATTTGAGCAGCATGGCGGATAAATAACCGGCGATGAATCCGCCCGCGTGGGCAAAATTGTTGACCACATCCATCATGAAGCCGAGCAAAAACAAAATCACCACCCATTGGATGGTCTGCCGGTAAATGTGCGTGCCGAATGCGCCGCCGCGGTGGCGGCCGTAAAAGACCACGGCGCCCAGCAATCCAAACACAGCGCCTGAAGCCCCGATCGTGAAGCGAATCCCGAAGGCGTTCGAGACCAGAAATCCGAAAATTCCCGATAATGTGAAGATGAGAAAAAAGCGCGACGCCCCGAAAAGCTCTTCGACCACCGGTCCCAATTGCCGGATCCACAGCAGATTGAAAACGATATGAAGCAGGCTGCCGTGCAAATAAATGGCTGTAATCACAGTCCACCATTTTCCTTCCGCCGCCGCCACGGAACCGGTCATACCGAGAAGATAAAGAGCCACTGCACTGGGCGATAGAATGTCAAAAATGCCGCGTATCCGAAAGATTGCTGTGGGATCGATCATTAGAGCAATCACATATAAGGCGATGCATACCACCGTGATCCCGCGAACATACGAAATCTTGCCGCCGAGCAGTTTCTCCATCAACGGGACATTGTGCCAGCGGCCCGGATGCTTCATGCCGCAATGAATGCATTCTTCCGCATTAGCGCTTACCAGTTTGCCGCAATTGGGACAAAGAATGGCGCGGGCGGTTCTTTCTGCCATATTTCCTCGACAATGAATGGTTTCATGATTGATGGGATTCGCGTATATTCAGCCCCGATGCTCCGTATCATAGAAAACATTCCCATGAAATTCAAGCATTTTTAAAACCGGCGGATAAAAAAACAGGGACGATATTGATTCTGGAGTCGGAATTCTGTATATTGACAGCCACTTCAAGTTGATTTCCAACAGGGAAAAGGTGAATTCAGCGTGAAAATCCCTATTTCGATCTGGCTTTATTATACTTACGGCATCATCGGTGTTCTGGTCATCGCATTGATACAAACGCTGCTGTACCGGATGGCGATTTCAGTCTATGCATCCCGTCGGCGTTCCCATCACTTTTGGCTGGCCGTATTGCTGCTGGCCAATATTCCGGTTGCCGTCAGTTTTGTATATTACTTTGCCGGATGGTTCGGCAAGCAGCCGTTTTGGGTGAAAGCCTATAGCGGATTATACCTCAGTTTGAGCCTGGCCTTCATGGTTTATTTATATGCGGCTCAGGGATTGCACCGGCTTTATGTGCGCTGGCGGAGCAAGCCGGCCTCAAAGCCGCTCCTGCGCCCGCGTTCCCGGCCGGACCGGCTCCAAAATCAGCTCAACCGCCGCCGCTTTTTGAAAAAGGCGGTAGCCGGTTTCAGCGGGATGGCGGCGTTCGGCACCTTCGGCGGCATAGCGATCGCGCGCGGCATGCCAATCATCGAGCGTATCGAAGTGGCTCTGCCCGATTTGCCGACGAATTTTGACGGATTGCTCATCGTACAGCTTTCGGATTTTCACGCCGGACCGTTCATGCCGCGCGAGCAATTGCAACGCATCCGCGACATGGCCGAGAGCCTCAAGCCGGACCTGTTTGTGCTGACCGGCGATTTCGCCGATTCCCATCCGGATCAAGTGCCGGATTTTGTCGCGGCACTCAGGGATTTACATGCGCCTCTGGGCACCTTTTCCGTCCTGGGCAATCATGATTATTATGCAGACGTCCAGGCCGTGGAAAAAGGACTCGCCGAAGCCGGGCTCTCCCTGCTGCGCAATGCGCATGCGATGATCGAAGATGGGGGAGAGCGCATCGCGATTGTGGGGCTGGACGACCGCTGGGCACCGCGTTGGGGCAACGGCCGCGGCCCGAATCTCAAACAGGCCACCCGGGGATTGCCGGCAGAGGTTTTTAAAATCTGTCTAAGCCATCAGCCGCAGCTCTGGCCTGCCTGTCGCAAATACGGCATGCATCTGACGCTGTCCGGCCATACCCACGGAGGGCAAATCGGCATCCCCAATACTCAGATCAGTTTTGCGCGGGTGCTTTCCCCTTATGTCGCCGGGCTTTACCGGCACAACGGTCAGGTCCTGTACGTCAATCGCGGATTGGGCACCGTGGGCGTGCCGCTGCGCATCGGAGTGCCGCCCGAAATCACCGTGATTCGGTTGCGGAAAGCCAATGTTTCAATTTAACCTGATGAACGATCCAAACAGAAATGGGTGTTTTGGGGTTAGGAATTATTCTTGCTATGAGCAGCCTGGTCGCTCAACCGGCCATCCAGGATAAGTCCCATCATACACGCGAAGGCTTTCGGAATCCCTGGGGAGATCGTCAGCACCACGGATTTGGAGCTTTCTTCAAATGGCAATGGGATCGGTTGCGAGGACGGGCGCCGAAAAAACCGAAATCCTACCGGTTTGACATTGTGGAAAATGACGGGACGGCTCTGACCCGATCTTCCGGCAGTTTCTCCGTTACCTGGGTGGGGCATGCAACGACCATTCTGCAAATCGACGGCCGAACCATTTTAACGGATCCCATCTGGAGTAAACGCTGTTCGCCTGTCCAGTGGGCTGGCCCGAAACGCTATGTGCCGCCGTATCCCCCTCTGGACCGCCTGCCACCGATCGATGCCGTGGTGATTTCGCACAACCATTACGATCATCTTGATCGCGCCACCATTCGCAAACTCGGCAACGGTCCAACATACTTTGTGCCGCTGGGCGTGAAGCGGTGGCTGAGAAAATGGGGGATTCGTTCAGAAAACATCGTTGAATTGGATTGGTGGCAGCCATTCGAGTTAAACGGCCTGATGTTTGTTTGTGTACCGTCGCAGCATTTTTCCGGACGAAGTTTAAACGACACCAACCGCGATTTGTGGAGCGGCTGGGTGATACAGGGGCAAAGCCAGCGGGTCTATTTCGCCGGCGATACCGGCTATTTCCCGGGATTCAAAGAAATCGGTGAGCGGTTAGGCCCCATTGATGTTGCGATCATTCCTATCGGCGCTTATCTGCCGCGCTGGTTTATGAAAACCGTGCATGTGGATCCGAAAGAAGCCGCTCAGGCTTTCCTGGATATCGGCGCAAAAATCATGGTTCCCATGCATTGGGGAACATTCGATCTGGCGGATGAACCGCTGGATGAACCTCCGCGTGCTCTTCTGACGGCGGCCGACTCATTGGGAATTGACCGAGAGCGGATCTGGCTGCTGAAACATGGAGAAACCCGGATATTGAATCCGGTTTCCATCAAATAAACTGGCAATGAATTCGGGCGTATGCAGTTGTTCCGGCTGAATAAAAAATGTCTTCAGCGCGATTGAAATTCAAAAACCGATTGCCGTGGTCTTATGGCGAAAAATTTTGTTTGTAACGACGATAACCGTCACGAGCTGGTGGAACGGTATGTGATGGGCGGCATGAAACGGCGCGAAAAGGAAGCCTTCGCTGCGCACCTGGAGAAATGTCCCGATTGTCGGCACCAGCTCAAAGAAAGTCAGGCCATGCTCAAAAAGCTGCAAAAGGCGGCCCGAAAAGCCGGCTGGAGTGAAGGGGATATTGCGCTACTATCCCGCCTGTATGAGCGGCAGGGGTTCTTTTCGCACGTCAACTGGAAACTGGTTGCCGTCATTTCTATCAGCTTGTTTTTGCTGGTTTTGCCGTTTATCTGGTGGGCCAACCAGCCGGAAACCAAAATGAAATTGCTGTTTGCGCTGAAACCGGAAGAAGTGATTTTGCAACAGACCCCGCCGGTCCGTGGAGAACTGGTGGAAGCCTTCCGGCAATTTGAATCAGAGCGTTTCCGGCAGGCCATTGAGCTGCTGGAGGCAAAACTTGCCCGGCTTTCCGATGACGAGCTGTTTCAGGCTGAAAAGTGGCTCGGACTCGCATACCTGTTCGAAAAACAGCCGGAAAAAGCCGTGATCCATTTGCAAAAAGCCCGGGCGCTGGCTCCCGGAGAAGAAGAGGGGATGATGCTGTGGTATATCGCCAATGCCTATTTGCGGCTCGGGCAGCGAGAAGCCGCTGAGACTCATCTCCGCAAAGTGGCGGAAACCCATCCTTCATTGAAATCGCAGGCGCTGTATATGCTGGAACGACTAAAAATCATGTTCGAGTGATTGCTGTGATACGTTACACCAGGGGGGCCCATAGACTGCCATTGATGCAGCCCCGACGTTATAATGTCGCTGCCTCGTCGCTTCGCCTAAAATTGTTTTCCCTGCTTTGAAAAAGCATAAATCTTTCCGCGCCGGACGGATTCGTCGGTATTAACTTAAAAAACAAGGTGCGCCTATCGGCATCTTGGGTTTGTCGAAGGGAGTCAGGCAATCGAATGCGGAGCGTCATTCGCAGCGGATCAGGAAGATCGCTACCATGTTTTTGCTAAATTTCATTCCAGCGGCAAGGGCTGCATCGCCACTCCCTCGCATGGAAGCCACACGTTTTCCTGATATCTACTATCAAACCAGTCAATGAATATAGCGTCGCCGTGAGGCACAATAATGGCTAAAAAACAGAACGGGGAGCAAACGATCATGGATGAAAAACCACAGGTGGCGACTCCCGACAACCAGGAAAATTCGACAAATTCTCAGGGAGCTGCCAGTATCAATCCGGCAGAAGGCATCATTCAAATTCGCAATATCTTGCTTGGCGATCTGGTGCAGCGCTGGGAAATGAAGATCAACCGCATGGAATCGGGAGTTAAAGAGCTTATCCGGAAGACCGAATCACGACTGGCGGCCATGGAGGAACGCATCGATCGTTTGGATAAAGAATTGAAGGAAGAGCTCGAAACCAACATGATGGAAATGGAACAGGAAAACGAGGAACTGCGTAGCCTGGTACAGGATTTCAAACAGGAATTTGAAAAACAGATTCAAACCCTTCAATCCAGCAAGCTGGATAAAGATTCCATCGCTGAAGTTTTCTTGCAGTGGGCTCAGCAGTTCAAAAAAGGGGATTGATGGCCACTCAGTAAGGGAGACGCTCGAGCTCCCTTTTTTCATGCCGCTTTGACAGTGTCCTGAAACTCGTTCAATAGTGATTCAACCACTTGAAACCCGGCACGCCAAAACGATTCTTTCCGAAAATCCAGCCCCACATTGGCGACTAATCTTTCCGGCCAATCTGAATCACCCGAGGCGAGGAGTTGTTTGTATTTGGGGATAAAGTCTGCGCCTTCCTGCTCGTACTGGTGGTACAACGCCAGCACCAGTAAAGCCCCGAACGTGTACGCATAGCAGTAAAATCGGGTATGGATAAAATGGGGAATAACCGCCCAAAACCACCGTTCTTCGGGCAGAAACTCCACCACATTGCCATACATTTCGGTTCGCCGCTCGACCCAGAGCTTGCAAAGTTCATCCGCGGACAGCCGGCGTTTTGCCCCTTCCAGATGGGCATCCCGTTCAAATAAGGTGTACATGGTTTGCCGGGAAATGGTACCGAAAAAGTCTTCCAGCTTGGAGGCCAAAATTTGCATGCGTGTTTCCCGATCCAGTTCCATGTCCAGTAAACGGCGCGTTAAAAGCATCTCGGCGAAAACCGAAGCGGTCTCCGCCAGTACCAGTGGCGGGTGATAGGTGAGCAGAGTTTGTTGCTGACCTGCCAGCAAATCGTGCAGGGCATGTCCAAGTTCATGCGCCAGCGTATAAACGCTATCCAGGTTATCCACATAGTTGACCAGCACATACGGATGTACGGATGGCGTTACTCCGTGACAAAATGCGCCGCCGCGTTTGCCGGGCCGGACTTCAGCATCGATCCAGCGGTCGGTAAATGCCTTTTCAATGAGCGACCCAAATTCCGGGGAGAAATTGTTGAAACTTTCCAAAACCAGATCCCGACCTTCATTGAATGGGATGGTCCATTGGGAACGGGCTACCGGCGCATACAGGTCGCTTCCTTTGAGTTTATCAACTCCCAGTACGCGAGCTTTCAGCTCGTAATATTTTTGTGCCAAAGAATAATGCTCAGCCGTAATCTGCATCATGGTTTCCACCACGTCACCCGGCACCTTGTTGCGCAGATACGACGGCTGCATGGGATGTTCATACCCGCGCAGCTCCATCTCCGTTGCGTGATCTTTGATGATATTGCCGAAAATATTGGTGAAAATGATGGCATTTTCGCCGTATTTGCCGTCATGCGCCTTTTTCACGCGATAGCGCAAATCCGCGTCCGGATGCCGCATAAGCTGGCGCATTTCGCTGTCGGTAAGGGTTTTTTTCTCTCCGTCGATTTCCAGCTCCCACAAAAAAGAGGATGTGAATTCATCGAAAAGATTGACAAAAGCGGTTCGGCCGGATAGGTTTTTCCGGTTGATAATCTGTTCTTCTTTTTCGGAAAGCGTGTAGGGGGTAAACAGCCGCTCTGATTCAATAAAGTGACGATAATGGCCGAGACGGGGATCGGAGAGAATGGTGTTCGCCTGAGGTTCAGGCATGCGCTGAATTTCCAGGCCGAAAAAAAGCGTTTCATTTTCAATGCGGCTGTAGATATCCTGCGCCATGGCCAGCAGGGCTTTGTAGCGGTCGTTCCGGCCGTCTCCGGAAAACAACAGACTGGCCATCACGTACGGCCGGTAAATTTTTTCCAGCAGCATTTCATAATCCCGGAGCGCGGATTTCAATCGCCCGGTATCGCAATCGCTTGCATTGATTTTTCCGTAATATTGATTGCGGAAATCTTTAGCCAGCTCGAGAGCCTGGTGCATATCCCGTTCGATGCGTTCTTCATCGGCCTCCGGGTACAAATCGCTCAAATCCCAAACAACGCCTTTGGCTTTTTCCACAACACCACTCCTTTCGCTTTAATGGCCATTCCAGATATCCGCCGTTGCAAGCTCCACCGAGTTGCCTGCCGGATCGCGAAAATAAATGGAATGCCCGCCGTTCGGCCAGCGCACTTCGCTTTCAATTTCAATGTGGTGGTTTTGCAAATGCTGCCGCCATCGATCCAGATCCTCAAGCCGGATTGTAAAAGCCACATGCCCGGGCCCCATCGCGCCGTGGGGCGGGATGGCGTCTTCGCTGGTGCGGGTTTTTTGCGGATTGAAAATGAGAAACATCGCCTCACCGCATCGGAAAAAAACGTGGCGATCCGGCTTTCGGCTGAAAAATTCAAGACCAATCACATCGCGGTAAAATGCTTCGGCGGCTTGCAGGTCTTCAGCATAAATACATGTCTCGAGAATGCCTTGTGGATGCATGATCCGTTCCGCTTCCCTTTCTGATATTCTTTCCGGACGAGCCGGTCGCTCTATGGCTTAAAAACCTGCATGCTCTCCCCGGGCATCTCGGCGGCCAAATTCACAAAAGGATTGGGCGATATGCCTTCGCCCGGGAATTGTGGGGAATATAACAAAAAATGCGCCTTCTTTCCAATAGAAAGTATTCCGAAAAGCAGATGCCTGAGCTAATATCCTTTGATTCCAGTTAATGAAGGCAAAAGCGGTACATGCTTGTGGCACATGCGGGGAGACAACCCGTTCATTCCAGCGAATAGCCCGGCAAACACCAACAAATCAAAAATAGATATAGACAGGGAATTTGATTGGGTTGAAAACAGTTGCCAGAGCCGGGAAAAACCTTTATGCTAATAGAGAACGTTCAAAACCGGAGGGTATGAAGATGGCACGACGCTTTGCGGTTTCCGGCATAATCATCGCCGTTTTTGCGTCTGTATTATATGCTGATGCGCTCCTGGCGCAGTTTCGGCTGGATGCTGTCCGGAAATACCGTCAGCAGCATGAAAAAGCGATTTTGCAGCAACTTGTTGAATTCCTTCGCATTCCCAATGTCGCCAGCGACAGCGTCAATATCTGGAAAAACGCGAATTTTATTCTGGACATGCTGAAGCGGAGAAACATCCAGGCCCGACTGCTCACCATCCCCGGCAGCCCACCGGCCGTCTATGGCGAATTGCCTGCTCCGGGGGCAAAGCGCACGGTCATGCTATACGTCCACTATGACGGGCAGCCGGTGAATCCTGTACAGTGGGCCAGCGATCCCTGGAAGCCCGTTTTCCGAGATCGCCTGCCTCACGAAGGCGGCAGAGTAATTCCCTTCGATAGCTTGCCGGAACCGGTGCCGGGCGATTGGCGCATTTATGCGCGTTCGGCCAGTGATGACAAATCCCCACTGATTGCGCTTATGACCGCTCTCGATGCATTACAGGCCAATCGCATTCCCATCACCGTCAACTTGAAATTTTTCTTTGAGGGGGAAGAAGAAGCCGGCTCTCCACACATGCGGGCATTTTTGGAAAAATACAAGGACCTCCTTCAGGCGGACGTGTGGTTGCTGTGCGACGGTCCGGTCCATCAAACCGGCAAAAAATTGGTTTATTTCGGGGCGAGAGGCATTACCGGAGTCGATGTCACGACGTACGGCCCGGCCCGTCCCCTGCACAGCGGCCATTACGGAAATTGGGCGCCGAATCCCATCTCCCAGCTCGTGCACTTGCTCGCCAGCCTGCGGGATATCGATGGCAAAGTTACCATCGACGGATATATAGATGACGTACGGCCTCTGACCGACACTGAAAGACAGGCCATCCAAAAGGCCCCCAATCTGGAACAACATCTCAAAAATGAATTGGCGCTTACATGGACCGAGGGACAGGGCAGGCGGTTAGAAGAACTGATCCTGCTGCCGGCGGTCAATTTCAAAGGATTGGTTTCCGGGCAGGTCGGAGAAAAAGCCCGCAATGCGATTCAAACCGAGGCCAAAGCCAGCGTGGGATTCAGACTGGTGCCCGACCAGACGCCCGAAAAAGTCCGCGAGCGTGTGGAAGCGCACATTCGCAAACTCGGTTTTCACATTGTGCATGAAGCGCCGGACCTTGAAACGCGCCGCAAATATCCGAAGCTGGTTTACCTGCGTTGGGAAAAAGGCTATCCACCGGCGCGAACCTCGCTGGATTTACCGGTTTCGAAAGCGGTCATTCAAATTCTGGAAGAGGTGCGAAAGGAGCCGGTCGTTGTCCTGCCTTCCACCGGCGGCAGCATTCCGATGTACTTGTTTCAGGAAGTTCTGGGCTCGGAGGTCATTCTTGTGCCCATGGTCAACCACGATAACAACCAGCACGCGGAAAATGAAAATTTGCGCATTCAAAATTTATGGGACGGGATTGAGATGTATGCGGCGTTGATGGCGCGGTTGGGGGAAGTGTGGCGGTGATCCATCGAATCGGGTCGCCGCCGGGATGGTTCATTCCACACTGCTTTTGTGGCGCATGTTTTTTCGCGTGATTTGTTTCTTATGAGCAGAAACCGTACGAGGACACCGGATGAAAATCCAGCCAACTGCGGGCCCTATCCGTGGATGGTTCCGGTGTCCTCTTTTATTTTGATAAACCATGCCTGGCGTCGCAAATGACGGTTCCCGGTCCTTGTATCCTTACCCGAATGCTGTTGCCACAAAATCCTGCACACATCGTCAGGGCAATTTTTGCTTTCCCGACACCTTTTTAACAGCGCCTTTCCATCCATAAAAAAATTGTTTCTCTACTCAACAGCAAACCATACATGCCGATAAAGCCAATTAGATTTCTATAATTCCATGCCTGCGAATGCATAACAACGAGGAGGTGTGTATGCGTTTCAAAAGGGGCTTAGGCGTGCTTGCGCTTTGCCTGCTAATGGTGGCAGGGATGTCAGCGCCGGCACAATCCCAGTACCTTCAGATTAATGGCAGTACCGTCGATTCGTTGACCATCGGTACGCCATTCCAACTGAAGTACACCTTCGGCACTTCAGCAAGTGCGAAAGCCGAAGTCTGGTTGGATCTGGACGGCGACCTCATGGTCGGGCCATCGGATTACTTGCTGTTTGAGAGCTTTTCTGAAGATGAGATGGTAACCGATGGCGGTCCGGATGATGAAACCGGCCCGGGCGATGGAGTATGGGAGCGAACCTTCAGCCACTTCTTTATGATCGCCCCGGCAACGTATCTCATCCGGGTCATCGAGGGTAGTAGCGTCAATCAGGTTGTGCTGATCTTGAAACCGGATCCCAGCAGCAAAATCGTGCGTGGTAAAGTGACGACGCCGAGCAATGCAGCCAACCTGCTGGTCCTGCTGGTGCCGGATATGCCATCACAGCCGGACAGCCTCGGTGACGGCTTTCCGCCACCACCGGATAGTGGCTATTTCCCGCCACCGGATAGTTCAGGGAACTTTCCGCCTCCGGATAGCTCGGGAATGAATCCCCCACCGCCGCCGGGCGATACCACAGACGTTCCTCCGGATACCAGCAATATGACTCCGCCTCCGGCCCGGTTCGCCGCGGTGAAATCGCATTTTGCGAAACAGGTTGACCGGATTCTGCAGAATGATCCTATGCCGTTCGACTGTAACTTCTTCAATCAACCCGATGATGATGGCTTTTTCCCGATCGGTGCGATCACGGATTCGACCGGCAGCTTCCAGGTCAGCGTGCCGCCCGCTCTGGTTGGCGTGCGGTGGATGCTGCTTGTTGTCGATATATTTGCGAACTACAACAATTATTTTCCGCCTCCGCTACTCCCGGTCGATTTGACTACGGATACCGTGGATGTGGCTCTGGACATGAAGCCGACCACGTCTTATGTGAAAATCAGTGTGAAAGATTACTTCGGTGACGCAATCAAAAATGCTCTGGGCGATACCGCAGAAGTTGAAGTGGCCGTCTTTAATGAATTTGCCGGCTCAATGACGTACCGCCGGACGGTCAACGGCGTGGCGGTGTTGCCGGCCCTTCCGGGAAACAATCAATTCGATATCAAGGCGAATTTGTTTGGCATGTATCTGCGTCCCGTAAACGATTGGTTCGCTAATGTCAACATGAACGACACCGTCAAAGTGGATTTGGTTTTGTTGCCGGTGGATAATTGGATCAATGGACGCGTCACCATTGAGAACCGGGACCCGGCTTCGTGTATTCACCTGTATGCCGAAACCGATCAGGCGCCTTACGTATCCCATGCCGTGACCAATGATTCGGGATACTATAGTCTGGCGGTCAATTCCACGTTCCAGACCTGGAAAGTGATTCTGGATGTCCAGACCATCCCGTATGGTTACTGGGTTGAAAATGATGTGTGGCAAATCCTGGCAAAACCGGGAGAACGCTATGCCGATTTCAACCTGGTCAGAGTTGACAGCGGCGGTCCTGGCCCTGGGCCCGGTCCCTGCCCGGACCCCTGGAACAATCCGGCCGAATTCGCACCGAAAGTCGTGCGGGTGAAGGATATCCCGAACGATCAGGGCTTGCAGGTGCGTGTGGTCTGGCGTGGCAGCAAAGTTGAACGCGGCGGGCAGAATTGCGATATCGGCATCGGCGTCGAATATGGCGTGTGGCGCCGTGGCCCGGCCATTCCGGACTCTGGCAGCGCTCCGCCCCTCGGCAAAGCAAAGGCACACAAGGTGAAGTCTTTTGATGAAGCCTATCAACTGGCCAAACAGCTCGGCCCTGGCAGCACGTTTCGGATTGAGGGCCAGCGCTATCTCTGGGATTTTATCGTGTCGGTGCCCGGCGCCCATTTACCGCTGTACTCGTATGTTGCGCCGACGCTTTATGATTCAACGGCCAATAACCCGGGATGGTCGTACTTCCGAGTTTCAGTCCATCTGGCGATGAACAGCTTCGTCATCTTCTCCGAACCGGATAGCGGCTATTCCGTGGACAACCTGGCTCCGGTCTTGCAAAACGTGCAAGTACGGCTGGTTGGTAATGGCGTTCGGATGAGCTGGGAAACGCCGAACAGCCCCGACGTGGTAGCGACGCGCATCTACCGTAGCAACCAGCCGAATTTTGATCTGAAAAATGCGACCCTGGTCGGTGTGACCACGGAGAATGAATTCTTCGATCCGAACGGCACGGATAAACATTACTACCGTATCGTGGTCGAAGATGATGCCGGTAATGTGACCTCAACCGATGCGGTTCCGGCAAAGGTGACCGGCATCGTTTCGCGTGGTGGTCTCATTCCCGATGATTATGTGCTCGATCAGAACTATCCGAATCCGTTCAATCCGTCAACCCGCATCTCGTTCGGTCTGCCGGAAATGGGACGGGTTCGGCTGGACATCTTCGACCTCATGGGCCGGCATGTTCGTACTCTGGTTGATGGAGAGCTGAACGCCGGTATGTATGAGGTTGTTTGGGACGGCCGCGACAACCGGGGGCAGAAAGTGGCTACTGGTATTTACCTGTATAAATTGCAGGCTCCCGATGCGTTGCTTCAGAAAAAGATGATTCTTTCGAAGTAACGCTCGAATGCCCTCCACGCAAAAGGCTACCCACAGCGGGTAGCCTTTTGTTTTTCGTATCCGTCCGATGAAGTGCAAGTTGAGTTTCAGGGTGCGAAGCCATGTTTATCTATACGCGAACGCGAGGCGTCCCCGCCGAGTGACCCACCCTCAGCCGGAGGCCTCGGGCTAATTGAGAAAGCTATTGCCGGTGGCCGTCGGGTTCGTTGGAAAAATTTGGGATTTTTCGGTCTGTCGGTCTGTATGAAATTTGGAGCAGCATGGAAGCCTTGTGACCGCTTCAAAGCCTTTGCAAGCTGCGGGATCGTGAGTTGCTATTTCCCAATGCCCTTCACCGGACGGATGCTGTTTTTCTATTCAAGCCAGGTATTGGAATAAGGCTCCACTCCGGTATTGCCAAAACACAGATTAATTCCGCCTTTGGTTTCAGAGCTCAGAGCCGAGTCGGTTGTGCGCCGTTTCAACAGCCCCGGTTTTTGATC
>WFVT01000291.1 GCA_015491485.1 Candidatus Zhuqueibacterota bacterium
TTCGTGTACGTGTCATCAATGGCATCATCCTGTTCGCTGACTTGTTCATCCGATGAAAACATTCAAATTTTAATGGCTCTTCATTCGCACCGGCTTCATTCTGAGTAACCCAGAGCCCGCGAATGACCCCTGCTTTTATTATTGCCATGGACGGTTCCCCGGCTAAAACCGGAAAGCCCATGAAAAGATATGCTCGGCGTCCAGCTCATTGGCCCGGTTGACAAACGCATAGTGCAACTCGGCCTGCTTGTTCAGGAAAGCAAAGCCGTAGCTCGCGCCGAACGTCGGCTGACCGTCTCGCAATCCAGCCCGCAGCCCGATATTGGCCGGCAACTGGTAATACGCCCCGGCATAGGTTCTCAGTGAAAACACATCCGAACCTTCTACATCGAACGATAACCACAAGTTCTCGTAAATTCGGGAAGTGGAGACTCCAAAACGCCAGATTTTCGGGAAGCGATCGATTTTTTGAGTACCACGCTCATACAGCTTATTGCTGTCCCACGCGAATTTGCCGTTCAAATGCCGCAGGGTCGCTCCGACCCAAACGCCTTCTGCCGGCATGAGGAGCGCACCGATGTCCAGCGTAACGGCGTTGCTGCTAACGGTTTCACCGCCTTTGCCCAGTCGCGGAAACTGATTCCAAATCACATTTGCGCCGATACCAACGGCGAATTCCTTCCGCAAGCGGAGCGAAAAGCTGAACCGCACGGCGTTTTGCTGGTTGGCATATTCACCAAATTTGACGCCGTCCAGATCGCGGCCATCGATCTTATTCACGGAAGCATGAATCCAGCTCAGCGAAAGTCCGCCATACTGATAATCTTCCGTATGGGTGGGCGCATATTTGCTCTTTGGGCGCAGCCGGGTGGCAAACCCGACATAGGCAAAAGAGCGGTCCAGTGGCAGGGCGCGGAACGACAAATCAATGATCCTCGCCTCCAGAAAAGGGATGGTGGCGGGATTGTAGTAGGCACTTTCCGGATCGCCGATGAAGGCGGTATAAGCCCGTCCCATCGCTTCAGACCGCGAGCCGATTCCCATACGCAAAATGCTGCCGGCATAGCCGCCCTGGGCATGCAATACGGTCGGCGCGATCAAACAACCGCTCAAAAGCATCCAAAACACTTTTTTGCTGATGGAAATCATCGTTCGAAATTGTTCCATTGGTCAGTCCATTACGATAAATTTGCCCCAGAATACACCTTCACCTTCCAGATGCAAGCTGTAAAAATAGACCCCGTTGGCAACGACTTCACCGCGATCGTTGCGGCCGTTCCAAATTTCAAAAAAGGTGCCATTGGCGGGCCGTTCTTTGCCCGTGACCACTTCCGCCACCGGCTCCATTGCCATATTATAAATACGAATCGTTACACGGGTGGGGCGTGTGGTGTTATATTGAAACCGGATGTATCCATCACTGCCGAGAGTGTTGTGTCGCTGCGGCGAAAACGGACTGGGGTAGGCAAACGTTCTCGGCTCGCCTTCGCTGCCCGGCTGCACTGTGCCGCGCAGAATGCGCCAGGTGCGGCCATCATCCGCGGTACGCGCCAGGCCATCGGGGCCGCCCACCCACAGCACATGATCGCGATCGACCCCGGCGGTAAAATATTCTTCTGAGAGGTATTCGATACCCTGCTGCGCATCCACGATCGGTGGGAACTTTGCCCAGGTATATCCGAAATCCAGCGATTTGAATAATCCGGCATCGGCAGCGACATAGGTGGCTGAGTCATCAAAAGCAAAATTATGTGCGAAAACGCCTTCCAGGGTGGTGCGCCAGGTAAAGCCGCCGTCATCGGTGATGGATACGGCGCGAAACTCGTTTGGGTCTTCTGCGTTAATGGTAGCCGCCCAGATATAATCGACTCCGTTGAACTCCTGATGCCCCAGAGCCACCACAAAATTCCCGGAAATCGGCTGTTCCTGATTTTGAAAGCGGAAGTTGATCCAGGTTTTCCCGTTATCCAGAGATTTGTTGATGCCGCCTGCAGTCCCCACCCAGAGCACCCCGTCGGCGCTGATCACCGAAAATCCCCGGTGATTCAACTGCCCCAACGGATCAAAAAAGAAGGTGTCGGGGGGCACCACTTCCCAGGTTTTCCCCAAATCGAAGCTGCGCTGGACGCCGCCCCCCCAACTGGTAATCCAGACGCTGCCATCGGTGTGCAGGGCAATATCAAAGGTTACGTTTTGCACCGGAGTGGGGCCGGGTTGCTCAATATGGGTCCAGGTTTGTCCGCCATCCAGAGAATAGGCCAGTCCGCCGCCGGCAGGAAGTTCCCCGGCGTCGCGGGTCAGTGAATCAAATGCGGTGGCAACCCACACGATGGTATCGTTTACGGCAATGGCTGAAACGCTGCCCCGGCCGATACCATCTTCGTGACCATAGGTCGTCCAGGTTTCACCGCCATCGCGTGATACGGACACGCCTTTATCGGTTCCCAGCCAGATGGCGTCGTTATATATTACAATATCCGTGATTGAGTTGGAACGCAGGCCGGTTCGGCTTTGCGCAAATTCAATCTCTGCATCCGGCAGTCGTTTGAAAAGCCCGACCTGTGCCTGCAAAGTGCCGGCAAAGGCCAGGAAGAGTGCCATGATCAACGTTCGTGTCTTCATTCAACAACCGTTATTCGGTGAACCACCACTTCGCTTTTTTGTCCGCTTTTGTCTTCCGCCTGAAATTCGAATCGGAATGTGCCCAGGGTGCTGGTATTGCCAATGGCGATAGTCAGCGAATAGACACCGTCGCCGGCAACCGCATCGCCGAGGCCGTTTTGATCTTTTTTGCCGTCATCCCGCAAGAGAAACGGATTGCCGCTGGAAGGCGTCCCATCCGGAAAGAAGCTGTTGAAATACACGCGCGCAATATCGCCCAGGCCGTTTGGATCCGTTACCGTGCAGGTTATGACAAAGGGCCCGGATTGGGACCGCGACACGGTATCCGGCACGGAAATACTGACAATTTCCGGCGGTAAATTCTGCAACCGTGTATGCACCACAAACGTCAGCAAACGCGCGGGACTGCGGTTGCCCGATCGGTCAGAGGCTCGCAGCACCAGAGTATAGACGCCGCGCTCCACGCCAAAAGCATCGCTGGCAAAGATAGCGCCATACGTGCCGTTGTCGGCGATCCCATCGTCATTGTTGCCATCGTCCAGCAGTTTACCCTGGAAGCTGCTGGTCGCCCGTCCCGGAGCATACACCGCATATTGCAATTCAGCGATGTCCTTTAATCCGTCGGGATCTGAAACCCGAACCAGCAGCGGAATTTGATAATTCAAATCCGCCCAGACCGTGTCAGTGAACGTCGCCTGCTGAATGACCGGTGCTTTGCCGCTGGCGCCCGGCACAATTTGGATGCTTTGCGGTTCACCTTCAGCGCGGTTGCCGCTTTTATCAACCACAAAAACCCGGATTTCACCGCGCCCGGTATCTCCCCATGCCGTTCCCGGAATCCGCACGACAAATTGGCCGTCTCCGGCAAGAATATCCCCATCGAGGCCGTCATCACGCATGGCAAAATCGATTTCTTGCCGGTCCGGGCGCTGAATACGGCAGGTCACCTCGGCAAGGTCACCGGGGCCCTGCGGATCAAAAAGCCGCGCATGCACCAGAATCCCGACCGTATCGGCAAGGAAGGCGCGTTCCGGAAGGAAAATTTTAACCACTTCAGGGTACTGCGCCGGGGCGGGCTGATTGGGCTGCTTTTCGCAGGCGATCATGAAAAGAGGTAACAGCAACAACCAGAGTTTATTTTTCCTCATGCGCAAAAAAATCCTGTCAGTCACCAATTGGCCGCCTTTTTTTCCGATAAGTTCATCTGTTGAAATAAGAGTTCCCGTAACTCCTGAAAATCATGAACCACCCAGTCTGCTTCGGACAGGGCTGCTTCCGGTAGGGTTGTGGTAATCGCTGCCACTCGCATCCCCGCCGCCCGGGCGGCCCGAATGCCCAACGGGGCATTTTCAATAACCAAGCCGTGTTCCGGCGCCAGGCGCAACCTTTCCGCGGCGGCTAAATACGGATCGGGCGCTGGCTTGCCATGTTCCACATCATCCGCTGTGACGACGGCATCGAAAGCCTGCAGCAGTTCATCCGGCAGCACCGCGGTGACACTGCGAAGCGGCGAACCGGTAACCAGTGCCAATGCCACGGGGGCCTGCCGCAGCGAGTGAATCAATTGCACCGCTTCCGGGAACAGGGTGGCTTTGTGAGAACTAATATAACGTTTTTCTTTTTCTCGTGCAATCTCTGTTGCAGTTTTTTCATCGATAGGCCGGGCATGTTTCTCAAACAGGTAACGCACCACGTCCCTGGTCGGCCGGCCTTCCTGCAAATAGATGTCTTCCTCTTTTATATGAATGCCGTAGCCGGCAAAAATCTTTTGCCACGCCCGCGCATGAAAGGACATACTATCCACAATCACACCGTCATAGTCGAAACAGATCAGCCGGATCAATCCACTTCCTCCAGTTTTGCAGTGAAATGCCGCAAATAAGGCGCCTCATACACAATACGCAATCCTTTGATTTCGTCGCGTTTCTGGTAAATTTTGGCGATGGACTCAGCCACGTAAATCATGTGCTGGGTGGTGTACACCCGCCTGGGAATCGCCAGACGGACCAGCTCCAGTTTCGGATACCTGACCTCGCCGGTCTCCGGGTCTTTCTGGGCGAACATTAGGCTCCCGATTTCCACTGCGCGGATGCCGGCCTCCCGATAGAGCGCCACGGTGAGCGCCTGTGCCGGAAATTGTTCCTGCGGGATGTGCGGAACGAACTCCCGCGCATTCAAGTAAACCGCATGACCGCCCACAGGTTCCAGAATCGGCACGCCCGCGTCTTTGAGCATCTCTCCCAGATACCGCACCTGTCCGATCCGGAACGCCAGATAGTCTTCATCTAAAACTTCTTTCAACCCCCGGGCGATGGCTTCGAGGTCCCGGCCGGCGAGCCCGCCGTACGTGGGAAATCCTTCCACCAAAATAAGCAAATTGGTCACCTTTTCGGCCCAATCGCGGTTGTTGAGAGCCAGAAATCCGCCAATATTCACCAGTCCATCCTTTTTAGCGCTCATGGTACAGCCGTCACCATAGCTGAACAGCTCGCGGGCGATTTCGAGGATGGATTTGTTTTGATAGCCGGGCTCCCGTTCTTTGATGAAATAACAGTTCTCGGCGAACCGGCAGGCATCAAAAATCAGGGGAATTCCATAGCGGTGAACCAGCTCACTGGTTTTGCGGATGTTTTCCATCGACACGGGCTGACCGCCGCCGCTGTTGTTGGTAATGGTGAGCATCACCAGCGGAATACGTTCCGGCCCATACTCTTTGATGGTGCGCTCCAGCTTATCCAGGTCCATGTTGCCTTTGAAAGGATGAATTTCATGGGGATCGAGGCCCTTATCGATGACCTGATCCAGCGCCAGCGCACCGTGATATTCCACATTGGCGCGCGTGGTATCGAAATGGATATTGTTGGGCACCACATCGCCTTTTTTTACCGTCACCGAAAACAGCAGATTCTCGGCGACCCGTCCCTGGTGAGTGGGGATGACATATTGAAATCCGAAAATAGAGCGGACGGTTTCTTCAAAATGGAAAAAGTTGCGACTGCCGGCGTACGATTCATCTCCCAGCATCAGGCCAGCCCACTGGTTGTCACTCATGGCGGAGGTGCCGCTATCGGTCAGCAGATCAATGTAAATCTTTTCCGCGGGAATCCTGAAAACATTGTACCCGGCTTCGCGAATCAATCGATCACGCTCTTCGCGTGATGTCTTTTGCAACCGTTCGACCACTTTGATCTTAAAAGGTTCGCTCGGAAATTCCATGACGATCTCCCTCAGTTGGTGAAAAGATCGACCGGGCAATCAATACGCCCGACCAGAATATGACGGTGATTCCGGACTTCCGGGGCGACATAGTGCCGCAGCGGCAAAAGATCGCGTTCTTCAAGCACGCCGAGATAGAGCAGCAATTTCAAAGCGACCGGCGGGACGGCACGGTTATTCCCATCGGCAATTTTAATTGCGATCCCCAAAGCCTGCGGCTTCCGAACGGCAAAACACTGTAAGCCTTCCGCGCCGGTTTTGGCGACCAGCCGTCCCCTGAGCGCATGCATGATGTCCGTATCGAACCGTTTTCGGCCGGCCACATAATCGGCATAGCGCCACATGCTGTCAAACACCGTGGCGGCGGTGCCGGTATCCGCCGCCAGCCGCGCATACATGCGGGCCACTCGATGGAGCGGTAGATGAAATACGGGCGCCGAGCATCCATCCACGCCCACGACAATTTCATCTTCCGGAAGGTCAGAAAATCGGGAAAGCGTTTCACGAATGGTGCGCTGATGCGGATGGTCCGGATCGAGGTAAGATTCCACAGGCCATCGGCGCATGCGGCATGCGGCCAGCATCCCGGCATGCTTTCCGGAACAATTGTTTTGCAGCAAACGATAATCCCCCGTTTCGGGAACGACCTTCAAATCCACCCCCAGAGGGCGGTGCACGCCGCATTGCAGCGCATTTTCATCCAGGCCGATTTTATGCAAAATGGATTGCACCGCCTGTACATGAATGGCCTCGCCATTGTGTGAGGCACACATGACGGCCAGCTCCTCCCCGCTCAGGTTGAAATGAGCCAGCCCGCCCATTTCGACCAGCGGCATTACCTGAAACGGTTTGGCGGCTGACCGCATCCATACGCCGGTCTCTGGATCGCCCAGAGAAAACCACAGTTTGCCCCCGGCATCGGCGACGGCGATGTGCCCGAAATGCACGCTTTCAAGGCATGAGCCGCGAAACACGCGCGCCAGCGCTACAGCCCGGCCGGCTTCACCTGTATCGAACACGCTCATCAGCGCCTGATCAGCTCCAGCATTTCCCGCACGGCGCGCTCCATGCCGACCATGACCGCGCGGCTGACGATGGAATGGCCGATATTCAGCTCTTCGATTTGCGGGATTCGTGCAATTTCACGCACATTCTGGTAGTTCAATCCGTGTCCGGCACTCACACCAAGGCCCAGTTTGGCCGCGGCCGCCGCCATGGACCGAATTTTTTCCAGTTCATCCAAGGCGGAGCCGAGATCTTCGGCGTTGGCATACAGGCCGGTATGAATTTCCACATAATCAGCGCCCAGCCGCGCCGCAGATTTGATTTGCTGAATCTCAGGATCAATAAACAGGCTTACGACAATGCCCTGTTGCCGCAGCATTTCCACCACTTCTTCGAGATAGTCGAAATGGCGCACCACATCGAGGCCGCCTTCGGTGGTTAACTCTTCCCGGCGCTCGGGAACCAGAGTCACCATGTCCGGCAATACATCCAGTGCAATTTTAATCATCTCCTCGGTGGCGGCCATTTCCAGATTGAGATGCGTCTTGACCACGTCTTTGAGCAGATACAAATCTTTGTCTTTGATATGCCTTCGGTCTTCGCGCAGATGACACACGATGCCATCCGCTCCGGCCATTTCCACAAGCACGGCAGCCGCTACCGGATCGGGCAATTTGCCCTTTCTCGCTTCCCGTAACGTTGCCACATGATCGACATTGACTCCGAGTCTTGGCATAGCAACTCCTGTTTCTGATGAATACTGAGCCTCTCCGTTTGACAACGAGGGACACGTCCGCACAAGGACGGCTGCGAATTGCCGGAGACTTGACTCTCTGCGCAAGCTCCGGCTGTTTTCGTTGTCAATATTTCGCTGTTTTCAGATTGGACGTGGCGGTCATACGCCGGATCAATTGCTCGGCGGTCACAAATTCAAAACCGCGTGCCAGCAATTCCGGCATGAGTTGGTTCAGAGCGGCCAGCGTTTGTTGCCGCGGGTGCCCGATACCGACCGCTTCACCGTTTTGTTCCGCCACCCGGGCCAGCCGCTGCAATTTGGCCGCCACACTTGCCGAATCCTTCACCGAGTCCAGAAACAACGCATTTTGCAACGCCGGTAAACCCATCCGCTGCGCCAGCCTGAACGCAATGGATTGCAAGTGCGTGCGGCTGTCAACAAAAAAGTAACCGGCTTTCGCCATTTCTTCAAACGCCGCAGCCAGAAGCGTGCTGTCCAGCGTGGCCTTCGAGCCCATGTGGTTGTTGATACCGACGGCAAACGGTACCGCCTGAATCGCTTTACGAACCCGGTCACGGATCTCATCGGGTTTCAGATGGGTGAACAGGGTATAGCCGTCGTTTTCCACCCTTCCCTGCATGGGCTCCATGGGCAGATGGATGATGATCGTTTTTCCCCGCTGATGCAGCTCTTTCGCGATTTCTTCAGACTTCGGCAATCCGGGAATGATCGCATAGGTGATCGGAATCGGATAATCCAGAAAGGCATCGATGACCGCATTTCGCTTATAGCCGAAGTCATCGATAATGATTGCGATCGTTCCCCGTTTCCGTTTCCATGAGCGATCCGGCACCAGCTCGACTTTTTCCACCAGATCACTCCCGCTGCCATAAGCGAAAGTCAGGGTGCCGGCTTTTTTGTTCTGCTGTGCCTGCGATTCCCCTCCCAGTTGATCGATAACCGACGAAACCCGCTGATAAATCACCAGAGGGTGCACATCGCCGGGGATTTTGACCACCGTGGTCTGCGATCCGGGCATGGTCATCGGCTTCAGCCCAAGCCGCCTGAGCTGCTCCTGCACGCCATGACGCAGTTTCGCCATGCGCGTCTCCCGGTTGCTGAAATCGGATAAGACACGCGATATATCCGGCTGCAATTTAAACCATGCGCCGACCATGCCGGCAAGCATCAGCCAGAAGAACAGGCGCCGGACGGAAAATGTGGAACCGGCGCTTTTTCGAGATTTGCGGGTTTTACGCGCCATGGCTTTCAGAGAGTCGTATCAAAATCATCGACCAAATATGGCTTTCAGGACGCTCCAGGTGGGCCTATCACCCAGCGACCGATCCTCCCAGCGGTAAATCGACCAGTCGCCGAACGGATCGATCCCCATCCAGAACCGCGCCTGGCCGGAAACCTGCCCGGGAACGCCCTGCTTTTGCTGGGTATGCCGCACCGTCAGGATGTAATTCTGCACAAAAAAAGCGGAATCGGCATATTGGGTGAATTGAACGGGTTCCAGGGTCAAAAAATGCAGTGAGTCATCGGGCAAAAATGCACGCAATTGACTGAAATAGGCCCGCTCATCATCCAGGGTCCAGGTCTCGAATGTGCCGGGGTTTTCGCTGGCGACCTGCGGATCTGCGATAAATTGAAATGGTCGGGCATTTCGGGAAGAATCACTAAGGCACCGCAGGTAATTTTCCACATTCTGCTCCAGAATGGCGTTTTTTAAATTTTCCAGCACAATTTCCGGGCGCCGTGGCGGAATCCAGGAGAGCCTGCCGCTCTCAGGCGGATTGGGCTCACGCGTCTGAAAAGGGTTGGTGCAGCCGGCGATCAGCAAAACGGCGCTTATCCACCCCCATCGTACCCGGCTCACTTTCATTGATCTCAGATGCATATCATTATCCGGCGGATATCCACGCAGAAGTGACGCCCCTTCACGATCATTGGCAGGACCGGGGCAACCCTTTGCACCGAATGATGTTTCGTCGCTCCGCATGTAGCAAGACGTCCCGCCAGCAGAACTCCCGCAAACCCGTACCACCTTTTTAGAACGGAGACGGGAATGCCTTTTTTGGGGCAATGTCCGAATACTCCCGTCCGTCACCAAAACCGGGGACAATTACCCGTATCAGCCCGGACACAATAACCGCTAAGACCACCGATCGTCTTTCAATGATAACTTATTGTGAAAACATTGATTTGTCAATATATCATCTTCCGGCTATTTTTTCAAGCAGATTTTAGCCTTTCTGATTTAAGCGGCTTTCGGATGTGGCTGTAAACGCGTTCAGGATGCCGGCCGGATACATGCAACCTATTTCAGCAGCAGGATTTTCTGCTGCTGCGTCCAATTTCCGGCCCGGGCACGGATGATATATACGCCGGTCGGTAAATCCCCCGCCTCGATGCGCAGCGTATATTCACCGGCCGATCGCGTGGCTTCCAGCAAGGTTCTCACCTTCCGGCCCAACGGGTCCAGCAGTTCGATCGTCACAGGCAGGGTGCGGGACAAACGGTACCGCAAACGGGCATCGGCATTGAATGGATTGGGGAAAACCGGGCTGATGGAGAACGACCGCGGCCGTTCCGGTTCCGAAACGGTGATGCCGGTGGCAGCGTCCACCACAAAATCGGCGACCACCGGCAGGTGATCCGACGCATAGTATAAGGCATCAGCGATGCTATCCGGCACAGCAAAATTCCGATTGGCGTTGATCGCTTTGTTGTAATGCCGGCCGTCGTTTCCGAAGGCCTGATAGCTGCCCGGCACCATCCACATCCGATTTTGATTGAGGATGGCTTCGGAAACCAGGATCATATCGAGACGGTCATCCAGGCCTCCCGGGGCTCCTCCATCGGCAAGTCTAACCGCTCGGGTGGATTGGGTATGAATTTTTGCCACCAGAGGATTGTTGTGCCAGTTGCCAACCACATTCAATGGATCGAACGCTCTGCCGTCGTTGTCCGCTTCATCGGCATTGAGCTTCAAGAACGCAGGCTCTTTTGAACCGCGCAAATTAAAATCTCCAACGATCAAAAACGGTGTGCCCGCAGGCAACTGATTCAGATGCGCACGCAGCAAAGAAGCCTGGTTCAGACGCTCCGTACTATCCGACGGAGTGCTCCCCGCTTTGAGATGCACGGAATAGATGTAAAACGTGACCCCGCTCGCTCGCAATTTGTATTCCATGATCAATCGTGGCCAGGCATACAACGATGAAACCGCCAGCAGGGATACTTTATCCCGGTTGTAAAGTAGTCCGCTATCGGTGTCCGGCCCATCTTGAAAAGGAGCAGCATCATAATAATCTTTACCTTCAATATTCAGGGTTTCGTTCAACAAGGTTTCGAGGCCCTGGCGTGTTTCCAGTTCCTGAACCACCAGAATATCCGGCTCGATCGCCCGAATGACCCGGCGAAAATCATCCACACGCTGGGCGCCGTAGTTCCGCGGAAATTTCAATAAATTGTACGTGACAATTCGGAGGGTATCGCGTTGAGCCAGAGCCGACCCGGTGATGAACAAGAGCAGCAGCCACACACGAAAAACAAAGCGCCATTTTCGCATCAGTTTCCTCAATGAATTAGAGTATCAAGTGTTCGCATATTTTGCGACAATATAACAAAAATTTGTACCATCCACATCAAATTTATGCGCGATTCATCCCCGTCACCGGTTCAATGGAATCTGAACCCGGGCTTTTGTTGCGCGTCGGGCAGAAGTTGTACTATCGGGTCTTGCAAATCCGGCCGAGAAAGGATGACTTGCGCCCCGCACAGAGCGCCCTCGTTTGACGTCCTTCAATTTCGCCGACCAATGCCGTTGGAATGTTCATCTAACTCAATGAAACGTATGCCATGTGTTATGATTTCATGTGTTGGAGAGAGCGAGGTGAGATATGCGATTCAAGACGTGGCTTTTTGTGTTGCTCTTGACCGGCGGTTGGTTTGCCGCATCGTCTTTATCGGCGCAACAGGGGGCGAAAAGTACTGAAGAGCCGTCTCCCCGCAAGGTCACTTCGGATGAGGTGCGTGAGATTGCCAAACTGCTGATCTCCCCATGCTGCTGGTCAGAAACGGCAGATCGACACCAGTCGCAGGCGGCCAGGCAGGTTCGAGCACAGATCCGCGAGATGCTGATGCAGGGATATTCCCGGCAGCAAATTCTGGAGGCGTTTGAGCAGGCCTACGGTGAACGTATTCTTGCCAGACCGCACGCAAGGGGATTTAATTTGCTGGTGTGGGTGCTTCCCGGGATGGTATTGCTGATTTCCATCGTCGGCACCTGGAAGTTTCTCATCCGGATTCAGACCCCGCCCCCGAAACCTTCCAGCCAGAAGGCGCGTGCTAAAAAAGCATCATCCAGGGATCAGGCCTATCTCGAACGGATTGAAAGGGAGCTGGATCAGTTGGAAGGATGATTTCCCTGTGCAATGAGGCGAAACGCCGTGGGATGGTGCCCGGCGGCGGACGCTGCTCCGTCCCGGGCTTATCCCGGAAGAACGGTTCCGGCCACCGCTTTATTCACAGCCCAGGGGCCGGTGATCAAGAAGAGCATCCTTTCCGGCGTCCGGCCCAGGGTAGAGCCGAGACGGGGGGCTACCGCTTGGGGAAACCACTGTCAAATTCGCTGGACAGTTTGAAACGCAAAATGCGGTTGTTTCCGGTATCAGCGACGTATAACACCTGATCATCGTCGGCGTCGAGAAAGGCAATGCCTTTGGGATTGCGAAACTGCTTTTCGCCGCTGCCCGTGCCGCCGAACGACAGGATATGGATCTGATTACGATCCATCAAAAATTCGCCGTTGCGGTTGAAAATAAACACACTATCGGCCTTAGAATCGATGACATAGATTCGGCCGGAATTGTCCACTGCCACATCCTCCGGCAGGTAGTCGATGTCGCCATCAAGCCCATCGTTTTTGAAATGGTTGAAGAAGTCCACATTATCCGACGGCGAAATTTGCGGCGCAAACGGCGGGAACACATTGCCTCCCCCGATCCACTGAATTTTGAACACCTCCCCCATTTGAGTAAAAATAAATCCTTCATTATCCAGCGAATTGGCAATGTTACCGGACGGGATCAGGAATGAAGTGATACCGGTGGGCGCATTGGCCGTACCCACCCCGGTTCCCTGAAAGATAACCGGTTTCAGCGCTTCCCCGTCCCAGCGCCAGATGCGGCTATTCTGTTTGTCCGTGACATAAAAATTCCCCTGAGCCCCGAACGCCGCCACTCCGGTGAACACGGCGTTGTCCACACCGACGGCCAGAGTCTCTACCGGTGCCTCAGCGATCAGATGACGGTGCGCCACCAGGTCAATTTTATAAACCACATTGGTTTCATTCACGATCAGAAGGTTGAGCAAGTTGTCCTGCCCAATGGCCACCGGATTGGGCACCGGCTGGGAGATGCCCTGGACACGCCCCGCCTTATCCAACATAATGATTCGATCATTGCCGGTATCGGCGACATAGAGCAACCGGTCCAATCCGGTAAAAATATCTTCGGGAGCGCTGAGGTCCACCTGCAGGGCATCAGAGCCCCAGGCAAAAGGCAAAAATTGCTCCAGGGTAGTGGATGGAATATCTGGAGTGGGCGGCAACGGAATTTTTTGCCCGCAGGATAATCCCAGCCCCCATGCCAAAAAAATCCATGCAATATACCACCAGGAACGGTTTGAACGTTTCGCGGTCTTCATGGCGATTAAAAATCCAGATTCAGGGTGAACCGGTTTAAATTTCCGAGCAGGCCGAATTCTGAAAAAGCATAATCCAGAGTCAACTTCATCATGGACATGGGCAGCACGAGCCCGAAGCCCGCACTGATCCCTCCGATCGGGCCGTTCCGTTTATAGCCGGCTCGCAGAGCGATCTTCTGCTGAAACCAGTATTCCCCGCCGAAATTAAAATGCTCGGCGTCGTCATTGGGATGATCAAGCTGAAAGGCAACGATAGCGTGATTATTCTCCCGTTCGATTACATTCATGGAAAATCCGATACGGAACATCAAAGGCGCCGGGAAGCTCTGATACTCAGGATTCGGCACCGGATTACCGAGAAAATCCCAGATTTCCCCGCGGCTGACCAGCTCCGCTCCGAAGTTGGAAATACTCACCGCAAACTTCGATCCCATCCAGCCCGTTTCGTAAATCGTCCCCACATCCACCAGAAAGCCGGTAAAATTCACCGTGGCCAGATCTTCCCGGATCACTTTGGCGGTGATACCGGCGCTGAACTTATCGGTCAACTGGCGGGCGTAGGAAAGCCCCACCATCAGATCGGTAAACGTGAACGTCTGCCCCGTTCCGAAAGGCTGCACCTCGGTGGTGACTTTCATTTCGCCCGAATTGAGAGCAATAATGCTGATACCGATGGCGTCGGAGGAACTGAGCTTTTTGACCAAACCGATATACTGATGCGTGATATCGGCGACATACTGTAAATGAGAAAAATAGATCGACAGATTGCTCAGTTGGGTCATTCCGGCCGGATTCCAATACATGGCGGAAGCGTCACCGGAGACGGAAATAAAGGCTTCTCCCATGGCTGCAGCGCGCGCGCCGACGCCGATCTTCAAAAAGGTGGCGGCAGCGGTTCCTGCCCGCTCACGCCCTAACGCCGGGATGAGCTGCGCCCGGAGCTGCTGCGCCGACAGTATCACCAATAGAGCCCAAAGGACACCGTAAACCGTTTTCTTCATGGCATCACCATTCCACTGAAAGCCCGATGAGTATCTGTCTTGGAGCACGGAAGCGCGCCGGATTGAATGGATCGATGATGGGCCGCCCCGGCTCGCGGCTGTTGTAAGCCAGTGGATCTGTTGGCTCACCATCAATAATGATCAAATCGCCGGTACGGTACGCCCGGCCGGTGTACCCGTTGATTAAATCGTCATTCCGGCGGTTCGTCAGGTTTTTGATTTCGGAAAACAGCGTCCACCGCATTCCAAAGAAATCGAAATACTTTTCGAAATTCACATCGATCCAGGACCAGTACCGGGAAATCCGGCTGTACGGGTTTTGAAAGTCCAGCACAAAATTGCCGGAGGGACTGAGTTTATATGGCGTGTACCGCCGGCCCGACTCCATAAACCAGCGGATATTCAAATTCCAATTATCCGGGAGCCGGTAGCCCAGAAAAGTGGGCGCCCGTCCTTTCGCCACGTGAAAGTTCACCACCATGTTGACCTGAATCGGCCGGTCCCACCGCAAGTAATTTTCTTTGATCGGCTCCTCTTCCAGTTCGCCGGCAAACACCAGCAAATTATCCTGCGGCGATGAATTCTTGCCCTTGGCGATGGAGAATGTGGCGCTGACCGACCCGGAAAGAAAGCCGCCGGCGCGTTTCCGGTATTCCACCTCCACGCCGCGTACACGGGCGAAATCCAGGTTGATATACGTCAGAAAGTCCGATTGGCGGCCGCGACCTCGCACATTTTTGGTCGTCACATAATCATAAATATCGCGATTGTAGAGGGTAATGGTCAGCACATCGTCTTTGGTAAACTGATGTTTGAGCCCCAATTCATAACTGACCGTGGTTTCGGGATTCAAATTGGGGTTGCCTTTAATTTGAAATGTGGAACGAGCACTGGATGCACCGAGCTGGGTGTAAACAAACTGCGGCTTGGGCCGTTTGGTGAAATGCCCGTAGGAAAAGAAAAAGACCTGCCGGTCGGTGATCGGGTGAGAAATGCCCAGCCGGGGCATCAGCCGCCCTTTCACGCGGTGGCCGAGAAATCCGAACGTTTCGCGGAAATACACTTCGTAGCGACGCTGCCAGACTTCGCGGTCTTCGGGCGATAGATTGGGATCATTGCGAAACCGGTTCAGCGCATCCACCACAAGCTGGCCCGGCACCCAGTAGTCATAACGCAATCCCAGATTGGCAATCAGACCTTTGTAGGTAATGCGATCCTGGATATAAAAAGCGCCGGCGCGTGGTTTGACGCGGTAAATATCGTTGTTCAGGCCCAATCCGCCGAACCATGGCTTGACAATCTCGATCATTTGCATGGTCTGGAAATTGGCTTCAAAGCCGGCTTTCAGCTCGTGTCCCTGTTCAGGAATATACGACACATCGCCCTTGATGGTGTATTCTTCCACATAGTGGTCATGCCAGCTATCGCCGTTGCCCACATCGTAAAAGCCATCCGGTTTCACCGTGATAAAACGCCCCCGGGGATCAAAGAAATACTGTTCGCGCGGGATCCCCCCTTCGGGGACGGTGACAATATCTTCCGCCTTCACGTATTCGGTCCAGTGCAGATTATCCACCTGGCTGCGCAGGTTGGTGAAGAATCGACTCAGGCGCAATTCATAAAAAGTTTTGGTCCCCAGGGTGTGCGTCCAGGTCAGCGATTGTTGGTTGATATCGTGCGTGAAAACGTTGAAATTATCGAGGATTTTTTCGTAACGGTAGGGGTAACCGGGCCCCGCGCGTTCGAAGTCCAGCGTCGTTTGCAGAGTCCGGGTATTTTGGCTGATGGTTATGGAGCGGTTGTATCCGAGCTTTAATTTGTGCCGCGGGGTGATGCGCCAGGTGACATTTGCCAGTCCGGACCACTCATTATTTTGCCGGGGGGAAAAAAATTCGCTCGCCAGCGGGGAAGCCAGTTTGTTGGCCGTTTTGAGATAGCTGTCGGTAAGATAAATCGAGCCGCTGGCAAAAAACACCACCTCGCCGGGGATTTTAATTCCCAGAGATTTCAACAGCACCTGGGTCACCGGCTCCGGGCCTGAAAGGCTGACATCCGCTGCGTCGGTATTGAAATTGCCCTCCCAATCGACGCCAAAATTATCGCGCTTGTAACTGAAACTGCCGCGAAATTTTTCAGAGCCTTCTTTCAGTTTGATCTGAACCACCCCGGACATGGCCTGGCCGAATTCAGCAGCGAATCCTCCGGTCACCACCTCCAGCTCTTTAATGGAACTGGCACTGATACGCAGACCGAACCCGGTTCCGGAAAGCGGGTCCTGCACCGAAATTCCATCCAGCAAATAGGCGTTTTCATAAGCCCGGCCGCCGCGGATGTGAATCGCGTTGTCCATTTCCACCACACCGGCTTGCTGCGCCACGATATCCACGGCGCTTTCCACGATAGAGCGGGCGATTTCTTCAGCATCGACGGCGCGCCGGGTGGCGGTTTCTTCCACATCGAGCAGCGGTCGCTCGCCAATGACCGTCACTTCCTGCCCGAAGGCCAGTACCGTCGGCTCCAGCTCCACATTGACGATCGTTTCTTCGCCGGCGTTTACCTGCACACCGGTTCGCTGGACGATTTTATAGCCGATGAATGAAATTTTCAAATTGTAGCTGCCCGGACTGACATTGCGAATGATAAATTCACCGTTCACATTGGTTGCCGCGCCGTGATAAGTTCCCTGGACCAACACATTGACCCCGGGCAGCGGTTCTTTGGTTTCGGCATCCACAATGCGTCCCCGAATCGTGCCCTTTTGTGCAAAGGCGGCCTGGTGGAAAACCATCAAACCGAGCAACACCGACAACGCAGTGATCCAGGGATGATGTTGCGTTTTCGACCTCATGGTTCTGTCGTGGTTTCGATTACAGTCCGAAATCTTCGAACGCTTTGCGCAGGAACGCGACCGCCGCATCCGGATCCATTTTGATGAGCGGGAATTCCAGCAGAATAATCCGCCGGTCCCGGTTAAGAAGGCCGATGACCGGCTCTCCCGGATAGACATTGCCGCGCACCGAGGCTGCCGGTGGCAGCCGGTAAAGCGCAATTCCATTTTCGTCGGGATACAATCCAAAAATGCTGCCGATAATCGTGAGTCCGGCGGACCCTTTCGCCACCGGCAAAGGCGGATATTCTTCCACCAGCGGCTGCAGGGTGGTCCCCTGCAGGATCCGGCGGATTTCCCGGCCGACCGTATCGCTCACCGCAGCAATGGGGAGAAACGTCAACAGGCTGTCCTGACTATCCCGGAAATTGAACACCCAGCGGCTACGATCACGCAGTGCGGCACCCTCAAAACCGGTGAGCAACAAATGGCCGCCGGCGGCAAGATACTGGATCAGCGCCTGCTGACTGGCGGCCAGCGTCGGGCTGCCGTCCGCCCACCAGATCACAACCTTGAAAAGTTTGAGAGTTTCTGTAAAATCCACCAGAGTGGCAGGCAAACCGTCCCGCGCCAGATCATAGATCGAAAATGGCTGGCCGAGCGTTTGCAAAGCCCGGCTGAAATAACCGCGACTTACGCTATTGTCTTCATTGGTGTAATCGTCGATCAACAAAATATCGCCGACCTTGTCCCGCACGTACCAGACGCCCCCCGAATCGGGATGCGTCAGAACAGGGCTCACCGCCTGTCCGCGATCCACCGCCCGCAACATAAACAGGTTATCACTATTGAGCTTTAATCCGCTATCCGGAACCAGAGTCACGAATTCCTGATCCGGCGGCAATCGCCGCCAGGCAATTTCCTCGTCCGGCGCGGGATTGAGAGCGTATTCATAATAGGCGATATCCTGTTTACCATCAATATCCGAGCCGTTCCACAGAAACGTCACCACGGCAAATGTGGTATCCGTCGGCAGGGTGTTCAACCGGAACGAGACGCTCGGCGGGGAGTTACGCACGGGGAAAGCCTGTTTCGCCGGCGTGGGATCGATGAGCCATTTATCATCTACCGCGGAGATGTAAAACGTGAAGGTGGTGTCCCGCGGCCCCACCGGAACATGAAAGGTATCGCTGGTCTGCGTAGTAAATCCCTTCAGCCCGATGGCATCAACGGTATCATCGAGACTGGGTGGCCCGTAAAAGGAGTACACATAGCCGATGACCAATCCGTCCGGATCATCCCCCCACCAGTGCAGCACAAGCTGACTGGACGAAGTATCCACAAGCGCATCGGGGCTGCCCAGAAATATGCTCAAATGCGTTTCCGGAGGCAGGTTGGTCGGCGTACCGCTGATGTCCCGGTCGCATCCTGCCAGGCCAGCAGCCAGCAGCCAGACCAGAATGGCCAGGAAACCATATATTGATCGCGTCGGTTGCATGTCTTTCCGGTTACACAGGGGTTTGCGTATCATGCCACCATAGGCCAACCCCGGGCCCCTGCATGGCGCCCGGGGTTTGGCATGGGTTCTCTATCGTCATTTCAGCAACAGCATGCGCTTCTGAGCTTTGAAATCACCCGCTTCCAGGCGGTAGAAATACAGACCGCTGGGAACCACCTGTCCGCGCTGATTCCGGCCGTCCCACACCACCTTGTAGCTACCGGCCGCCTGCGGCTCGTTCACCAGGGTGATGACCTGCTGTCCCATAATATTGTAAATGGTCAGCTTCACCTGTTGCGCCGCCGGCAGACTGTACTGAATGGTGGTTTGCGGGTTGAACGGATTGGGATAATTCTGCATCAGCACAAAATCGGACGGTACCACCGGAGTGTATTCCACCGAGGTGGCGACATCCACAAAATCGTCATTGTTGCGCGGCTGCAGTTTGAAGTTGCCGAAGCTGTAATCCAGTACGCCGATCAACTGTTTGATAGTCGCACCGGTCGGCAGGAAGAATTGTGACGCGCTGTCGGACGTGGTATAGGTATAAGCGCCGCGATCGTCCACGCGCACCCCGCCCGAGCCGTCATCCACGACCCATTCACCGAAATTGCGTGGCGCATCCGGATTGGGATCGGTCACCGTGACATTGGACACGCGAACCAGCACGCTTTCGTAACTTTCGGCCATCTGCGATCCCGTTGCGATATCACCGGTTTTCACATCGACCGGATCCGGCACGGGATTCCCGCTGCTGATCACCTGAAAAGAATCCGCGCGCACCTGAGTCAGGCCGAAGCGTTCCTGGACCTGCCCCCATACTACCACCGAATCGCCTCGCGCCACCATGGGGGTGCCGCTCAGGGAGATCATGATACCGTTCCATGCGCCGCTGCCCTGCTGAATATAGAATCGGCCGCGGAAATCCAGCGAATCGGACGTGGTGATTCCGGAGATCATCACGCGCATATCGGTGTACGGACTCTTTTCACCGTACGGGCTCTGCTGGATGTCTGAAATCATCAGACCGTTATCGCGGACATGATACAGAATGCGCATTTGATCCGGTGCTCCGGTGGGGAACACGGTTGAATTGCTGTCATTGTCCGTGGCGGTAATGTAGTATGTGACGGTCGAACCGTTGGCTTGCGCCGGGATGTTCACCGCGAACGAATCCCCGGTGGTCGGATTCATGGGAAGATCCACGACGGCGCCATCATCCACCTGGTACGACAGCACCACCTGATCCACCGTACCGTCGGCATCGTTCACTTCCACGACGACCTGAACTTCATCCGCCGAGGTCGGCACAACCGGTGTACGGGAATGGCTTTGGAACGCGGGCGGCTGTCCGGCGCCGTAAACGATATCCGTGGACGGGAATCGCGGATTCAGGGTATTGGCGCCAAAGCGGGTATCCACATAGCCGATGATGGCGTCCAGCTTGGTGCCGACCGGCGGAATTTTGAAAGCGGCATCCGGGTCCACATTGCCGGTTCCGCGGGAATCCGATGCCGTACGCATGGAATCGGAATCCGCTGCGATCACCACCTGATTGCCGTTTTCATCTTCCACCACCCATCCGCTGAAATTGTCGAAATTGTCGTTCACCACCGTCACATTTTCAATTTTCACCAGCACGCCTTCCCATTGTTCGGCGGTGGCATAATCCGAGGTATCCTGCGCCGTACCGCCCAGATCCGCCGGATCGATGGTAATCGGCGTCGGCGGGTTCACAATGCCCAGCACTTCCGGAGCGGCAATCGGCACAACCTGGGTAAAGCCCCGGAACTCACCCACCACACCGGTGATACGCACGCTATCCCCAACCTGGATACCGGCCAGCAGGTTGCCATTTCCGCCCAGGGTAATCACATTCACCCCGCTAAATGGCAATCCGTTGGTCGTATCCATAATAAACATTTTGGCATCGCCCGTGGGAACGCTGCTCGACAGACCCGGCGGCATGAACACCACACCGGTCACGCGCACCGTATCCCCCAAAAGAGGAGATGCGTCTTTTGCCACTGCCAGTGATTCCGGCGGCACCGTTTGAATTTGTTGGATGGTGACATCCGGATATTGTGCCACGGCAACCGAAAAAGCGGCCCCGAACATCAGTGGCAGAACCAACACAATCCATAGCCATTTGCGCATAATCCTCTCCTTTTTGTTTGGTGAACTACCCCATGATTTATAAAGGCGGTTACGGCGTCAGGCAGCCCTGAGACTGTCCGAAAGCAACCCGTTGCAGATTTCGTCATGCTCCGAACCTGAAGCCAGGAATCCGGAAACGATCTCGACGATGGCGTTCGGCAATGACGTTGGCGCTTGTGGACACCCCCGGGGTGATGTCTGTCAAGTTCATTTGATAATGACAAACTTACCGACCTGCTCCTTGCCGGTATTCAAATCTTTGACATGGAAGAGATACAAACCGGTGGCCGTGGCCTGATCATCCCGGGTGAGAGTGTCCCATGCATGAATGCCCCCCGCAAAAACCCGTTTTCCGGGCGCGAATTGATCGAACCAGCGAACGTCCTCACCGGTGTAGCTATCTGCGTGGTGCTCAATCTCTTTGATGAGTGTACCATCCAGGGTAAAAATGCGGATGATGCAATCTTTGGGCAAATTGTAAAAATACAGCTTGCGCTCGCGTTCCAGCCGGCCGTCCCATTGCGCCCGGATTCGATACGGATTGGGGAACACGCCTACGCGCATCTCTTCCGGTGGATTGCTGGATTCGATAGGCTTTGCCGGTGTGCCCGGGAAAACCCTCACCGCCGTTAATAAAGGATCGCTCTCAAGACTCTCGAGATTGTTGATCGGATCGCCGGCATCGTATGAGGTGATGGCAAAAGCATACTGCCAGCCGTCGTGCAAATTTTCAATCACGAAGCGGTACCGGTAAAAAGTGGTATCGAGATAGGTTTCGCCGGTACGCGGATCCACCCGTTCACGGATTTCATCTTCAAAATAGATGGGCTCCGGCAGTCGAACATAATCGAAGCCGGTATTCAAACCGATGTCATCGTCATCGCGATCAAAATCGGCAATCAAGCTGAGGGTGCTCAAAATATCGCCGATTCCCAGATCGGCGCCAAACTGGGACCGATAAATGCGATAGCCCTCAAAATCCTTTTCTCCGCTGAGGGGGTCCACAAACTCTTCCGGGGAATCATCCCACAGCAGGGTGACTTTTTGCTGGCCGGGAATCACCTTGAAACGCGGCGGTGGCGGCGGACTCGGCAACACATAGCGGTCCAGCTTGCCGTTTTGATTCAAATCCTCACCCTCATCCAGCCGGTTGTTGCGGTTGCGGTCTTCCCCATCGTAGGCGATCTGGGCCCAGAAGCTGTTGAGATAGAGGTTCTTTTTATTGCGCTCGGTATCTTCCTCCATCGGGTCCGGCCCGAATTTTTTGGCGCAAACCACCGCGAAAACCACGTTCAGCGTGTCTCCGGGCTGCAACACCGGAAACGGCCCCGTAGATAACAGCATGGTGCGGTTGTTGGGGCCGATGGCTCCGGGCAATTTCCGCCAGTATAGTTCGCTGTTCGGGTTACTCCAGTTCGGATCCGTGTTCAGCCCGCGGCTCATTTTGTCATAACGCTGATCATCGGAATTGGGCGAGAAAAATACGGGGTCGTCATTGTTCCGGAACTGCCACATATTGAAAATTGCGCGTACGGAATCGCCCTCCGGGAAGGGTGTACTGCCAAGCAATTTGATCCCGATATAGTTTTCAGCGAAGCCGTCTTCGCCGTCGTAATCATACTCGTAGGCCAGTCGCAGGGAATCGACATAGCCATTGCCGTCATCGCGGAAATTCCAGGTGCGGTTGGGGCCCATGTTGGGAGTCAGCTTGGTATTGCCCACCATGGTATCCATCCACAAGCCCACATAAACATTCTCGATGGGCTCGTTGCTGGCATTGGTGATGGTGTAATTGAGGATCACAAAGGCATTGGCAAAACTCAGCGCCCAGGCGTAGGCCTCCAGATGCACGTCGATGCCCAGGGGCTTATGCTCCGGAATGCGGTCACCGGTTTCAGGCACCACGGTATTCCGATCGGTGAATTTGGCGATCAAATCCTGATGTGAAACCGCATCGAGGCTGAAGAATTTGGAATCCAGCAGGGTGGACCGCTGCAGAACCACATCGGTCGGATCGGCGCTGTTCGTGAACTCAAATCCCTGCAACACATTCACCACCGAGGCGGCGTCCACCGCGCCGGTGGTTACCAATTTTTCGCCCGCTTTGATCCCACCGACCCACAGGCCGCCATCAAAAAGATGCTCGATTCCCGAGCCTTTGGGATATTCACAAGAAGGCTGGCCGGCTTTGGAGAAACCGTGACCCAGGGTTCCAAAATTCGTGACGGTCAGCAGGATGTTGCCGATATTGGTGTACTTGGTATCATCATCGATCAACGGGCGGGCAAGGAAGGGCTGATTGGATTGCGTTTCATTTTGCGGGAAGGCAGAAGATGCCAAAAAGAGACACGCCAAGCCGGGAAAAATCCATCGCCTGAAATTCATTTTCGAAGATCGCATGAGTTCGCCAGTCGTTTAAAAGGTCCTGTTGGACATCTTGGGCTGATCCGGAAACAGAACAAACAAGGCGAAAATCAGTAACAGCAGCAGGCAAGCAATCGTGAGCGCGAGGCGTCCATCCTGCACCGCCAGCGGGTCCGATGTGGTGCCATTGCGGGATGAAATGAGGCTATGGCAAGAACGGCGCCGCACTCCTCGCCGGCTTCCCCCCTCAGCGGGATGCCGGCCGTTGGAACATCCATTGGCGAAACGTATTTTTTATCCGGCATTCAATCAACCGGCTGCCGATGGCTCAAATCCTGAGGGCGCAGTTTTACGTGCTTTAGATTTAAAAATGGAATGATATAATTATAATGGCTTAAATCTTGATAAGCAACAAAAATCTACAGGAAATTCCCCACCCCAGGTTGGGAGATATCCGTATCCGCCCCTGGAGCGCTTGAAAAACAGCGGCAACATTCTGATATTCGGTTCCGATATTGGCTTCTCTTTCGCCCACCGCATGGTCTGGCGAAACGGCCGGATGTCCCATGGCCTGGCAGCATTCGGCTCCTATCATCGTGTCGCACTCCCATGGTATGGCTTCCTGGTGACTTCCCATTTCTGAAGAATTGCCACGAAAAGACCATATTGAGGCGACCCGGGAGCCCCATGAGCCAGCCGTGAAGGGGTTGAATCGGCCCCCTTTCACCGAGTTTTAATAAGCAAAACGGCGCCGCTGTTCAATCAGCAGCGCCGCCTGCACTCAAATTCGCAAACTGTCGGTTTGGGAGTACTGGAATTACGACCAGCGGATGGCCGCAGACGCCCAGGTAAATCCGGAACCAAAGGCAGCCATAATCACAATGTCATCTCGCTCGAGCATGCCCTGCTCCAGCACCTCATCCAGCGCAATGGGGATCGACGCCGCGGTGGTGTTGCCGTACCGCTGAATATTGCTATAAAGCTGTCCCGGCTTGAGCTTCATGCGCTGCGCCACCGCCTCACTGATGCGTAAATTGGCCTGATGCGGAATAACCAACTTCACATCATCCAATGTCAGGTTGTTGGCTTCCATCGCTTCCATAATGGCTTTGGGGAATTTGGTCACCGCATGCTTAAACACTTCCCGGCCGTTCATATGCGGGTACATGCTATGGTCGGTCAACATTTCGGGATAAATGCGCGGCACTCTCCGACTCCCCGGATTGATGGCGCACAGTTCCAGGGCATACCGGCCGTCGGCGTGCAAATGCGTGGACAGAATGCCGTGCTCTTCATCCTCGCTGGGGCCCAGAATGACCACTCCTGCACCATCTCCGAACAGAACCGTTACATGACGGCCGTGTTCATTGTATTCGAGACCGGTAGAGTGGATCTCGGCACCGGCAATGAGAATGTGATCGTAGATTCCGGCCCGGATATAGGCATCGGCGACAGACAGGGCATAAATAAAACCGCTGCACTGGTTGCGCACGTCCAATGCTCCCACTCCCGGGATGCCCAAATTTTTTCCCAGAAGCACCCCTGAGCCGGGAAACACATAATCAGGACTCAGAGTGGCGAAAATAATCAGATCGATATCCGAAGGCTGCATGCCGGCGCGTTCCAGTGCAATTTTACTCGCTTCGTAAGCCAGATCGGAAACCCCCAATTCCTCACCGGGCTTCAAATCCACGAAATACCGCTGTTCGATCCCGGTCCGTTCTCGGATCCATTCATCGGACGTGGGCACCAGCTTTTCCATATCTTTGTTCGTCACCACTTTCGGGGGAAGATACCGCCCGGTACTGATAATTTTCGCTCTACGCATAAGCCTTCCTCAATTTTAGTAATGAACACGATTTTTGGCTAAGCTTCCTTCACATTACATCGGCCGTCATTTCCACGTTGATTGGCGCGGCGGGCCGGCGAGTGTCCTTCTCCAAAAAACGGGTGTAAACCCACTGGTACACCAGCCGCGTGGCGATCCAATAAGCAACGACAATATAGGGAGCCGATTAATAAATCAACTACATAATGCTGATTGAGATAAACGGCTGACAGCCAGGTGGCAATGGGATAAAGCGCCAACCAGAACCCGTGTTTTCGGAATTTACGGTAAACAAAAAAGGAAACCACAATGGGATAGGCACCGTGTAACGACGGAATGGCTGCGAAATAATTGGCATTGAAGGAATCCCACAAAGTGGTAAAAAATTTCGTCCCGAGAAGACGATCGACATCAATTAAATTTCCGGCGCTGGTGCCCCAAAAACTGGAATTGGGTTCGGGCTGAACAAAACCATAATGATACACGTACCACGGCGGAGCCGAAGGATACAGCATGAAGGTCATCAATGCGAGGATGTTGAGTACGGTCAGGGTGTAAACAAATTTATAAAATAGTGGACGGTCATCCACGGTATGCCAGAAAATCCAGCCGACCAGCAGTGGAACCGCAAAATGGGCGGTATAAAAATTGGCCGCCAGTACATTCGCCACGGTTTTGGTCACCATGGGCCAGGTTTCGCGTACGGCCTGCAAATAGAACGGAGGAATATCGCCATGCAAAACCGGCATGAACAGCCATTTTTCCAACCGGTACGGTTGAACAATATGGATGACGCCCCGGACGGAATCGGCAACGCCGCGCATCATATCATAGGCAATCCAGAAAAACACAAACGGCGACCAGTCAATCAGAAAGCGCCGCGCCCGTTCTCTGCCCAGCAAAAAGCTCAATATGACCAGAGCCAGAAAAATGTGGTCGGGCCGAACATGGATAATTTGATTGATAGTGATAAAGTAGGCCAGCACCCCTAACAATACATAAATCTTCCAACGGTGCTCATCTTTCCGGAGATTGTGCAGCTTACGGCTCAGATACGGTATCAATTTTGTCGTTCCTTCCTCCCTCGCGATCGTGGTTGATGATCTTCATCGCGGACCTGTTCTTCGCGCAGCAGTTGGACGGCATGGGGGATCGCCGGCAGAACCGCCTCCAGGTTCTCCACCGCGCCTTTGGGGCTTCCCGGAAGATTTAGAATGAGCGTTTGCCGTCGCGTTCCGGCAACCGCGCGGGACAGCATGGCGTGAGGCGTTTTTTTCAGACCGGCTTGCATCATGGCCCATTCCATACCGGGGAGACGTTTCTCAATAACCGCGAGAGTCGCTTCAGGCGTTACATCCAACGCGGTGATTCCGGTGCCGCCGGTGGTGATCACCACATCCGCACGGTCTTGATCGCACAAATCGACTAATTCCTGTTGCAAGGCAAGCCGGTCATCGGCGATCACTTTTCGCGCGGTAACTTGCATGCCGGCGTCCTGAAGACGGCGCGCCACGGCGTCTCCGCCCGCGTCCGCACGGATTCCCCGGGCGACGCGCACCGACAGGGTAATGACGGCGACGCGCAAAGGTCGGTCACTCAAAACAATGCCTCAAAACATGTGTAAGGATTCTCGTTCGGAAATGATGTCGATGATTTCGGTCGGCTTGCGGGCTTTTAACAGCTTTTGCCGCACCTCCTGACGACGCAGCAATTTACAAAGATTTCCCAAAATTCGCAAATACGTATTTGGGTCTTCTTTTGGCGTCCCCATCAGGAAAATCATTTCCACCACATCGTCAGGGTGCTGACTGAAGGCGATGGGCTTACGGGTACGGGCGAAGGCGATCACAGGACGATCGACAAAAATCGTGCGGGTATGGGGGAGCGCAATGCCCCGGCCGATACAGGTAGGAGCCTGTGCTTCTCGATGAATAATCTCTTCCAGGAAGGCCTTCGGATGCTCGATGACCTGATTCCGGGCCATGCGTTCGATAATTTCCCGAAAAATGTCATATTTGTCGCGACCTTCTACATCCAGAAAAACCAGGTCAGGCCGCATAAACTGGGAAATATCCACCTTCCTACCCTATTCCCATTTTGGGCTGATAAACTTAAGCCCCGGATGCCGTACATGGAAGCGTTTTCATTAATTTAATTTATTATCAACGAAAATGCAAGCCGATCGTGCCCCCTTTTTGTGAATCTCCTCTTTCAGAATGCCAGCTCATCAATGGCTTTGGCAATGGCGAAATCTTTTTCCGTCAGCCCGCCAGCATCGTGAGTCGAAAACCGCAATTCCACGCGGTTATAGACATTGAACAGTTCCGGATGGTGATCGTGCTTTTCCGCCAATTCCGCCACTTTGTTGATAAACCGCATCGCCTCACTGAAATCCCGGAACTGCCATGACTTTTTAATGGCATTGCCATCGCGTGTCCAGCCATTCAATTCGGCCAGCTTTTGCTGAATCTCTTTATCGGTCATGGCTCACCCGCAAAGGTTAGAACGCGTGAATCCGGGCCTGCCAACGGTACTCCTTTTGTCCAGCCACGCACGCCGCCAGCCCGCTGAAGCCGAGCAAATCCGGATGAAAACGCGGCTGTTATCAGGTAAAACCGTATGTCAAGCGCAGACACTCTTATCTATAAATTAATCTCGGTAATCCGGATAAAATAATAATGATTATTTGTATCCGTCCGGTGAAGTACAAGTTGATTTTCAAAGGTGAGAAAACATCTTCACCAGTCGTACAGCGCGAGGGTGGCCTCGCTGAAATTAAAAACTAAAGCGAGGCGTCCCGCCAAGCGTCTTGCCCTCGGCCGGAGGCCTCGGGCTAGTGAGTTGCTATTGCCAAAGTGCCCGTCACCGCACGGATATATTATTTTTTTCGCCGAAACGGTGAACACGTTTCGAACAGGTTCCAATACAATCTATACCCCGATTGCGGAATGGTTCAAGAAAAAAATAGCGGAAAGAATGTAAAATTTTTTTCATTTTTAGACCATCTTTTCGAAAAAGCGTTTATATTTATTTTTGCAAATCATGAACAAAGGGGATGGAGGTCACATCGTCCCATCCCATTTGATCCGTTTCCGCGCTGACTTTTTATTTTTCGTCGTACGCTGATTTGAAATGGGTCCCTTGTGTCGGCGTTATTTGCCGCGTGGTGCATCATTCCGGTTCGTATGTGACGCCTGCTCCACGACGCATCCATAATCCCATGGGAGCCTCATGGAACAAAACCCAATCGGCCCGGAGCCATGCTTTTCCGCCTGATACAAATTTTTCTGATAACGATCTTCCTGCTTGCCGCCATCGGGAAAGCCCTGTATATTAC
>WFVT01000292.1 GCA_015491485.1 Candidatus Zhuqueibacterota bacterium
AACATCAGGATACGGTGTTGTTATTTATAAACTTGGGATTTATTCAGCCACAGATTTACACGGATCGAACGCGGTTATTTTGTAGCACAAGCTTCCAGCGTGGAATATTGTAGCACAAGCTTCCAGCTTGTGGTTTTTCGGGAGAGGGCATTGATTTGTAAACCTACCACCAATCAATGCTTGCGGATGAATCACGGATTTTATCGGATGTGAAAGGGGCTATTTCCATCATCCAGTTCAAATATTGGGAACTCGACCGATCCCGTTATTGCAAGGAGCGGAACGACGACGCAATCTCAAAAACAAAAAAACAACACGTTTGTTTGTATTCTCTCGCAGAGGCGCAGAGGCCGCAGAGGCTTTTTGCTTTATCAAATGGCATGATACGACGGCGTTTTATATCAGCCACGGATGAACACGGATCGAACGCGGATGGATCCGATAGATATGACATCAAAAAAATTGAGCGAATTTGAGCCAAAAACAGCAGCATGATTGACGATGGTTGTCTTCTGCACACTTCAAATCCGTGATCATCTGTATCATCCGTTTCATCCGTGTTGGCTGTTGTTTTACCTCATATAGGCGCAGAGCAACAACTCGGCGGACTCGGCGAGCTCAGCGGTTGGGGCAATCCATGGCGGGCAAATCATGCGAAAACATCGGGTTTGGTTTTGATGATTAAACCGCGAAGGCCGTGAAGGAAGGCGGTTTTTGGGGAGAGAATGGTTCTTGTCGCTCATGCCTCTTGCGGGTGCGCGGCAAAAGCTGAGTGCCTTTTGTGCAAAGGCGTCCCCGCCAAAATGATAATCTAACGCGAGGCGTCCCCGCCGAGCGATCTGCCCTCGGCCAGAAGCCATAGACAGATTGATCCCATAACCACGATACCGTCCAGAACCGTTCCCTCGTCACTTTCGCTTTGCAATCGTCTGCGTTTTGTGTTATCATTGGCCAGAGTTGGGTGTGTATGACAACGCAGGAGAAGGACGATGAAATCCATTTTTCATAGCGTCAATTGTACCATTGCCATGCTTTTCGTTCTGGTCTTCAGCCTGGAGGAAGCCATGAGTCAGCAAGCCAAGGACCCGGGGGCGTGGACGGTTGATGACGTTCTGAAGCAGGAATACACCGGCCGTTTTGCCATCTCGTACGACGCCAAATGGGTGGTGTGGGAAAAACGCCGGCCGGATCAGGAAGAAAACCGGCAGGTGGTCGATTTGTATCTCAGCTCGATGACCGACAGCAGCACGGTGCAGCTCACCCGTGGCAAGCACAGCGACCACAGCCCGGACTGGTCGCCGGACAACAAAACCATTGCTTTCCTTTCAGCGCGCGAAAAGGAGAAGGGCACGCAGATCTGGATCATGCATGCGTTCGGAGGCGAGCCGGAGCAGATCACCCACCTCGAAAAAGGCGTGCAGCAATTCAAATGGCTCGATAAGGATCACATCCTGTTCACCGCCCGCGAGGATGAATACCTGCGTGAAAAGGAACTGAAGGAAAAAAAAGACGACACCATCATCGTCGGCGATCAGGAGCATTATTATCCGGTGCGGCTGTTCAAGCTATCCGTAAAGGACAAAAAAATCGAGCGCGTCAGCACCAACTCGGGCCGTATTGTGGAATTCGCCATTTCGCCGGACGGCCAGTGGGTGGTGACCAACGAAAACCAGAGCGTGCATTACCAGTACGATTTTAAAATCCCACCGAAGCAGTTCCTGTACAATCTCAAAACCGGCGAGCGCAAGGAAATATTCACCGATCCGCATGTCAACCCGTACCGGTACGTCTGGGACCTCGACGGCAAAGGGTTTTACTGCGCCCGCGATTGGGCTTCGGACACGACCAACACGTATGTCGGTGTGCCGCTGCTGTACTATTTCGACCTGGCCACGGAAACGCTGCATCAAGTGCCGCTCGATTGGGAGCGCGCCATCGGCGGGCCGTTCTTTGCCACGCGCTCCGGGGTGCTGGTCACCCTGGCCGACGGCGTCTGGAACCGGCTGGCGTTTTATCAAAAAGACGGCCGTTCCTGGAGCCGCCGCTGGCTGGAACATGACAACATGCGCAATTTGAGCGTGCAAACCGTGGGGCCGGACGGCGCTAGTCTGGTGTACATTTACTCCACGGCTTCGACTCCGCCCAGGATTTTCCGCGGGCGCATCGAGCAGGCACACATCGCCGACGAGCACGAATTCATCAAACTCAACCCATGGATAGAAAAGAAAACCATCGCCAAAACCGAAATTATCCGCTGGAAAGGCGCGCGCGGCGATGAAGTGGAAGGCCTGCTGTATTTCCCCCACCATTACCAACCCGGCAAGACATATCCGCTGGTGGCGATGATTCATGGCGGTCCTACCGGGGTGGATCGGGACAGCTTTTTCGAAGGCTGGTCGCGCTATCCCAACATCATGGCCAGTCGCGGTGCCTTTGTGCTGCGCGTCAACTATCACGGCAGCGGCAATTACGGTTTGGAATGGATGGAATCGATCAAAGGGCATTATTACGAATACGAAGTACCGGACATTCTTTCAGGCATCGATTACGTCATCGAAAAAGGCTATGCCGATCCGGACCGGCTGGGCATTATGGGCTGGAGCAACGGTTCAATCCTTTCGATCCAGGCCTGCATCGAGAGTGACCGCTTCAAGGTGCTCGGCGCCGGCGCCGGTGACGTCAACTGGTTCAGCGATTACGGCAACTGCGCTTTTGGTGCGGCATTTGACAACAATTACTTCGGCGGTCCGCCTTGGGAAATCCCCAACGTGTACCTGGAAAAGTCGCCCCTGTTCAAAATGCCAAAGGTGACGACGCCCACCATTATCTTTTTTGGTACGGAAGATGTGAATGTGCCCACCGAGCAGGGCTGGCAGCATTACCGCGCTTTGCAGCAGATCGGTAAGGCGCCGGTGCGCTTTCTGCTATTCCCGGGCGAACCGCACGGGCTGCGCAAACTTTCCCATCAGCGCCGCAAAATGGAAGAAGAGCTGGCGTGGTTCGACAAATATCTATTCAAAACGTATGAAAAAACCAACGAAGCCTTTAAGAAAGCTTCGCCGCTGGCCTACCGCCTTGAACGAATGAAAGCGGCGCAGCAAAAAGGCGTGTTTGGAAGGAAAATCAAAGGCGTCCTGGCGCCGGAAACCGTCAAACACGAAAAAATCGAGGTCGGGCGCTTTGAGGTGACGCGGGCGCAGTTCCGGGAATTTCAAAAGTCCTACCGCGTGCAGCCCGGCGAAGAAAATTGGCCGGCAAACAACATTTCCTTCAAACAGGCCAAAGCCTATTGCGAATGGCTGAGCCAAAAAACCGGCCGCAAATACCGACTGCCCACCGAGGATGAGATGAACAGCCTGCTCAAACTGGCCAACGGCAATCTGAAACATGAAAATAATCTGGATTACTGGGCCGGGTATAGTCCCAATCCCGATGAGGTTGTGGCTCTGCAAAGCAAGATTGCCGAGGCGGAAAAAGGCGGCTTGCTGCTGAAAGAAGTGGGCAGCTTTCCGCCGGCCGGCGACAGCGGCATTTACGACCTCGGCGGCAATGTGGCTGAATGGTGTACCACGAAGAACGGCAAAGGCAAGGTGATGGGCCTGTCGGCGGTCTCGCCGGCGGACCCGCGCTATCCGTACAAAGCACCGCGACGGACGTATGTGGGCTTCCGTGTGGTGCGGGAAAAGTAGTGCCGCTCGCGGCGGAATGAACCGCATCGCTCAATAGGTGCGTAACGCGGAATCCATCCACGAAAAAATCATATCCATCATCACGCTAAAATCATGAGGTACGTCATGATGTCATTCGAAGATCAATATATGGATGTCCTGTACAACATCGAGTCGCAGATTTTGAGAATTTACCGCGACCACCCCAATTTGTGCGGCGTGGATGTCGAGCGTGGTCTGGATGCGCTGCGAAAGTTATACGTCGCTGAAATCCGCGGGCAACAGCCTAAAAAGCTCATGCTGAACTCTCTTGAAACGATCATTTTTGACAAGATTCGTTTGATTTGTGAATTGCATTTGGGAAAAGCGCAACCGCTTGATGAAGATGGAAATCCCATTGAGATCGGATTAACACAGCTCACTCTCGATGAGGTGGTCCAATGCCTTAAACGGATCATTCGATCCGTGCAACTCTGGACCCGTGAAGGTGGCTCGAAAGGATATATGACGTATATCCAGCAATTTATCGAAATATGAGTGCATCGATTCCGCCCCCCTATCGGATATTTGCCCTGCCATCCCGGTTGCTCTGCCATTCCACAAGTGCGGCATGGCGCAAAATACCGGAATCTTTTGCAGCGGAAGAATTCAGAAATGCTCCGAAAAAAATGGTTATTTCTGGCAGGATAGAGTCGAAAGCGCTATGGCTGATGAAAAAGGAAACCTGAAGTGAACACACTGGAATTTCGCGGAGGGCCGGCGGCGAGCATTGTGCCGCTGGCGGTTTTTCTGGTGGCCACGGCAGCGCTGGTGATCAACGGGGCTCCGGCCGTGGAAGGCATGATCCTGGCGGCCATGCTGGGGATTTCCGCCGGCATGGCGCTGTCGCGAAACATGGCTGAATACAGCGAAACCGTATTTTCGCTGATGGCCAATCGGATTGCCACGGTAGCCGTTGTGTGCTGGCTCTGGGCGGGCGCGTTCTCTGGCATTCTCGCCAGCTCCGGGCTGGTGGAGGCCATCGTCTGGATCGGCTACAAATTGCAGCTCACCGGAGCCGGATTCACCCTGGCCGTGTTTCTTTCCGCCGCGCTGTTCGCGGTGTCCGTGGGCACAGGACTGGGTACCATCATCGGCTTCACCGCGGTAATGTATCCGGCGGGGATCGTCCTGGGGGCCAATCCTGCGGCCCTGCTGGGCGCCATTTTCAGCGGCGCGGCGCTGGGTGACAATCTCGCCCCGATCAGCGACACCACCATTGTTTCCGCCGCCACCCAGGAAACTGATGTCGGCGGGGTGGTGCGCTCCCGACTCAAATATGTGCTCATTGCGGCGGGGGTCGCTTCGGTTCTATTTTTGCTATTCGGTGGCGGAGCCGGAGCGCTTTCCCCCGAAGCGGCTCGCGATCTCATGCAGAAAACCGCCGATCCACGCGGCCTTCCCATGCTGATCCCCGCCGTGCTGGTATTTTTGGTCGCGGTGAGCGGTCGCCACTTTCTGGCAGCGCTCACGGCCGGGATCGTGGCCGCCCTGGTCATCGGGCCGCTGGCCGGGGTGTTCCCGCTGGAAAGTGTGTTTCACGTCACGGCCGAAAAAACCGTGGCCGGCAGTGCCGTGAAAGGCACGGTTGGGCTCCTGCCCACCAGCATTCTGACCCTGCTGCTGGTTACGCTCATCGGCATCATGAAAGCGGGCGGTTTTCTGGAAAAAGTCATGGCCTGGCTGGATGCGCATGTGGCGAAAAGCGCGCGTTCAACGGAATTCGCCATCATCGGCCTCATCACCCTGGCCAATCTGTGCGTCTCGGTAAACACGGTAGCCATGGTCACTGCCGGTCCGCTGGCCAATGATCTGCGCAAGCGTCACGGCATCAATCCTTACCGCTGCGCAAACCTGCTGGACACGATTTCCTGCACCTTTCCCTATATTCTGCCTTACGCGGCCACCATTGTGGCGGCCGAAGCGGTGCAGCGGCAGGTCGCCGAAAATTATGCGTTTGTGCAAATCGTCCCCTGGAGCGATATCAGTCTGTACTTTTTTTATGGCCTGTGGCTGTTTCCTTTCATGATTTTTGCGGCGTATTCCGGTTTCGGGCGCGGCGAGGGCGTTCGTCCCTGAAACCGGACGAAAATGAACCATCCCGGGGGATGCCGTTTGACCACCGCCATGGTCCAATGATTTCAATGCATCGAAAAAAGTAAAATCATTGTGCAACAAGGGATTGTTTGCCATGGATTTCAAACCCGATCCGGAAGCACGCTGCAACATCTGCGGCCATGAAGGGCCGTTTATTCGCCCGGAAGGCCTGAAAGAAGGGTATCAATGCACCAATTGCTCGGCTTCGAGTCGCAACCGGCTGGTGATGTATGTTTTGGGGGTGATGCTGGGATTCGGCGATCGGCCGGTTTTTGAGTGGCCGGAAAATCCTTCCCTCCGCATTCTCGAACCGTGTCCGCGCGGGCCACAGGTGCCCATGTTGCAGGCGAAGTTTGACTATGTGACGCCGGAATACGATGCCGAGAAAATCGCCGCCGGCGCCGATCCGCGGGAGTTTGCCGATGTGCAAAAACTGCCCTTCGACGATGCGTCGTTTGACTTCGTCATCGCATCCGATATTTTTGAGCACGTGCGTGAGGATGTCAAAGGCTTTCGGGAAATTTTTCGCACTCTGAAGCCGGGTGGCACGTTTTTGCTGACCGTGCCGTATGACCATGCACGCGAAACCACCCTGGAACGGGTCAAAGTCGAAGGTGAAAAAGACATCCCGCTGGTAGAGCCGCGGTATGCCGGCGGCGGTGGCGCGACCCTGGATTACCGCGAATACGGGCGCGATTTGCTGCAAAAGCTACGCGATGTTGGCTTTGCTGTGGGTTTTTTACAACTCGCCATCCCCCGACTGGCGATATATCCCTCGGCGATTTTCATTTGCACCCGGCAGGCTCATGTCGATCTGACGCCGTTCCTGGCCGCCTGCCCGGATGCGGACAGGGCCCGGTATCCGTCGGTCGGGCCCCTGTTGCCCAACCGGCTGTTCGTGTGGTACAAATTCAATTTGCGCAGTCTGGGCTACTTTCTCCGCCAGGCCCGGATGCGGCTGTTTGGCTGAACCGCCGTCTCAGACAAAACAATGATGCGGAACCCCATCGGCACATTGCAGGAATCGGGAATAATTCTGATTAAGCGGTGTGGATTTTATTTGAAGGGTGCTACTTGCCATACGGTATGAAAATTTCCCCCCTCATTTCGTCACAATTTGGAACCAATCGGAACGGTTGTTTGCTTTGATGAAAGGCTCTTTCCCCTATTGTAGCGATAGCGTGTGAGACGTCATTATCGCTTCCTGACGAATTCAATAAAGGCATAGCCAAACGGATTTTTTTCATCCGGCGCGAACGTTTCCCGCCGCACTTCCTGCCATTCGCTGGCATCCAGTTCCGGAAAAAAGGTATCCCCCTCAACCTCAGCATCCACCAGCGTCAGATAAATGCGATCGGCCAGGGGCAGCGCCTCGCGGTACAGGCTGGCCCCGCCGATGATAAACACCTCTTCCGCCTCGGGCACCGCAGCCAGCGCCTCCTGCAGCGAATGCACCACCAGGCAACCCTCGGCTTGAAAATCAGGATTGCGCGTGATGACGATGTTCTGCCTGCCGGGCAGCGGTCGGCCAATGGACTCGTACGTCTTCCGCCCCATGATAATGGGATGCCCCATGGTGGTCTGTTTGAAATGGCGCAAATCGGCCGGCAGGTGCCACGGCAACTGATTGTCCCGGCCGATCACGCGGTTTTTGGCCATGGCCACGATGATGGAGAGAATGGGCTTTTGTGCTGTCTTTTCCTGCATCAATTGCCTTCCCGGGAAACTCGTCCGAAAATTAGAGCCTGTCGCCGCGAAATCACACCGCAATCGGCGCCGGGATCCGCGGATGGCACCGATAATTGACCAGCTCGAAATCTTCGTATTTGAAATCGAAAATCGATTTGACTTCGGGATTGAGTTTCATCTGCGGCGGTGGATACGGCTCGCGCGAGAGCTGCAAATCTGCTTGCTCAAGATGGTTCAAATACAGATGCGCATCGCCGAGGGTGTGCACAAACTCTCCGGGTTCGAGGCCGGTCACCTGCGCCACCATCAGCGTGAGCAGTGAATACGACACGATATTGAACGGCAAGCCCAGGAAAATATCCGCGCTGCGCTGGTAAAGCTGGCACGACAGCTTGCCGTCGGCCACGTAAAACTGGAACAACGTGTGGCACGGCCACAGCGCCATTTTGTCCAGGTCGGACACGTTCCAGGCGCTCACCACCAGCCGCCGTGAATCCGGGTTGCGCTTGATTTCCTCGATCACCCACGAGATTTGATCGATGTGGCGGCCGTCCGGTGCGGGCCAGGAGCGCCACTGATAGCCGTAAATGGGGCCGAGCTCGCCGTTCTCATCCGCCCACTCGTCCCAGATGGTCACGCCGTGCTCGTGCAGATAGCGCACATTGGTGTCGCCGCGCAAAAACCACAGCAGCTCGTGGATGATCGATTTGAAGTGTAATTTTTTGGTGGTCAGCGCCGGAAAGCCTTCCTGCAGATTGAACCGCATCTGGTAGCCAAAAATGGAGAGCGTGCCCACGCCGGTGCGGTCGCTTTTGCGCACGCCGTGCTCTTTTACATACCGCAGTAAGTCAAGGTATTGCTTCATGGGTTCTCCCTCGCCTGCTGAGTACCGGATCGTATAGATCGTGGTGTCCCAATGGTTGAATGCTTTTTGTCGATGGTTTAAAATAAAAGATTTTTTAAATTTTGAAAGTGTTAATTGGATAAGCGCAAACGTCACAGGGATTTTAAGGCAAACGGGATACCCGCAAACGAGCCATACGCAAAGGAGACCTTTCCGAGTGAAGGGGCATGGTTGTTTCAATACCACGTTTGGGATCTACAAGCAGACACTCTGCAGCGGCGCGCTTTCCTTCGCGAGAAAAAAAGCGAACACGGATAAAACGGATGACGCTGATAATCGTGGATATGAAAGATGCATGCGACACCGTCGTCAACAACACTGCTTCTTTTAGAGCACAACTCAATCCATGTTTTCTTGATGCTGTTTAAATCGGATAAATCCGCGTTCGGTCCGTGGCTGATATAAAACGCCGTCGTATCGTGACATTTGATAAAGCAAAAAAACTCTGCGGCCTCGGCGCCTCTGCGAGAAAATACAATCAAACGTGTTTCTTTTTTGAGATTGCGTCGTCGCTCCGCTCCTCGCAATGACGGGATCGGTCGAGTTCCCAATATTTGAACTGGATGATGGAAATAGCCCTCTTTCACATCCGATAAAATCCGTGATTCATCCGCAGGCATTGATTGGTGGCAAATTTGCAAATCAGTGCCTTCTCACGAAAAACCACAAGCTGGAAGCTTGTGCTACAATATTCCACGCTGGAAGCTTGTGCTGCAAAATATCCGCGTTTCATCCGTGTAAATCTGTGGCTGATATAAATCGCCGCCGCATCATGCCGTTGTGAACGAGGATAAGCCATCTCATTAAAGAAAAAATCTCTGCGTTCTCCGCGCCTGGGTGAGAGAATAACCATCGTCGAATATGTTAAGAATCCACTGGTTTCTCTGTCAGACATTTTGCTCTTCCTGCTGTAAAACACCTTCTGTGTTTTTTGAAAATCCAGTTTAAGCGCATCATCCGGCGAGCCATTTTACCGGCTTGCTCTCTTTTCAAGCTCCCCCCTTCAGCAGAATAACATGAGCCAATGATCTTTGCAACGGCACAGCTGACAATGCCTGTTGCTCGTGCCCCAAACAGCGGATATTCATGCCATCCAGAAAGGAGTTGTTTCCGGAGCGGTTTTTGATTATTTTTTGCTGATTTTTTATCCACACCGCAGAATGCCTGATGCGCATGGATTCAAGTCACTACCGGCGCAGCGACGATTCCAGGGAATATTCCACTTCCACCGTCCATTGATTTGCCTGACCTCATCGGAAGTTTGTTGCCGGTGGTGATTCATCCGGGACTTTAAACTTTCATTAAATATGCAAGTTGAACGTGTTCAAAAATTGATTCGGCTTTTGCAGCACTGGCAACTGCGCTTCCACCGCATCATATCCCGGATCGGCCTGCCGGATTATACCCTGTTCACCATTTTTTCGATCATCATCGGAGCAGTGGCAGGGTTGGCGGCGGTCTTTTTTCATGAAACCATCGGCTTATTCACCGACCTATTTTTTAATCACGGGCTGTCGTATCTCGCCTTCCTCGGGCCGGCAGCGGTCGTAATCATCCCGATGCTCGGCATGTTGGTGCAGAGCTTCATGATCCTGATAGCACCGGATGTGGCGAAAAACCGCGGCGTTTTGGCGGTCATCAAAGCCGTGGCCATCCGCGGCGGTTATATTCCTTTCCGGACTACCCTGTTTCATTTTTTAGCCCCTGCCATTTGTATTGGCTCCGGAGGCACGGTCGGACCGGAAGGTCCGGCGGCTCAGCTTGGCGGCGGCGTTGCCAGCAAAGTCAGCCGCTTCTTCGGCCTGCCGGATTCCCGCCGACGCATGTTTACCGCCGCCGGTTCCGGAGCTGCTATCGCCGCCGTATTTAATACCCCCCTTGGCGGTGTTTTTTTTGCTCTGGAGATTATTTTACTCAACGACTTCCAAACGCCCACCTTCTCGGCATTAATTTTGGCTTCGGTGACGGCCAGCGCCATCTCACGCATTTTTCTGGGGAACCAGCCGGCTTTTCATTTTAGCGACATTGCCATCGGGCCTTATAATCAGCTATACCTCTATGCCCTCCTGGGAATCGGCGCCGGTGCTGTCTCGTTGCTCTACATCAAATATTCAGAAAAGCTCAACAAATTTCTGCACCAGTATGTACTCCGTAAAATACCCCAGTGGCTGCTCATGAGCGGCATTGGGC
>WFVT01000293.1 GCA_015491485.1 Candidatus Zhuqueibacterota bacterium
ACACCGGTATCGTAAAGAAAATCAAGGTAGGAATAAATGCTGTAGCAAATGCCGTGCTTTTCACGAATATTCTGAAACAGCCTTGAGCTCATGCCGCTGCCGAGGAGCGTATTCAAAACCAACGCCGAATATCGACGCGGATCGGCATAAGCAAACGCGCGGCTACCCACGCAAATATGCGCCTGCAGCGCATCTTCCGTTCTGATGTCCGTTTGTGGCGTTGCTGCAGGAAGCTCAGGAAAAATGCGACGGGTTGTCGAAGGCCAATTTTGAAATTTGCCCTCCAAAAGCCGCACCAGCGACGAATGATCCACATTGCCTGAAGCGGTAATCACCAGGCGATTGCAACTATACTGTTCCTGCATGTATTGCAGCGCTTTCTCGCGGTCGAAGCGGCTGACTGTATCGACGGTTCCGAGCGTGGGCTGGCCCAGAGGATGCGAATCAAAAAGGTTTTTGAAAAAGTAATCATGAATTCGGTCTTCAGGAACCTCATCCGCCGCCCGAATTTCATCGAGGATCACATCAATTTCTTTTTTGATCTCATTTGGATCAAATAAAGATCCCGTCAGCATGTCGGAGATCACATCGATTGCCAAAGGCAAGTCTTTTTCCAGGACCTGAGCATAGTAGCAGGTTAAATCCTTGCTGGTGTAGGCGTTGAGGGTTCCCCCGACATCTTCAATACTGCGTGCAATATCAATGGCGGAACGGCGCGATGTCCCCTTGAACAACATGTGTTCAATAAAATGCGAAATTCCGTTCATTTCAGGGGTTTCATCGCGCGTGCCGACTTCAAGCCAAAATCCGAGACTCACGGAGCGAACATGGGGGATTCGCTCCGTAATTACCCGGATCCCTTCACCGAGTACAGTTTTCTGGAAGGTGCTGTCCGAAAATTTCTCGGTTTGTTGAGTGGAAACCTTCTTTTGTTGCTTTTTCACCGTCTTCTTGAATCCGCTTGCTTGGGTCGGGCCGAACCTTGTTTATCAGAGTCATACATGGCGGCCTTGCGACTGAGGTTCAACTTGCCAGAATCATCGATGCGTATCAGCTTAACCAGGACCTCATCCCCCACATTGAGCACGTCTTCAACACGGTTGATACGGAAAGGTTCAATTTCGGAGATATGCAACAACCCCTCTTTACCTGGCAGAATTTCAACAAAGGCCCCAAAGTTCGTGATTTTCTTAACCTTACCTTTATAGACTTTGCCGATTTCCGGCGCTTCGGCCAGTTCCTCGATGATATTCTTAGCCATCAAACCTGCGCGCGGATCAAGCGATGCAATTTTTACGGTTCCGTCATCGGCGATATCGATCGTCGCACCGGTTTTATCCACAATGTCCCGGATGATTTTGCCGCCCGGTCCGATGATTGCGCCGATGTATTCGGGATTGATCTTAAAGGAAATGATGCGGGGGGCATATTTTGACAACTCCTGTCGGGGCTTGTCGAGCGTACGGTTCATCACGTCCAGAATCTTTAATCGGGCTTCACGAGCCTTATCGAGGGCTTCCTGCATGATTTGCATGGACAACCCTTTGATTTTGATATCCATCTGGAACGCGGTGATACCGTTTTTGGTCCCGGCAACCTTGAAATCCATATCGCCGAGATGATCTTCATCGCCTAAAATATCGGTCAGAATCTTGTAATTGTTGCCGTCGGTAACCAATCCCATGGCAATACCGGCAACCTGATCTTTGGTCGGAACGCCGGCATCCATCAATGCCAGTGAACCGGCGCAGACCGTTGCCATGGAAGATGAGCCGTTGGATTCCAGAATATCCGAAACGATACGGATTGTGTATGGGAAGATCTCCTCAGCGGGGATAACAGGTTTCAAAGCGCGCTCAGCCAGAAAGCCGTGGCCGATTTCGCGGCGGCCGGGCCCCCGAAGAGGACGAATTTCGCCGACGCTGAAAGGAGGAAAGTTATAATGCAGCATGTACGATTTAAAAAACTCTCCTTCCAGCTCATCCATTTTTTGCTCGTCGATTTTGGTGCCCAGGGTAATCACGGCCAGTGCCTGAGTTTGCCCACGCGTAAACAGACATGAGCCGTGAGTGCGTGGCAGCAGACCGACTTCGCACGTAATCTCGCGGATGTCGTCCATGCTCCGGCCATCCAGGCGGCGCGATTCTTCCAGAATCATCTTGCGGGTCAGTTCTTTTTCAATCGTATGCAGGACTTCTTTGATATCCGCCTCGGATTCCGGATAATCCTCCTGTAGGGATTCCACCACCTGGGCGTAATATTCTTTGAGCTGAGTACGGCGATCTTTTTTCTCCGTGATATTGAGAAGCTCGCGGATTTTGTCGGTGGCAATGGTTCGAACTTTATCTTCCAGCCCCTCAGGCAACTCGGGCACCACAACCTGAAGCTTCTCTTTGCCGACTTCCTGCTGCAGTTCTTTCTGCATTTGAATCAGCGGCTGCGCCTGCTGATGACCGAATTCGAGAGCAGCAAGCATGTCGGCCTCCGACACTTCCCAGGCTTCACCCTCTACCATAACAATCGAGTGTTCGCTGGCAGAGATGACCAGATCGAGGTCGCTCATTTCGAGCTGCTCATAAGTCGGATTCGCCACAAACTTGCCATTGACCCGCCCAACGCGGATTCCGGCAATCGGGCCATCCCACGGAATGTCCGAAATGGTGAGGGCGGCAGACGCGCCGGTGATGCCCAGGACATCGGGATCATTCTCTTTGTCGGCGGAGAGCACCGTCACCATCACCTGCACTTCATTACGGTATCCGTCGGGAAACAACGGCCGAAGACTGCGATCAATCAGGCGCGAGCTCAGAATTTCGTTTTCACTCGGGCGGCCTTCCCGTTTGAAGAAGCCGCCGGGAATCTTTCCCGCGGCATAAGCCTTTTCGCGATAGTCCACGCTCAGAGGGAAAAAGTCCTGCACGGTTGGCTCATCCGAACCAACCACGGTTGCCAGCACGACCGTATCCCCAAATCGAACCAGAACGGCGCCGCTGGCTTGTTTGGCCACCCGTCCGTGCTCAATACTATACGTGAAATCGTTTAGGGTAATCTCTTTGGTGATAATCATTACTTACCTTACTCCTCTTCCGATGATTTTTCTAAAATGTCATTTAGCGATATATCGAATTTTTCAATGTCTTCTTTCTTAACCAGAACCACCGCCGGAGTCAGTGTGCCCACGGCGTAGTAATAATCGCCTTTGCGTTTACCAATCTTGATGTTGGCGACTTCTTCCCCTTCTTTTTTACAAATGAATTGATAGCTGGGCTTGTCAAGTCCATACTTTTTGAGCGACGAGGGATTTTCATCCACAATTTTTTGCATTTTCAAACCGCTGACGCTACTGGCCAGGCTGCTGATTTTCCAATTTTTGGCTTTGCCGCGAACCGGTTCGAGCACCTGCCAGTTATTTGCCGTGTCTTTCTCGCAAACATAGGTGGTGTCGGGCAGACGCAATTCAATATAATCAATCTGGTAGGAATAAAAATCCGACAACCTTTTTTCACGCAAATCCCATTCACTGGTATTGAGCTTGTGAACCGCGCTGGAGTCCACGGTGAAGACAGGATCACGGGAGATATCGCGGGCGTAATAAGCACTGCCGGTCGCTTTGCCGATGATAAGTTTTTTCAATCCCCCGTCATCCGTTACCTGCAATTCCAGTTCATAAGCAGGCCGCGTCAGGCCATATTTCGATAAATTTTCCGGGGTTTCCTCCACGAATTGTTTGGCTTTCGCATTGCGAATGCCGTTTAAAATTTGTTCAACCTGAAAATTATCTGCGAGTAACTTCTGGCCCTTACCTTTAAAAATGTACCACTTTTCACCCTCTTTTCGCAATGCAATTTTTCGTTTGGGGGTTTTAATGGTGACTCGCTCAACATCATCGGTCTCGAAGTCCAGTACCGTTTTGTCCCGAAAATCGAATAAATCTTTTTCAGCATGGGTTAAGAGCGCCGTCTGTGTGGCATAGACAGTGCTGTCGGAATTGACACGGGCAAAAACATACGTTCCAGTCGGTGTTTTATCGCCGAGATAAACGGTATCGGCTTGGTCTTCATGCTGGATAATGATCTGATACTTAGCCGGCGCCAGCCCATAATCCGCAAGGGATTCCGGTGACCGGGTCACCGTGCGTTCTTTTTTGGCATCGGAAAGGGTGTTAATCAAGGCATTGATCACCCAATTTTCCGTTTTCGAACGAATGGGTTCGGTGATGCGCCACTCCGCACCTTCTTTTTGAAATTTAATCCCGGCGGGCTCGAGAAACACCGTTTTCAAAGAATCCTTTTCAAAGACCAGTAATTTGCTTTCGCGCTCTTTGATGCGTTCGGCCTTCTCCTTGCCTTTGATCTCGACGAAATAAACATAGGCCAAAAGAGCGCCAAAAATCAACAGCAGAAGCCCTGTATTTCTGAACCTCATATCCTCCTTCTCCGCTTGTGTTTTACGTGCTTACGAATTGCCTGCAGCAAAACACGGCGGTTAACCGGAAAAGACGCATGTGTAATCAACAGTCTTTCGCATTCTGACCGGTGCCGGCGTTTACTGACGCCGACGGTGCACCACAATTGCCATACTGAGCACGGCCAGCGGCAGCAAAATCACGCCCAGAAGCAAAATGATCCGTGACTGTGTTTGTGTCAGATTGATTCGACGGTCTTCCGGGCTTTTGGGGCGGATTGAAACCAGATCTTCTTCTTCCGCCAGCCAGCTGAGCGTATTCATGAACAGATCGCCGTTGGCCTGGAAATTGAAAAAAGCGTTGGAGGCAAAATCAGAATCGCCGACAATGGCCAGCTTGGCGGTTTTTTCTTGATTGTTTTTTTCGGATTCTCCATCGGTGCTCGCCGTATCCGAATCGCTGATCTCGATGGTTTTCGAGGCTACAGCGGCGATTGTTACCGGTCCGAGCAAGTCCTCATCCGGATTCAGCTCGGCTTTGCCATTGCTCAAGTTGGTTTCGCCCCAGCTCCGCTCGGTAGTTTTGGCCAGCCATTCCACATCGATATCTTCCGGAGGATTATCCATGGGAGTAACACTCCGGGCCAGAGGAAAGGCGGTCATGAAATTGCCGAATTTTTCCGTGATGGGATGGCTTTCATTATATTC
>WFVT01000294.1 GCA_015491485.1 Candidatus Zhuqueibacterota bacterium
AAGTTTGTATCATATGACTATAGGACTTCGTATATTCATTTCTAAAATGAACTTAAAACGGAGGCCTACCCATGGCGCATTCGCAAAGTTATCGAACGCAGGGTCCATATGGAGTCCTGCGACTCAAATCCAAGGATGCTCGAGCAGCAATCATTCAAAAACTCGCCACCGATTTCAACCTCACGCCCATCATTGCCGAAGCCTTTTATCAACAATTTTCGCTTTACTTCGAAGAACATGCCAATGTCTCTCTCTCAACCGGAGAAGTCGCCTACGAAGCCGTGGCCGCCGAAGAACCGGCTGGAAAACATATCCGTTTGGCGCGTAAACTCACCGTCCGCCTAAAGCTCCTTGACTTCAATACCGATTTAGAAGCCCTGGCCAACTATGGCCTTTCCGGTTTGCGGCGCCATCGCCTGGCCCGGCTTACACGGGAAGCCTACGACCAGGGAGCGCTGCTCTCCTACGAAGACCTGGCCATGCTCCTGACCACCAGTCCCGCTACCGTCCGCCGTGATGTACAGCATCTGCGCCGAATGGGAAAATTCATCATGACTCGCGGAACCAAACACGATATGGGACCCGGCCTCTCCCATAAAACCATTATCCTTGACCTCTATTTCAAAGGGTACACCTTTACCGAAATCGAACGCAAAACCAACCATTCCGAAGCCAGCGTCAAACGCTATCTGGCCGACTTCCTGCAAATCGCAACCCTCTATCGCCAAAACTTCTCACCCAATCAAATCCGACTCATCGCACAAAAAAGTGAACGGTTGGTCAGAGAGTATATCCAACTCTACCAAACCTATGAAAAACAGGATAATGAACGCCTGCTCGACTTGCTCACTCCTGCCAAGCCCGGCACGGAGGCGAAAAAAAAATCTCCTGCTCAATCTCGAAAACGAGGTCAAAATCATGAGTAAGCCATTAACCAAAGCTCTCATCCAACGTAAAAAATTACGACGGCTGCAAGCCAAAAGCCTCAACCAATTGCTCTTACATCGATTCCTCAATCACTACGGCTACGATAAAGGAGAAGTCACCGCTCGAGCCATCATCCAGGACATCCTGCAACTCATCGATGACTATTTCCTCGTCTCAACCCTCGATGAAGACCTCCACCATATCCATTATGGCCAAATCGTGTGGATGGCCGTCCCTGTAGACGAATATCCCAAAAAAGGCAAAGCCCTGGCCCAAACACGCATGAAACCCGTGGTCCTCTCTTTTGTCACCGACCAGGATATCGCCCATCTCGCCCATGGCTTCGACTCCAAAACCCTGCGCAAAAAACGCCTCGAACGATGGGTGTTCGAAGCCTTCGACCAGGGCGCCCTTTTAACCCATCTCGACCTATCCGTCCTGCTCGGAGTCTGCGATGCCGTCGTCAGCCAGTACGTGCAAGAAATCCAAAAAGAAGGAAAACTCTTGCCTACAAGAGGCAATATCCACGACCTCTCCGGAGCCATCACGCATAAACGCGAAATCATTACCCTCTACCTGGAAGGCTATCTCACACCAGAGATCGCCATCAAAACCAACCATTCCGCCGAAGCCGTCGATCGATACATCCGAGATTACCATCGCGTCGAAATGCTTTGGAAACACGGCATCTCTAAACTCGATGACATCTGTCAGGCTACTCGCCTGGCTCCAAGAGTGGTCCAACAGTACATCGATCTACTGCCAGAAAAAATCAAAAGCAACCCTAAATAGCCTAAGAAAGAACATTATGCCTTGGAAAACATTCCACAATAACTTAACTTTAGCTCGTCCGGTGAAACAGAAGCAGGCCCTGCTGAGGAGCAACCTGCCAGGGATAGCCGGACCGAAGGAAATGGTTGGGAGCACACAAAACCATGTGCTCCCAACTCAATTACCATTTTCTTCGCTATGCCTAAAAAAACCTAAATGTTATCACATCCTGTAGTCATTTGATACTATTGCATGAAAATCATTTTACGCACTCTGGAAAATTCCGGCGTGGCAAGACGGTAAAAATAGAGTCCGGTTGCCACACGGCGGCCGTAATCATCGCGGGCGTCCCAACGCAACCGGTGGATGCCGGCTTCTTGTTCGCCGTCGTACAGCACGCGGATGACCTGGCCAAGGGCGTTAAACACCGTGACGGTCACGTACGTGTTGCGCGGCAATTCATATTCGATGACCGTTTCCGGATTGAAAGGATTGGGATAATTTTGCTTGAGCGCGAATCGCTCGGGTAATGCCAGCAGGTTTTGCAGACTGTCAATAATTGCTAAACGGAAATCGCCCGGCCGGGTGATTTGTGCGAACACGCTTTCCCGATCGGTGCGCAGCCGGGTGCTCAAAGTGGTCCACCGGTTTGCACGGCGTTGCTGAATGAAAACATGCCGTGATTGGGCGATGGCCTCATCGTCGAGCCGGATTTCGATCCGCAAGGGGCGTTCAAAATCACGCCGCGGGCCGAAACGGTAAACCGTGTGATCGCCTTCTTTCAGGACATCCGCCATGACGAACAGACTGTCCCGCACGGCATCCGGCGGAATGAAAAGCTGCGCCCGGCCGTCGGAGCTGACGAGTCGGGTTTGTACTCCCGGCCTGGCTATTGTAACTTCAAATGTCCGTGTCTGTGTGGTATCCACTCCGTTGATGAGATTGGTCGTCCGGGTGCGGATGGTGTAGGTGCCGGCGGCCTGGAAACGAAATGCACCGCGGAAAGCCTCCGCCTCCTGAACGATCCGCTCCATGCTGAGGCGGGTGGTGTCGCTGTTAATCCAGATATCCACCTCCGGGGCGCCTTTCAGCGCACGGTCGGCAACCACCACCACATCCGCATATTGCGGAGCCGCCGGATTCTGAAAAATCTGGGTTCGGGTCTCCGCCGCCTTCTGGTTCAACACCGGAATCAGATTGTTATCCCATAAAAATTGGGCCAGTTCGGCATTGCGAATGAATTCTTCCTGGTTGTTGCCGCCGATCACTGCGAAGGCCACCTCGATGGTTTCGCCGGGATTGAGAGTGAAGGGCCCGGTGGAGGCCAGACTGGATACGTCGTTGCTGTCCACCACCGTGCGCTGAATGCCGCCGCTTAAAAACTGCCATTTTTCCTGATCGGTAAAGCCGTCGCGGCCCTGACCGCCGTAGATGTCATCCGGATTGCTGATCGACCGGTAAGACGTGGCGCCCGGCGCGCTGAGCACCCGGGTGCCGGCCAAATTTTTCGGATTGGTTTTGGTGTCCTGCACCCAGCCCAGATTGCGGCGCGGATCGAAGCGCGCGTAGTCATTGGCATCGGCATTGATATCCCAATCGAAAAACAGGCCGGTCCAGAGATTGCTGATGGGGGTGCTGTTCAAATTTTTAATGGCATATTTGAAAATGATAAAGCCATTGAAGGGATCGGTACTGTAGGTGTAAGACGTTTGAGCGATTTCGACCCCCAGCGGGTTGGTGGCAAATGAATCCACCAGCACCACCTCGCCTTCTTGATCGGCAAGATTGCCCGGCTCCACCAGCGTCACCAGTGACGTGGGACGGAAGTCATCATCCTGTGTGGCGCCGTCTGCTCCGCGGATGCAATCCGAAACGGAGTTCACTCCGGTGCCGAGCATGAGCCCGCCTTCAAACAGGTAATTGCGGTTGCGAAAGACAAAGCCGACTCCGGGAGATTCTTCGGCAAATCCGGTAAATCCGATGTTGCCCTGTGCGGTAATCGACGTCTGCAAGATACCGGTATTGTGGTTGACCACCTGTGGCGGGTTGGCAATCAGGTCCACCACATCGCGGTCGTTGTAGTTATCCGCCTGAATATCCACGAAAAAGGAAAGGATTTCGCCCTCTCGCACGTTGCGGCTGACCCGGAATGTGAAAGAAAAAGCAAGCGTATCCCCGGTGGCAAAATTGCCGATCTGCGCCGTGGCGCTGTCGATGGTGATGCCGGCGTCGTCGGTACCGAGGGTGATGGTCACATTGGCGGCGACGGCGAGAAAATTCGTAAACCGAACTTGCATGCGGACGGATTCCTGCGGCTCGATCTGGCCGTTGCCGTTGCTATCTTGAAACGAGCTGCTCACCACCCGGATAGCCGGCAGCCCACTGATCGTCAATGCTTCGTATGCCTGAACTCTCCCGCGGCCCAATTTGCCAACGTAATTGGGGTTTAAATTGTCGATGCTTTTAGCCGTGACCCGCAGTTGTTCACGCAACTGATCCACATTCCAATCCGGATATTTCGTTTTGAGCAGCGCAGCGATTCCGGCGACCAGCGGCGAAGCCATCGAGGTGCCGGAAATGCGGTCGTATTGATTGTTGGGAAACGTGCTCAGAATCAATTCGCCGGGAGCAAACACATCCACATTGATGCCGTAATTGGAAAATCCGGATTTACGGCCGAAATTGCTGATGGAGCCCACCGACAAAACGTGGCGGTAATTCGAAGGGAAATGGGGATCGGTATCGTTGCTATTGCCGTCGTTCCCGGCGGCGGCCACGACCAGGGAGCCCTGGGCATAGGCAAAATCGATGACCTCCTGCTGCAATCGGGACGGACTGTGTTTGGCGCCCCAACTGAGATTGATGATATCGGCGCCGTTTTCTGCAGCATAGACAATGCCCTGATAGCCGAAGCCGATGGATGTATCGGCGCGGGCGCTTGCTGCGTTGATGGGCATGAATTTCGCGTTCCAGCTTGCCCCGGCCACCCCGATGGTGTTATTGCTTACGGCAGAGGCAATGCCGGCCACGTGCGTCCCGTGCTTTGGATTCAGCGTTTGATCCGGTAAGCCGGAAGGATCGTTGGAACGGTTGGCGAAATTCCAGCCGTGAACGTCATCCACAAAGCCGTTGTTGTCGTCATCCACCCCGTTGTCGGGCACTTCATCTTCGTTGACCCAAACATTGGCTTGAAGATCGGGATGCCGCCAATCGGTGCCGCCATCCACGATGGCCACCACCACATTGCCGTCCTCTCCCTTGACGATATCCCAGGCCTGCGGCAGATTGACGGCATTGAATTGCCCCTGCTGGACATACAGCGAGTCATTGGGGACGATTTGCAACGGATAAAGGTAATTCGGTTCGGCATACTCCACGGTGGGATCGTTTTGCAGCTCGCGGGCGAATTCCAGCGGATCCCGGTTTTCATCAAAGTATAAAGTAAATACCCGTTGCAGCTCACCGGCGATGGGATTGTGGAGCGATTGAATAAACGGAAACGTGGCTTCCACCCGGTACACGCCATAGGCTGAAAATACCTGTTCCAGGCGCGGACCGCGTTTGAAGCCGGCTTTGCCCAGAACAGCTTGCGGGCGGAATTTGACAAATAAGACCCCCGGCTCGATGCGGGCGGTGCCGGAAATCGAAGCGCCGGACTTTTGCAAGGCGGATTTTCGGGCGGTTGCAGAGAGGCCGGCAGCAGCTTTTGCGGAAGTGGAGACGGCAGCAAGGGCGGCGAAGCCAGAAAGAAGCAATACGGCTATCAGAAAGCGGGTCGGATTCGGGTTCATGGATGCCTCTTGAATTGGGTCCAAAACACGAACAGGAGCCTGACGCAGGCTCAATGGCTTTGCTCAAATCGGTTTGCCGTTACAGAGGGCTGAATGTTTTCTAAAATTAACCATCAATATATTTGCGGCTTGCGATTTTGTCAAATAAAATTTTAGTTTGATCGGAATGTCATCCGCTTTTCGTTGCGGTATCCGGCCGCTTTGATTTTTGGAACGAGCAAATGGATCGGCAGAGCGATCGCCGTGATGCAGAGATTTCATCCAGACGCTTTAGGCTATCGATCTTATTCTCTCGCCGAGACGCAGAGCGCGGAGGGTTTTGTGGATTTTGTGCTACAGCGTACGTAAACCAACGCTATATTCGAATCTGGGTTGCGGTGATTTTTATCCAGCCTGGAGTGCACTGTAGCACAAGCTTCCAGCTTGTGATTGCGGCCCAATAGCAATGATCTGTAAACTTGCCCTGTTTTTTAGATGACCCCCGGATTCTTTCATCGTCATTGCGAGGAGCGGAGCGACGACGCAATCTCAACCACCGGGCTGAGTATTGGATTTTATTCTCTCGCAGAGACGCCGAGGACGCAGAGATTTGATCGGGATAGAATGCAGATAAAGCGTATAATACAGATGGGCATGGATCCTTTTAGTCTTGAGTCATACTGAAAATTGCTTCACTGTTTCTCG
>WFVT01000295.1 GCA_015491485.1 Candidatus Zhuqueibacterota bacterium
GACGGTGTCCAGTCCTTCACACAGCGTCTCGTCATAGGCATAATAGGCCACCTTTTTCACAGTCAATACCAGAGGCCGCCATCCAAAAGCCGGCAGATGCCGGGCAAATCCCGCCACACGCTGCGTGCCTCCCATGCCCATGGGCGGAAAGTAGTAACTGATCAGCAGTATCGATTTCACCGTCATGTCCTGTTTGCCGTTCAGGCGGGCCCCGGGAACAGCCGCGCGACATACGACCGGATGGTGTCGATTTCGCGTTTTTCGAAAAAGCCGGTCAAAAACAGCATGATCGGAAAGGCCAGCAGCAACGCCAACCGCCACCAGAAGCCCGGCGTCCAGGCCAGCAGGATAAACATATACGCCGCCATCATCGCGCCGATGCGCACGAGCCGGCCGAATTCATACGCAACCGGATACAGCCGCCGGCTCACCCCATACAGCGCCACCGCCATCGCCACGTAGCTGAACACCGTGGCCCAGGCCGCGCCGTGCATGCCGTAACGGGGAATCATCGCAACATTGCCGACGATGTTGACCAGCAGCCCCAGTCCGGTGATGAACGGCAGATAGCCGGTTTTTTTCTCCAGATAAATGCCCACCAGAAAATTGAGATAGGCACCGTAAAACACATACGCCAGCATGACGATGGGCACCACGCTGAGTCCGCCCCAGTATTCTTCGCCAATCAGGTGAATTGAACCCAGCCGGATGCGCACGATGTCCTGCATGAAATAACTGATGGTCAAATACACCATGGCGCAGGCGAACATGAAATAGGTCAGGACTTTGGCGAAAATGGGTTTGGCATCCGGCTGTTTTGAAGTTGAGAGAAAAAACGGATGCCAGGCAAAGCGGAACGCCGCCACGAACAGCGACATGATCATGGCCAGCTTGTAGTTGGCGTGGTACACGCCGAGCACTTCGTAACCTTTGATGGCTTTCAATATGAACCTGTCGATCAGGTCCATGAGTACCACCGCCAGGGTGGACGGCAAATAAGGCAGTCCAAAAACCAATAGCTTCTTCAGCTCGTCTTTTTGCAGCACCGGCCGGAAATGCTGTAAAATCACCGGAAGCAGGGTTACAAACGTGAACGCCGAGGATATCACATTGGCCAAAAAGATGCCCCGCAAACCATAGCCCCAGTGAGCCACGAACACAATGTTCAAACTTAAATTGACGATGACATTGAGAAATTTCAGGGTGACGAATAGCTTGCTGCGCTCTTTGGCGCGCAACACCAGAAACGGCAGGATGGTCAGGGCATCAAAAAACAAAATGGCCGCGGCGTACTGAAAATAAATCGCGGATTCGCTGAGATAGTGCTGCAACTGCGAACCGGACGGAGCATTTTGCAGGAATTTCTCCACATTGGAAAGCACGATGACGCGGGCAAGGTCATCCGCGAAGACATAGCCGAGCACCGAAAACAGCACCGAGGTGAGAAGCACGGTTAGAAAGCCGGTGCTGAACAGGCGGATCTTTTCGGACTCCTCGTCGGCGAGGATGAAATAGCGCAGGAACGCTGAATCCAGCCCATAGGTGTACAAAATGGTCATGATGGCCAGATACAGGAATACGATAGCGGCAATGCCCAGTGCATCGGGATCGAGGAAGTTGGTGTACAGCGGCAGCAGGAGAAATCCCACACCACGGGTCAAAATATGCCCGATGCCGTAAACCGCCGAATGTTGCGTCAGCCGCTTTAAACTCTGAAGCATGAACAAATGGGATCGTTGGATTTGAGAATTAGGAACCTTCCGAAAGGGGGACAAATTATTGCCTCGAATATATTTGACGTGGAAGCGAATGTCAAGGAAAATACCGGCCTCCTAATGAAACACCAAAACCCGGGCTGCCCAAAAACAGAAGAATTGCTCCAAAGTCGTCATGCCCGCGGAAACGGGCATCCAGGAGAAACAATTATTTATGGATTCCCGCTTTCACGGGAATGACGCTGAATGGGGGTTTTTGGACGGCCGCAGATCAGCGAGTTTCCCGAATAGCGGGCTTCCGCCCATGATCGTTTCGGGCTAAAGCCCGAATTTTTTCTTCGTTGCAATCTCGTCCCCGGCTTGAAAGCCGGGGCTATTTCAGCGGCCCACAAC
>WFVT01000296.1 GCA_015491485.1 Candidatus Zhuqueibacterota bacterium
AACTTCAGCCTTTGATGCCGAAACTGAATCGATTGTGCGCCGCTGAAATAGCCCCGGCTTTCAAGCCGGGGACGGACGAGAAACAGTGAAGAAAAAATTTGGGCTTTAGCCCAAGGGAATGGAGCATTGGGGCTGAAGCCCGGTTTCAGAGGCTGCTCAATCAATCCCCGAGCTGAAGCTCAGGGCTATTCAGAGCAGCAATGAGATTCCGCTCCAGGACAGCCAGAACTCAGACGAACTCAGCCTTCGGTGCCAAAGCTGAATCGGTTGTGGGCCGCTGAAATAGCCCCGGCTTTCAAGCCGGGGGCGAGATTGCAACGAAGAAAAAATTCGGGCTTTAGCCCAAATACTCTTTGCGATTGGGCAAAAGCCCAAATTTTTCTTCGCAGTTTATCATCCATCCGTCCCCGGCTTGAAAGCCGGGGCTAAGCAATTAAGCTCGCCCGGCCGAAAGATGCGGTTTCAGCGCCGATTCTGAATAGAGCGCTGTCCAAAAGATATATTTAGTGCGCAATTTCTTTTCATTTCCATCGATTTGCTGAATGTGGTATATTATGAGACTTCAGCCGACATCCCCAAAAAAGCCAGAGGGCAAAGCTCGCCATTCGCAAGTGACTTTCAAGCCTTACCATCCCCCCAAACGTGCTTGTTTTTAGACGGCCCCGGTTTTAGTTGGAGCCAGCTATGTACGATTTATATATATGCAATCCAATTTATAAATATAAAAAACAGTTGACACAGAAAGTTTTTTTCATTTACTTAATTTTGGGGCTGCCCCAAAACAAAAGAATTGCCCCAAATCGTCATGCCCGCGGAAGCGTGCATGCAGGAGCAACAATCACTGATGGATTCGCGCTTTCGCGGGAGCGAAGCTGGATGGAAGTTTTGGGACGGCCCTAAAGACGGTTTAAACCAGGATGTCACGATTGATGAGGCGGTACCATGATTCGTCCGAAGGCGAGAAACAGCCTGACTTACAAAGATTTTGAATTCATCAGCCAGACCCTGGCGCCGAAAGCGGAATCGCAGCAAGCGGTCATGAGTCTGTTGGCCACCACCGAAGAGCGCGATCAGTTGCTGGATGATCCGCAACTGTTCGAGCGCATTCTCAGCGAGCCCAGTCTGCACCAGATCTCGCCGCACCTGTATTTTTACGTGCTGATTCGCCGGGTGCTGCAGGAATTCGACATCGAAGATCGCGATGTGGCGGATTATCTGGCCAGCATGCTAACCGAGTTCTCGCGCGGCAACCGGGCAGAGATGATCTCCGAATACCACGAAAAGCAGTACCGGTATCTGGTTGATCTACTCAAAGACTTGCTCGATGCCAACACCGAAGAGGTATTCATGATTCAGAGCCATGTGGGCAATTACAGCATGTTTCTCGCCGGCGTGTTTCCGGATTATATTTTCCACCGCGCGAAATATAAAAAAATGGCCCCCGATTTCCGCTATTACGAACAAATGGGCAGTACCAGTTATCAGCAGGCGGCTCGCAATCGGCTGGCGGAACGCTGGCAGGTGGCCGATATTCTCGAAACCCTGGGCACACAATTTCGAAAAGTGCGGCTGGCGCTGAATTATATGGTGGATGAATACATGCAGCTCGATCGCCAGAAGCAAAGCCTGGATCGCGTTTACCGGCGGTTGCAGGATTTTATCGATGAGCGGCGTAAACTGATGTAAACGAGGCGAGGTGGATCATGACGCTTCTGGCACAAATTCAGCAAATGACCGAACGCACCTACCGCCGGCCGACCGGGGTGAATTTTGAAGATTACGTCATTGGCTATTCACGATTCCGGTATCTATCGCAATACGCATCCGGCAGCGAGTCGCTGTCGGAAGTCGCCCGGGTGTTTTTCCGCGTGGTGCGCGGCCGTCTCTATCTGGGCATTTATTTTCATGATGAACTAATTCGGGTGTTGGAGCGGCACGATCCGCGCCGCGGGCTTTCGGAGAAAAATATCCAGGCATTCATGATTTTTATTGAGGAAATCAACCATGCCGTGCACGGGGCCTGGAAATTTCTGGAAGGGCATCAACGGCACATTGATGAGCCGTTCATCCGTGACCTGGAAATTCAGGCCAAGGTGGATACTTACATCCTGCTGAAGTATTTTCTTGCCTATTTCAATCCCAGCAAGCAGCTCGAAAATTTGGACCGGCTTTGGTTGCGGTATCATGTCTTTGAAACCCAGGATTACCGTTATCCGGACCGGATGATTGCCGAGCGCTATTTTGAGGCGGTGGAAATCGGGCAGCGGTTTTCCCGGTTTCTGGAAAGCCTCCCTCCTGCCGAACGTCAGGACGAATTGTCGCGTTTCCGAAAGATGGATTACGCCGCCAAAAAACGGTACGTTTCTTTCCTGCCGGTGTAATGTCGCTTCATGCCGCCAGAAACATCCGCACTTTTTGAACCAGATTATCCAGGGCAAACGGTTTGGGCATGTAGTCGGTGTTATCCTGCTGCAGCAACGGCACCAGCCGGTCTTTTTCTTTAAAAGCGGTCAACAAAATCACCGGCACCAGGGCAATTTCCGGATCCTGGCGGATGTCCCGAAGCGTATCGATGCCATTTTGCCGGGGCATCATCACGTCCAGCAGCACCAGATCCGGATGGTGCCGTTTTACGGCCTCGAATCCGGCCACACCGTCACTCGCTTCGATGACCTGGATGTTGGCGTCTCTTTCCAGCGTGGATTTGATCAGTTTGCGAATGGCCGGATCATCATCGATCGTCAAAACGGTTTTCAACCCCATCTCCTGTCAGCATCCTCCGCGTTTGTATGATGAACATGACGACGGATCATTACCGGTTGGATGGCTTTATAAAGCCTATTGCCGAATGCCAATCTCTCGGCTTGGCCCGGGCATCTGCGAAAACACCTTCGCGGCTCTGCTGCCAAATCCGGAACCGGCGGCTTTTTTACTGGCCTCGTACAATCTGCTTTTCCCGGATACGCTCGAAATCGTCCAGAATATGCATCAGATTTTGCAAACATTCCTCCGCGCTGCCAAAATCGGCGGCATCCAGCCAGTTGATTTTATCCCGGTACTCCAGAAACCAGCGCCAGGCCAGCTCACAGGCCATCTTTTCCTCCGCGCCCGGAGTTTTGCCGGCTTCATTGGTATAGCACAGAGACTGTAGCAGGCGCAGGAGCTTTTTCTTTGGCTTTCGTCCTGACCGGCAAACCACCCGTTCGAACCTGCCTTGCGGCGAGAGTAAATACACCACCGCATCTGTTGACAACCGGGACAACAATATTAAAATACGGCAACTTTCGCTGGTTTGCGGAGTCGCCGCAGGAAAGATTTGCTGCTGAACATTCACCGTTGGCCGGTACTGCCGGATAAGCCGTGCTTCCAGAATAACGGCATCGAGTTCGGTATCCACGGTTTGCCATTCAAGGGTTTTGACCGCCGGCAGGATGCGCGCCAATTTGCCGGTGCTTTCGGATTGATACAAAAAATACTCCGACAGTCGCCGGCGCAAGTTGTTCGTTTGGCCGATGTAAACCACCTCTCCCTCGGCGTTTTTCATCATATACACGCCCGGTTGTTCCGGCAAACTGCGAATATGCTCCTGCGAAAACGCATACTCGGCGAAATTGACCATCTTCGACGGCCGCTCGCCAAGCCTCAGCAGCTTCTCGATCGCGTCAACAGGCTCGGGAATGGCTTGCAGCAATTGCGCCAGCGCACTGGCCATGGCTTGAAGCTGTTCCGCAAGACCGGCCTCATCGGCTGGAATGGGGATATTCAGTCGCTCGAGAATGGTTTCGAGCGTCGGCCTCTTCGGCAGCCGCAGGATATTCTGAGCGAGATAAATCAGGTTGAGTTCCCATAATGCAGGCAGCGGATACCGGCCACGTTCAGCCCAGAACTGCAAAGCGCGACGGATGCGCGCGGGATGACTCGCCACCAGGATGGTTTCACCGCTTAAATTTTGCAGCAACGATTGCAGCTTCGCGGCG
>WFVT01000297.1 GCA_015491485.1 Candidatus Zhuqueibacterota bacterium
CCTTGTTTGGAGCTTAAATCATTAAAGCTTAAAACGTTATCGGTATTTTGAGGAACATTCTTAGAGTTGCGAGACAAATTTCATATTTTTCCGCGCAGCTCGTTTGAAGCATTCGGTGGAGTTACATGGAAAAGACCTTGCCCAACCGGATTCCGTTTACCAAATTATCCGCCACCGGCAATGATTTTATTCTATTTGAGCGCCGATCTGCAGGGCTGCACAGCGACGAATATACATTCTTTCAGCGAATCTGTGCGCGGCGGACCGGCATCGGTGCCGATGGCATTCTGTTGTTAGAAGAACACCCTGAGGCGCACTACCGGATGCGTTACTACAATGCCGATGGCCGTCCGTCCGAGATGTGTGGTAATGGCGCGCGCGCGGCCGCGTTTTATGCGTTTTATACCGGGATGGCGCCGCAGGAGCAGCATTTTGTGATTGGTGAAGACCGGCTGCGTGCCGTCGTTCGAGGGCGGCAAGTGGCGCTCACGCTACAGACCCCGAAACAGAGAAGTGCGGCTCCGGGTGCACTGCAGCATCCCGAATTTGAAGAAATCGGCTTTGCGGTTACCGGGGTTCCGCATTACGTATTACAGACCAACCATATCGATGATGTCCCGGTTGCCGAATTGGGGCGTTTTTACCGCCATGCTGAAATCTTTGCACCGGCCGGAACGAACGTGAATTTCGTGCAGCGGCTCGGCGAACGCCGGTTCAAAATCCGGACGTACGAGCGCGGTGTGGAAGCCGAGACCCTCGCGTGCGGAACCGGAGTGGTCAGTTCGGCTTATTTGCTGCGGGATCGTCTGGGGGTACCGTTTCCATACGTATTCGAAACGCAGGGGGGGCAACTGACGGTAGATGAAGAGGCGCAAAGCGGCCGTCCGGTGCTGGCTGGAACGGTGCGCATGATTTGTCGCGGTGAAATCCTGACCGAATTTTTTGAGGAGCCTTGAATTCATTGAAGACAGAAACGTTGAAAATCGCGGAGGTGGATTTTTCCGCTGTCAGGCGGATTCTTGTGACGCGCTTGCGGTTTATGGGAGATGTGATTCTGACCACCCCGATCATTCGTCAACTCCGAAAGACGTTCCCGCAGGCGCATCTGGCTTACATGACCGAGGCGCCGTATGCCCCTCTGCTGGAGCATAATCCGCATCTTAATGAGATTATTGCCATTGAAACGCGGCGGGCGGAGCGGCTGACAGCGGAATTGAAGCGGCAATGGCGCATTTTTCGGGATCTGCGCCGCAAACATTTTGACCTGGTCATCGATCTGTTCGGCAATCCACGCAGTGCGCAACTCACCTGGGCGACCCGGGCGCGCTGGCGGATCGGCGGTGATTTCCGCGGCCGGCGATGGCTTTACACCATCCGTGTGCCTCAGGACGGTACCCGTATGGATGCCATTGCCTATCACCAGCGCAGCTTACAGGCGATTGGCATTGCTGCGGGAGAGCCGCGCACCGAAGTGTTTTTAACCGATGCCGAAAAGCAGGCCGGGGCGGATTATTTGCAATCGCGCGGATTTGATCTGTCCCAGCCGATTGTGGCACTGCATCCGGGGGCCACCTGGCCGAATAAACGCTGGCCGGTAGAATCGTTTGCGGCGGTGGCGCAGCGCCTGATCGCCGAAGGTATCCAGGTCTTTTTGACGTGTGGCCCTGGAGAGGAATCCATCGTGCAGCATGTGCAGGAAATGAGTGGCGGCAGCGCGGTGGCCGGTGATGTACTGCCGCTAAGGACGCTGGCATCCATTTTGCATCATTTCTCGGGAATGATTGCCAATGATTGTGGGGTGATGCATCTGGCCGTCGCCGTGGGCACGCCGACTCTGGGAATTTTCGGACCGGGCGAACCGGAAATCTGGTTTCCTTACGATTCTCCGCACCGCGCCTTCTGGAGCGATATTGAGTGTCGCCCGTGTCATCAAAATCACTGTCCGCTGGGCACCCTGGAATGCATGCACCGCACGGCTCCGGAAACGGTGGCGCAGGCCATGTTGCACCTGCTGAAAAAGGTGGCATAATGGAAAAAACTCCCTACCGGCTCTACTCAATCGGGCATGGCAGTGATACGCCCGAGCATTTTTTGCACCGGTTGCAGCGGTTGAATATCGGCTGCGTTGCCGATGTGCGGCGGTTTCCGCATACCGCGCGGCTGACCCATTTTAAAGAAAAGGCGTTGAGAGCGCTGTTGGCGCAGGCTGGCATGGCTTATGAGCCGCTGGGGGAGTGGTTGGGCGGTTTTCGCAAAGAAGGATATGAGAGCTATCTCCGCACCGAACCCTTTGCTAAAGGCCTGCAAAAACTATTGCAATTGACCAGACAGTACAAAGTGGCGTTTTTGTGTGCGGAATTTGATCCCCTGCGGTGCCACCGGCGTTTTATCGCGGATGAGCTTGAACGTATGCAGCACCCGGTGGCGCATATTTTGAAGGATGGTTCTCTCGTTTCGCATTCGGACCTCATCCGCGGACAAACCCTTGATCTTTTCGATCCGACCGGCGGATTCTGAAATCCCATGCATCTGGAAAAATTGCTACAAAATCGCAAAACCGTAGTCGTCACGCTCATTGCCGCAATTTTCGTGGTGACCGGCGCCCTGAATTTGTTCGGCTGGCTGTTTCTCAAACACATGGAAGCCAATCTCGACTCGGAATTGGGCCGGCGTCTAAAATCGGTGGCGGGCCTGATTGCGAGGCTGGCGGAGAGTGAGATTTTCGGGACGAAACTGGATGCGGAGCTGAACGATGTCGAACGGTATATTTTGCAAACCGGACTGGATGAGCTTCGGGACAGCCATCAATTGCAGGCCATTTATTTGGTGACGCCTGAACTTGTTACAATCTTTTCGTCGCCGCCGCACTTTAAACCCGGCGAGACGATCCGATACCTTTTGGAAGACAGCTTGCAAATCCAGCTTGCCCTTCAGGGCCGTTCCCAGGCCTCGCCCCTGCATGTGATCGAAGGCAACCGTTTTAAATCGGCCTACGCTCCGTTTTATAACGAATTGGGCAAAATCATCGGGTTGGTCATTGTAGAAGCCTCTGCCGACTTTTTTTCCCTGTTATCATTTTACCGCCGCGGTTTGATTCTGGGAGGCATCGTTAGCTTTGTGGTGCTGCTGCTGGTTGCTCTGTTTATTTCATGGATCGTGATGTCCTTTGTGCGGCTTCAGGGAAGGCTCCATCAAAATGAGCGGCTTGCCGCCATGGGACAGATGGCCGCCACCGTCGCCCATGAAATCCGGAATCCGCTGGGAATCATCAAGAACACGGCAGAAGTTCTGAAAAACCGTTATTGGGATGACAACAAACCGGATGAATTGCTGGAATTTATCCCGTCAGAAGTGGATCGATTAAACCGTCTGGTCAATGACTTCCTGACGTTTGCCCGTGACCGCCAGTACGAACGACAACCAGGGAATCTGGTTTCAACCATTGCCAGGGCGATTGAGGATATCCGTTCGGACATGACGGATAGCCATGTACAGATTCTTTTCAAGCCATCGGTTCAGGAGCTGAACGTTCCTCACAATCCGGACGCCATTCGTCAGGTGATTTTGAATTTAGTGCGAAATGCTATCGAAGCCATGAACGGCAAAGGAAAAATTGAAGTTTCGATTTTGCCGGAAACAAAATGGGGCAGAAAACAGGTTAAAGTAAGTGTTGTTGATAATGGTCCCGGTATCGATGGTGATCCGGAGAAGATCTTTGAGCCGTTTTATACAACCAAAACGTCGGGCAGCGGTTTAGGACTGGCCATCACCCGGCAGATTATCGAAAAGCATGGCGGGAAAATCACCTTTCAAAGCCAACCCGGTGCGGGCACCACGGTGACGTTTTATCTGCCGGTATGAGGTCTCAGCCTATGCCGTACCCTGTTGCGGGGCTGTCCGGCCCCGGAACGCTGTCCGCGAAAACCGATGTCGTTGTTGGAACGGACGGCCGGGAGAAACCGGTACGTTGGGATGGCCGATACCGTGTGCATCACGCGGAACCGGATTTCAGGGACGGCCCCCGACCGGGCAATGGCAAGGGCATATCGGCGCTTATGCGGTGATCAAATTTCTTGATTTGAAGCAGATAATTGTATAACTTCATGCGACCGTACCGATAACCGATCGTTTATCAAACCGGCGCCATGTCCACTCTTATTCGGCCACAGCCCGTTGTTTGCTGACTCGTTAAAAATCGTTTGTAAAACCATCTTGAGCAACGCGGATACTTCACAAGCAGGTGATCAATTCATTTTTCAATCCATAATATGGGTGGAGCACGCATGATTCTGAAGGCCATTGCACGTATTTTATTGGGGATTTGGTCCGTCCTGTTTTTATCGGCCCAGGTTCAGGCACAGTTCGGGAAAAACAAAATTCAGTATCGGGATTACGATTGGAAGTACATTCAGACCGAACATTATGACATCTATTTTTACGGTGATGGACTGAATGCCGCCAAATTTGCCGCCGCCGTGGCAGAGTCGTCCTACAAGCAGATCAGCCGGCTGCTGGATTTCGAAATGCTGGCCCGCACTCCCATCATTCTCTACAATTCCCACAACGATTTTGAAGAAACCACCGTATCGCCGGAAATTCAACCGGAGTCGGTGGGTGGTTTTACCGAGTTCTTGAAAAACCGGGTGGTGCTGCCTTATGATGGTTCAGCCGAGCAGTTCCGGCACGTGATCCATCACGAATTGTTTCATAGTTTGCACTTGCAGTATTTTTACGGCGTGGGACCCGGCGCCATTCTTCAGGGCGTGTCCGGCTTTGCCATTCCACCCTGGATCGAGGAGGGCAGCGCCGAGTATTTTTCCATGCACTGGGACACCGAAGCGGATAACTTCATTCGGGACGCGGTGGTCTCGGGATACATGCCCCCGATTCCGCGCATGTGGGGCTTTATGGCCTACAAAGGCGGTCAGGCGCTGATGTACTGGATCGAACGGCGGTATGGCCTGGAAAAAATCACCCAATTGAATGCCGTCCTGCGGCAGCGACGGAATGTGCAACGGGCGTTTCAGGCGGTCTTTGGTATGACGGTGGAAGAGCTGAGCGAAAAATGGCATCAAGATTTGAAAAAAGAATACTGGCCGGAAATCGCCCGGCGGGTTGCCCCGGATGAACTGGCGATGCCGATCACCGATCACCGCAAAAATGTAAACTTCGTCAACAATGCGCCGGCTCTCAGCCCCAAAGGCGATAAAATCGCCTTCCTGAGCGATGAGGCCGGCAAGTTTGATATTTACGTGGCTTCCACCCTGACCCCCAAAAAACCGCGAAAACTGGTGAGCGGGCAGAAATACAGCGGGGTGGAAGAAATGAAATGGTTGCGCCCGGGGATCACCTGGTCGCCGGACAGCCGAAAGATCGCGTTCGCCGCCAAAGCCGGAGACCGTGATGCGATCCATATCGTCGATGTACGGAGCGGCAAGATCGAAAAAACCTTCAAGCCGCGTCTCGATGGTTTGTGGAGCCCGTCCTGGTCGCCGGATGGACGCTACATCGCTTTTATGGGAGCGAAAGCCGGCCGCAGCGATATCATGCTCATCGATGTCTATTCCGGCGAAATCCGGCGGGTCACCGACGACCCGTTTACGGATATGGAGCCAACCTGGTCTCCGGATGGCCAGTGGATTGCGTTTACCTCCGACCGCGGTGTGTTCAAAGAGCCGGTGGGCGATGTGCTGCCGCTGGCGGAGTATGCCAACGTGGATATTTTTCTGATTCGCCCGGACGGCACCGGCCTGAAACAGGTGACGTTCGGTCCCTACAAAGACAAGTTCCCCATTTTTTACCACACCAGCGATTCCCTGTTGTACATTTCGGATGCCAACGGTATCAATAATATTTACTTTTTGAATCTCAAAACCGGTGAGAGCAAGCCGCTTACCAATCTGCTGACCGGCGCCGTCCAGCTCTCGGCATCCATTGAAGGGGCGCGCATTGCATTCACCTCGTTTTTCCGCGGCGGTTATGACATCTACCTGTGGAAAACCCCGTTTCAGGATGTCGATTCCCTGGGTGAATTGGAACCCACGCCGTTTCGCAAACGGCAAATGGAGCAGAAAACCAAGCCGCACACCCTAACCGAAGTCACCAACGGCAAAGAACGGCCTAAATTTGATATCGTCGAACGCCCGTTCCGCAAATTTGTGTTTGACGCCGATTTTCGTGAAGGCCGTATCCGCAATCAGGAGGTGCTTGCCGCCGCACCGGTGGAGATTGACAAATCGAAACGGCTGACTGAAAAAGGCGAATTTAAGGTCAGTCCATACAAAACCAAATTCTCGGTTGATTGGATCGGTGCGGCCGGTGGTTATGATCCGTTTTTCGGCGTTAGCGGCTATACGCAAATCATTCTCAGCGATCTTTTGGGGCACCAGCAGATCGGCATCGGCATCAACCTGATCCGGAACATCCAGAACAGCGATTTTATCGTAAGCTGGAATTATTTGCCGAAACGCATGGATATCGGGGTGCAACTCTTCCATTTTGCCTATTTCTTTCAGACCACGTTCGGAATCGAACGGCTGCGGCATCTCGGCGCACAGGCGTTCTTTTTGTACCCCATTTCCCGGTTCAAGCGTGTTGAATTTATGGCGAATCTGACCCAGTTGCGGGAACAAAACCTCATTTATACCGACATTTTCCCGCAGCAAATCACCACCGCCATGCCGATGACCCTGGCGTATGTTTCCGATAACACCTTCTGGCGGTTTTATGGACCGTTTAACGGCACCCGGTACCGGCTCAGTTTCATGTGGGCTCCGCCGCTGAGAAATAGCTGGCTGTCATTCCGTACCGCCATGCTGGACTACCGGACCTACGTACCGCTGTCCAAAGAGATCGGGTTTGCATTGAAAATCAACGGCGGTATCAGCGGCGGTCCCAATCCTATGCAATTCATGCTCGGTGGACTGGAAAACTGGATCAATCCCAAATTCGCACAGGACATCAACCGGATTGATATCACCAATTTCTTTTTCAGCTACTTTGCGTTTCCGCTGCGCGGCGCGGATTATTACGAGCGGGTCGGAACGCGCTTTTTCCTGATCAACGCCGAACTGCGCTTCCCATTGGTGGATTATTTCATCATCCGCTTTCCGTTGCCCATGGGATTTGCCAATATTCGGGGTGCGGCGTTCATGGATGTAGGTTCGGCGTGGAATTCGGATAAACGATTTCGCGGCACCACCGTGAATGAATACGGCGAAGTGGTTTTACGGGATATCGTCGCCTCTTTTGGGTGGGGGTTCCGCGCCAATATGGGCATTTTCCTCCTTCGGATGGATACCGCCTGGCGCACCGACCTGGCAACCACCAGCAAACCGCAATATCTGTTCAGTCTGGGAATTGATTTCTAATCTGGAATACAATGCCTGATCTTTAACGAATGGACTCAAATATGGTACAAAAACGATTCCGATTTGGAGCGGTTCATCTCTGGATGGTGACAGGAGTGGTTCTGGCGCTGATGCTGCAGGGGTGCGCCGCACCGCATGATGGCGGACATGGCACGGATGTCTGGTCACGGCTGAATTTGGCTGCCCGGACGATCACCCTGCCTGCTGAAAAGCCGAACCATGGGAGGGTGGTCTGCTTTGCCGAAGTGCGCTATCGTGATATTCAGTTCGTGAAAACGGATGACGGCTATGAAGCGGTGATGGAATATACGTTCTCCCTCTATTCGGAGCACGGCCGGGAACCGCTCAGGCTATCCGACCGCAAAAAGGTGATTCGAGTGGGCACGTTTCAGGAAACCCTGGACCGCCAGAAGACGGTCCGCGTTATTGAAAATTTTGAAGTACCGTTCGGCGAATACACCGCGCGGGTGGTGGCTCGCGACCGCAACGCCCGCAGCATGGGCATCGCCAATGAGCACGTCAAGGTGGTGGATTTGTATCATCAGCTTTACGTCAGCCGGCCCATTTTGATGTGGGATTCGGTGAGCACCCTGGATGCCGAAAAAATGGTTCCGTTTCAGAACCGGCGCTATGATCGCGATGTTTTCGCACTGGTGGTGGTTGGCGGTATTAATCCCAATGAGTTCTACAAAGTGCATTACCGTTTGGAAGATACGCGCGGGGAAATGATTTACGAACGCACTTTGAATCTGAGGCCTCGGGGACGGGTCAATTTTGTGTCACTGCGCATTCCGGTCAGCAAACTCGCCCTGGGCAAAACCCATGTTGTCGTCAGTGCGGAGCAATTCGGCACCCATGCTGTGAGCCGCCTCACCATCTTTTCTTCGCTGGGGCGGGGTGCAGAAGTGACCCAGGGCGTGGATTCATACATCGAACCCATGCGCTACATCATGCCCTCCGATGACTGGAATCGCCTGCGTGACGCCGATCCGGAAACTCGCAAAAAGCTGTTCGAGGAGTTCTGGAAAAAACGCGACCCCGATCCAAACGATGACGTCAATCCTTTAATGGAAGAATTTTTCTTCCGGGTTCAGGAGGCGAACCAGAAGTTTAGCTGGGGAGCGCAGGAGGGCTGGGAAACGGATCGCGGCAGGATTTACATCATTTACGGCCCGCCGGACAGCATCGAGCGGCAGCGCTCGCCCCGCACCGGTATTACGTATGAAATTTGGCGGTATTACAATATTGGACGCCAATTTGTTTTTGAAGACCGATACAGCAACGGTAATTTCCGCCTCTATTCATCGAATTGATACAGCCTTTGAATGGACTGCAGCTTTGAACGAAATCGGGAGAAATCCATGCAACCAGGGAAATGGACAGCCCGCGTTTTTTTCCAGTGGTTCGGCATCGCACTGATCGCTCTGATGCCCCTGTCTTCGGTGTTTGCACAGTACACCGAGGAAGATTCGCTGCTGGCGAGCCAAATTCTGGAACAGTATGAAAAAGACAGCCGGATGCCGGTCAGCGGTATTTCGGTGGTGGTGCTGAAAGGCATTGTCCGCTTGAAAGGCGTGGTTTCCACCCTGGCACAGAAACACTGGGCGGAAGAAATCGCCTATTCGGTGCCGGGGGTGCGCGCTGTGGACAATCAGCTCTGGGTGGATCGCCCCCGCATTTCCGATGCCAAATTAAAACAGCAAATCGAGAAAAAGCTCCGAAGCAATCCCGATTCGCTGTTCACCCGGGTCGAGGTCCAGGTTGTGGATGGCGAAGTGCGGTTGAAAGGCACCGTAAGCAGTTGGGGGGCGAAATACACAGCCAATGATATCCTTTCCATGATTCCCGGAGTGCAAAAAATCAAAAACGATCTCAAAATCCGGGATCTCCGGAACCGAACCGATGACCAAATCCGCCGGGCGGTGATCAAAGCCATCCGGGAGAAAATTGCAACCAGCAGCGAGTACTGGATCAAAGTTAAAGTGGTTCGCGGGGTGGTGACGCTGAGGGGCCGGGTGCGTACCGAAAATGAGAAACGGATTGCCATACAGACGGCTTTGTTTGTGCCCGGGGTCGCCGATTTGGTGGACAAATTGGAAGTTTTGCCGGAGTGACGGAGAGCACTCCGACGTTTCAGGGGGATGTACGCCTGCCTTGATGCCGTGCTTCAGTTCGTTCCATTCTGTTTGCCCTTTTTAAAATTCTCCCGTAGATTGAGGGGAATTCGAGCTGATCGCTGTGATCCACAGATTTATACACGCCAACCGAGGTTTACATGTTCAAAAAGAAATGGTTTCGCGTTGCTGTCACCCTGCTGTTTGTGCTTGGCTTTCTAGTTCTGAAAACATACCGTGATGCCGGCGAATTCAAAGCGATCCAATCCATCGGCGGGGAGGATTGCCGTTTGATCACCGGAGTGCTGAGTTCGGAAGATATTACCATTCATCCAAAAACCGGCATGGCGTTTATCTCCTCGGACGACCGCCGCGCTTTTGTCCAGGGAAAGTCTCCTCAAAACGGCGCCATCTGGGGCTTCGATTTGTCGCAGTCTGCGCCGGAGCTGATGAATTTGACTCCGGAATTGCCTTTCGTGTTCAGGCCGCACGGCATTGGTTTGATCGTAATCAGCGACACCACGTTTCTATTCGTCGTCAATCACCGCCCGGATGCGTCCTACGTGGAAATATTTGCTTTCGATGGGGAAAGACTCCATCATCTTGAATCCATTCACGGTGAGCCGATGCACAGCCCCAATGACGTGCTTCCGGTCGGGCGGCGCCGCTTTTATGTAACAAATGATCACGGCAGTTCCTCCGGCTGGGGGAAAACCCTGGAAGACTATTTGCAATTGGAGCGCTCCTATTTGCTTTACTATGACGGCCAATCTTTCCGCAAAGTTGCCGGCGGGCTGGGCTATGCGAACGGGGTAAACATGAGTCCCGACGGAAAGCAGGTCTATGTGGCGGCAACGACCAGCAAGGCAGTGTTCGTGTTTGATCGGGATCCTGAAAGCGGCGACTTAACCCCGCGCCAGAAGATCGATCTCGGCACCGGGGTGGATAATATCGAAGTCGATGCCAACGGCGATTTGTGGATTGGGGCGCATCCCAAACTGCTGACGTTTGTGGCTTATTCCAAAAACGCCGAAAAACGGTCACCGTCGCAGGTGGTGCGGATTCAATGGCGTAGTAGAGGCAATTACGATATCCACTATGTTTATGCCAGCGATGGACGGCCGCTATCCGGTTCCAGTGTGGCCGCTGTCTGGGGCGAGCATCTTTTGATTGGCTCCGTTTTTGATCCCGCATTTTTATGGTGCAAACGATAGCACTTTGGCAGCTCCGGCGCGGTCATGAAAATCCCATTGCCGGTCAGTACGATAACCGGCGGGTATGATCGGGCTTTAGCCAACAGCAAAATCAGAATGACCGGCCTTCGCCGCAGGGATCGGTGCTGTGGTTTTCGGGCTGCCCCGGAGCGGAATTTTTCATTGATCAGGAGGGTAATATGTGGAACTCAGATAACAGCCTGGCTCTCATGTCGCTGCTGAGAATGCCAGGAAGATGGATGATCATCATCATGCTGGGCGTAACCATGCAGGTGTTTGCTCAATCCGGTACAGAGGCTCAGTATCGCATGCCGCCGAAAGCCATCGCGGATCTGGCGGATGCCCCGCCGACTCCGGCGGTCAGTCTATCGCCGGACAGCCGGTGGTTGCTGATCATGGAGCGGCCCAATCTGCTGCCCATCCGCGAACTGGCGCAGCCGGAGTTGCGGTTGGCCGGACGGCGCTTCAATCCGCGCACCAACGGCCCCAGCCGTAGCCGGTACTACACTAAATTGAGTTTGCTGAACCTCGATGACAGGACGACCCGTGACATTCAGGGATTGCCGGACGATCCGCGCATCCGCGACATCCGGTGGTCGCCCGATGGCCGCTGGATTGCCTTCACGCACACGCGCGACGACGCGGTGGAATTGTGGCTGGTGGATGTGTCCGCTGCAAAGGCGCGCCGCCTGGCCGATGTGCGGCTCAATGGCGTGTACGGCACGCTGTACGCGTGGATGCCCGACAGCAAATCGCTGATATGCAAAATCGTGGCCGAGGACCGCGGCGAACCGCCCGCCGCGCCAGAGGTGCCCACCGGGCCGACCATCCGCGAAACCACCGGCCGCAAAGCCCCGGCGCGCACGTATCAGGATTTGTTGAAAAATCCGTTTCATGAAAAGCAGTTCGAGTACTACATGAAATCGCGGCTGGCGCGCATCGACTTGAATGGGCAGGTGACCGGACTCACGGAAACCGCCCTGTACACCTTTTTTGAGCCGTCGCCGAACGGCGAGTATTTGCTGGTGCAGTCCATTCACCGGCCGTTTTCGTATCTGGTGCCGGTGTACCGGTTCCCGCGGCGGGTGGAAGTACTGGATCGTAACGGCAAGCGGGTGAAACAGCTCGCAGATTTGCCGCTGGCCGAGGAAGTGCCCATCGGCTTTGGTGCCGTGCCCACCGGGCCGCGTGCGTTCGGCTGGCGCTCCGATGCGCCGGCCACGGTGTACTGGGTGGAAGCCCAGGACGGCGGTGATCCGCGGGCGAAGGTGGAGATCCGCGACAAAGTGTTTGTCCTGCCGGCGCCGTTCACCGGCGAGCCCGCCGAGCTCATCTCGCTGGGACTGCGCTATTCCGGCATCCAGTGGGGCAATGACCGGCTCGCGCTGGTGAATGAATTCTGGTGGCGTACGCGCCAGACCCGCACCTGGATTGTTGAGCCCGGCCAGCCGGGCAAAGCGCCGCGCATCCTGTTCGACCGCTCGTACGAAGACCGCTACAGCGATCCGGGCCGGCCGGTGATGCGCTCCGCCGGCAACGGACATTATATGCTGCAAACCGACCGCCGCGGCCGCAAAATCTACCTGATCGGCGAAGGCTACTCGCCCGAGGGCAACCGACCGTTCGTGGATGAACTCGACCTGCGTTCGAAAAAGACGAAACGCTGGTTCCATTCGCAGGCGCCGTATTACGAGCGGCCCGTGGCGCTGGTCGATCTCAAAAAGCGGCTCATCCTCACGCGGCGTGAGTCGAAGACCGAGCAGCCGAACTATTTTCTGCGCGATTTGAAAAAGGACCGGCTGATTCAGCTCACCCGTTTCCCGCATCCGGCGCCGCAGCTCGAAGGCGTGACCAAAGAGCTGATCCGGTACAAGCGCGAGGACGGCGTGGATCTGTTCGCCACGCTGTACCTGCCGCCCGGGTATTCCAAAGAGCAGGGGCCGCTGCCGGTGCTGATGTGGGCCTATCCGCGCGAGTACAAGAGTGCCAAAGCCGCCAGCCAGGTGACCAGCTCGCCGTACCGGTTCGTGCGCATCTACTGGGGCTCGCCGCTGTTCTGGCTCACCCAGGGCTATGCCGTTCTCGATGGACCGACCATGCCGATCATCGGCGAGGGCGACAGGGAGCCCAACGACACGTACGTGGAGCAGCTCGTGGCCAGCGCCAAAGCGGCGGTGGAGGAGCTGGTGCGCCGCGGCATCGCCGACCGGGACCGCATCGCCATCGGCGGGCATTCGTACGGCGCGTTCATGACCGCCAATCTGCTGGCGCATTCCGATCTGTTCCGCGCCGGAATTGCCCGGAGCGGGGCGTACAACCGCACCCTCACCCCGTTCGGTTTTCAGGCCGAGGAACGCACTCTTTGGGAAGCGCCCGAAGTCTATTTCCGCATGTCGCCGTTCATGCATGCGCACAAGGTGAACGAGCCGATTCTGCTGATCCACGGCGAGGCGGACAACAACTCCGGCACGTTTCCCATTCAGAGTGAGCGGTTCTATCAGGCGCTCAAGGGGCTGGGAGGCAAGGCGCGGCTGGTGATGTTGCCGCTGGAGAGCCACGGCTACCGCGCGCGGGAATCGGTGATGCACATGCTGTGGGAAATGACCGAATGGTTGGAGAAGTATGTCAAAAACGCACCGCCGCGCACCGGCACGCAGCCGTGAACAAAAGAGTGGGGGGCACCACAAAGGCACAAAGAGCACAGAGAAAGGTTGATGGTAGATACAAGACACCAGGCACCTTCAAGGTGCCTGGTGTCTGGATTGCGCCAGGGGCTCTGCGCGCCCGGCGTCTCAGCGAGAGAATGATATGAAAATATGGTCTTCAAGCAAATTCTGAAAAAGTCGCATGGGTTGATCGGCGGATTGCTGCTGCTTGCGCTCATGGGGTGCAAGCGTTCTGAATCGGGGAAGGGAACCGAGGAGGCCTTCCCCGATTCCTCTTTTGTCTCGGTGCTGGAGAAATTGACCGATCCCGTGCCGGTCGATCTCGACCCAATTCGTGAGCGCGGTCGCCTCATCGCCCTGACGCGGTACAACGCCAACAGCTATTTCATTTACCGCGGCCAGCCCATGGGCTTCGAATACGAGTTGCTCACGCGGCTGGCCGAGCATCTCGGCGTCCGGCTCGAAATCCGCGTGCCGGCCACCTGGGATTCGCTGTTTATCCTTTTGTACCGCGGTGAAGGCGACATCATCGCCGCCAATCTTACCGTGACCAAAGAGCGCGCCAAAAAGGTGGCCTTCACCGATCACCTCACCACCACGCGGCAGGTGCTGGTGCAGCGCAAGCCCGAGGGCTGGCGCAAGATGAAGCTGCACGAGATCGAAAAGCAGCTCATCCGCAGCCCCATCGATTTGATCGGCAGGCGGGTGCACGTGCGCCGGAACTCAGCCTATTACACGCGGCTGGTGCATCTTTCCGAGGAGCTTGGCGGCGACATCGAGATCGTGGCCATGCCAGAGGACCTCGAGACCGAGGATTTGATCCGCATGGTGGCACGCGGCGAAATCGACTACACCGTGGCCGATGAGAACATTGCTCTGATCAATCAGGCCTATTACGCCGACATCGATGTGCAGATGCCGCTGGGGGTGCCGCAGCGCATCGCCTGGGCGGTGCGGCCCAATGCGCCCCAACTTTTGCAGGCCATCAACGGATGGCTGCGGCAGATCAAATCCGCCAATAATCCCACCTTCAATTTGATTTACAACAAATACTACAAAAACCGGCGCGCCTTCCGAGCCCGCATGCGCAGCGAATTTTTCTCCAAAACCGGCGGTAAAATTTCGCCGTACGATGACCTCATCCGGCAGTACGCCGATTCCCTCGGCTGGGACTGGCGCCTGCTGGCGTCGCAGATGTACCAGGAGTCGCAATTCGATCCGCAGGCGCGTTCGTGGGCCGGCGCGGTCGGGCTGATGCAGGTGCTGCCGCGGACGGCCCGGCAGTACGGTATCACGCGGCTGTCCGATCCGCAGCAAAACCTCGCGGCGGCGGTGCGGCAATTGGAATGGTTGTGGCAATACTGGCAAGAAATTCAAGAGCCGGAAGAGCGGATTAAATTTGTGCTGGCGTCGTACAACGCCGGTCACGGCCATATTCGCGACGCGCAGCGGCTGGCGCAAAAATACGGCCGTGATCCGCTGCGCTGGGACGGCCATGTGGAATATTTCATTTTGCAGAAATCCAAAGAAAATTATTTCACCGATCCGGTGGTGCAATTCGGTTACTGCCGGGGTGAGGAACCGGTCAATTACGTCAGGGAGATTCTGGAACGGTATGAGCACTACAAACGGTTCATCCCATAAAGCTCCGGTCAAAAAGCGGGTGGTGACGCTCATCGCCAGTGCGACCGAAATGGTCTGTGCTCTGGGACTGGAAGACTGGCTGGTGGGCCGGTCGCACGAGTGTGATTATCCGCCGTCGGTGCAATCGTTGCCATCGTGCACCGAAGTGAAATTCCGGACCGATGGTCGCAGCTATGAGATCGATCAGCGCGTGAAAGCGATCGTCGAAGAGGGCGTTTCGGTGTACCGGGTCCGTTCCGAGGTGCTGAATCGGTTACGGCCGGATGTCATCATCACGCAAACGCAGTGTGAGGTGTGCGCGGTGAGTCTGCGTGATGTGGAGCAGGCGGTGTGCGAGCTGGTGGAATCCCGGCCGCAGATCGTCTCGCTGCATCCGGATTGCCTGGCCGATGTTTGGGAGGACATCCGCCGCGTGGGGCGTGCGCTGGGCGTGAGCGATCGCGCCGAACGGCTGGTGCAGCAACTCCGGGCGCGGATGGATGCCATAGCCGATAAAGCGAAATCCACTCAGAGTCGGCCGCGGGTGGCCTGCATCGAGTGGATCGACCCGCTGATGGCCGCTGGCAATTGGATGCCGGAGCTGGTGGATCTGGCCGGCGGGATCAGTTTGTTCGGCGAGGCGGGCAAACATTCGCCGTTGATGAGCTGGGACGATCTGCGCCGGGCGGATCCTGATATCCTCCTCATTCACCCCTGCGGATTTGATATTCCGCGCACGCTGGAAGAATTGCCCGTCTTAACCCGGCGCCCGGACTGGTGCGAGCTTCGCGCCGTTCAGCAGGGCCAGGTGTTCGTGCTGGATGGCAATCAGTACTTCAACCGCCCGGGCCCGCGGCTGGTGGAATCGCTGGAAATTCTGGCGGAGATTTTCCATCCGGCGGTATTTCAATTTGGGCATGAAGGATCAGGATGGGAGAGATTGAACCCAACGAAATGAAAAAGCAGCTTTTGCAGCATCGCGGGGCTTGGGGAAAGTTGCGGGATTGGGAGAAAGCTTACGCGGCTTAAAAACGCTGCCGGAGTTCCGGGTTCAATAACGCTGCCAGGGATTGAAAACCCTGGCAGCGTGGACCCAAAAACTCTGCCAGGGTACCAAACCCTGGCAGAGTTAACTTGCTATTTATACTTCCACAACTGCCGACCTAAGCCGAACACACCACTTCCGTCAAGCCGTCGTCACCCACGCCGCGGTCGAGCTTGCGATCCATATCGTATTTGGGGTCCCAGACAAAACGGGTGTGAAAGC
>WFVT01000298.1 GCA_015491485.1 Candidatus Zhuqueibacterota bacterium
GCTTGCAAAGATAGAATCCTTGCTTTTCCGGTGCAAGTGTTTTTTGGCGAATGCCCTGCATGCCCCCTATTTTTCCCTCCGGCTTCCGGCACGGTGATGTTTTGAACAAAACAATTCATTCAAAAAGCGGCGGAAGCCGGGGCAGATTTAAAATCCAGCGCAGCAGCGGGACACTCGGAATCCGAACCAGGATGACCGGCCGGTTTTCGTCCGTGCACCGGCTCCGTTGTCAGGGACGTCGTCCGCCATTGATCATCCGGATTTCATCCCTCCTTTGCTGATCTTTTTCCCGGCTGATGATGTGGCCGGTTTCATCCATAAACCGGCGTCCCAGGACGCGCTTTTTCACATCGCCGACGATGGCATACAAGCACGGCACCAGGAACAGTGTGAGCAGCGTCGCAACGGCAAGGCCCCAGGCAATCACATTCGCCAGGGGGCCCCACACTTCACTATATCCTCCAAGACCGATGGCCATCGGAAGCAGTCCTAAAATGGTGGTGATGGATGTCAAAAGGATGGGCCGCAGTCGCAGCTTACCGGCAAGCAGGATGGAGCGCCAGCGCGAAACGCCCCGTTCACGGGCGTTGTTGATAAAACTCATCATGACCAGGGAATCATTGACCGCCACACCGGCGAGCGCCACCAGGCCGAACAAATTGTTGATGCTGAAGGGGCTGTCGATGACAAACAAACCAACCGTTGCGCCCCAGAAAGCAAAGATGATGGTAGTAAAAATGATCAGCGGTTGGATATAGGAACGAAATTGTCCCGCAAGGATCACATACATCAACACAACGCCGAGCAAAAAGAGCATCCCCAGATTTTTGAATGCGTCTTTGAATTCTTCAAATTGCCCGCCGAACTTCAAATGGTAATCCGGATAGCGACGGGCAATGTCTTCAAAGGCTTTTTTCAGCGCCCCGTTGACCTTCACGGTCGTGGTTTTCTCGCGGTCAATATTGGCCGAAATGGTGATGGCACGCTCGCCGTCATCGTGATGAATGATGGTATAGCCGATCGTGTCCTGAATCACGGCGATGTCTTTCAAATAAACATAAGCGCCCGTCGGGGTTTGAATGCGCAGGTGTTCAAGATCGCTACGGGTTTGCGATTCGGCATTCTGCAATTTAACCACGATATCGATTTCTTTGTCTCCGTCCAGAATTTGACCGGCCACCCCGCCGGCATACGCATTCCGCACGGCCATTGCCACCTGCGCCACTTGTAAGCCGAACATGGACGCCCGCGCCGGATTGATGCGGATATGAAGCTCTTTGCGGCCCTCAATGAAGTCATCCCGGACATCATACACTCCGTCCATCTGCCGCAGCACGGCTTTGACCTCTTCAGCAACCTGCCGGAGCTCCTCAAGGTGCGGTCCCTTTACCTTCACTTCAACCGGGGAACCCGTCGGCGGGCCGGCTTCCACCTGCCAGAACTGAAGGCGCACAATCCCGGGGATCCGGGCGATCTTTTCGCGCAAATCATTCATGATCTCCTGAGCACTCCGCTCGCGATATTTTTTCCTCACCAGATCGACAATCACCTGTCCGACGTTCGGCTTGAACTCCCAGTCGCCCTGAGTTTGCTTGATACCGGTATTGGCGACCACCCCGCGCACTTCTTCTTTGGGCAGGGCCAGCGCCAGCGCTTCCACCTGGCGCACAATTTCGTCGGTGGCTTCAATGGTGGTGCCTTCAGCAGCATCGATATAAATGAAAAACTGCGGAATTTCCTCGCTTGCAAACATATCCACGCCGATGATAAAGGCCAGAGGGACACTCAGAAGCAGCAGCAAAAAAGCCACCCCCACCACCCGGTATCGGTGCCGAAGCACCATTTTCAGCCAGCGGACATAACGCATGCGTATGTTGCGGAAGCTGATGAGCGGCTTGTTGCCGCCCCTGCCCCATCCCACAAATTCCGCAAAATGCGACGGCAAAATAACCAATGATTCAAACAGCGATGCCGCCAGCGCCATGCTCACCACAATCGGGATGATTTTCATAAATTCACCAATCACCCCCGGCAGCAGTACCAGCGGCAAAAAGGCAGCCACGGTGGTGGCGGAAGACGCGATCACCGGAATGGCCACCTCCTGAGTGCCCAGAATGGCCGCCTGTGTTGCGGAGAAGCCCCGCTGATAATACCGAAAACAATTTTCAATGATCACGATGGCGTCGTCCACGATCATGCCCAGCACCAGCACCATGGCAAACAGGCTGGAACCGCTGATCGAGTAGTTGCTGAATTTCATAAACAGAAACGTGAGCATGAACGTGACCGGGATACCGAGCGCCGCCAGAATCGCATTGCGCCATCCCAATAAAAAATACAGCGAAATCAGCACCAGCACCATCCCAAGCAGCGCGTTTGATTGCAACGTGCCGAGAATTTCTTTGATGTAAATGGACGTATCCTGGGTGATGTGAATCTCGGCGGCCTCCGGAAGCCGGTTTCGGCGGTATTCATCAGCAATAGCTTTGATGGCGTCGATGAGCTGGATGCTGTTGCCGCGGGCTTTTTTGGCGACGGTGAGGGTGACCGAGGGGTTCCCGTTGTACCGGGTAATGGTTTCACGTTCAGCCCAGCTTTCGCGAACACGCGCCACATCCCGGATGCGAATGTGCTCGCCGTTGGGACTGGGCCTGACGATGATGCTCTCAATTTGCTCCAGCCGCTGCAGCTCACCGATGGTGCGGATGGTGTAATCCCACCGGCCGATGGAAATTTCCCCGCCGGTCAGGTTCAAATTATTGGCTCGGATCGCATCCATGATCTGACGGATGGACAGTCCGAAGGCTTCCAGCTTTTTGGGATCGACCTCCACCCAGATTTCGCGTTCCCGGACGCCGGTGATCTGCACCTGTGCGATGTCGGGCAAATCCATGATATCCCGCCGCAAATCCTCCGCAAGGTCTTTTAGCTCCCGTTCCGGAATCCGCCCGCTCAACACCACGTTGACCATGGGCTGAAAATCTTGAGTTTTGAACTGACTGACCTCGGGGTCGAGGGCGGTTTCCGGCAGGGATACCCGGGCGAGTTTGTTGCGTACGGTCTGATAGCGTTTATCGAACTCGTCGTCCGACATGGTTTCAAACTTCAGCCAGACGAAGGTGCCCCCCTGCCGCGAATACGAGAGAATATTGACCAGGCCGTCGATATCGCTGAGTTCATCTTCAATGGGATTGGCGATGAGCTTTTCGTTTTCATCCGGAGCCACACCCGGATTGGGCACAAAAATAAACACCCACGGGAAAGATACGTCCGGAGTCAACTCCCGCGGCAACTGCACCATCGAATAGCTGCCCAGCACAATGGCGGCGATCATAAACATGTTTACCAGAACCGGATTGCGCACCGAAAATTTAGCGATCGACATGCTGCAGCTCCGGGATTTGACCATTCCGAATTCGGGGGACGCTGTGATGCCAGAGGCGCATCAGTCCGCTATCTCCTGATTTTGAATGATTGGCTATTTGCATTTTTGAAATGAGAAAACGGCTGTTCCGGGAGTTTTCGGATGGATGCCGGGGTGTTGGTCAGTCATGTATGCCGCAATAGAGCGCACCCGTGCACCGGCAACCGCCTCTTCCGAATGAGCGCGACAGCATCCGGGATCAGTTTTGCTCGACGATCCGTACCGGGGCCCCGTCGGACAGTTGATCCTGACCGCGCGTGACCACCCACTCCCCCGCCCGCACACCGGACAGCACGGCGACCCGCTCGCCCTGTCGCGGGCCCAGAACCAGTTTGCGAAGATACGCCCGGTTGTCGCTGACCACAAACGCATGGTAAGCTTCCGCTTGTTTGAGGATAGCGGAAAGCGGTACGACCGACACCTGGTTGTACATCTTCACGATAATCGTCGCTTTGGCCACCATGCCCGCCCGCAGCGGATGAGTCCGCGAGTTCGGCAGGTCAATTTTGATGGGAAACGTTTTGGTTTGAGGATCCGCCGCGGGACCCAGCGCCACGATTTTGCCCCGGAACTCCACCCCGGGGTAAACATCGAGCGTGACAATGCAACGCTGGCCGCGGCGCAGCCGGGAGATATCCTGTTCGGAAACGCCGACCTGCAGCCGGAGCCGGCGGATATCCACCACCGTCACCAGAGGCGTTCCCGGTGCCACGGTATTCCCCGGATCAACCGGCACCGAAGCGACCGTCCCTGCAAAAGGCGCTTTGAGCAGGGTATCGTCCAATTGCTTCTGCGCCATTTTCAGCGCCGCTTCCGCGGATTGATACGCGGCTTCTGCCGACGCCAGTTGCACCCGTGCCGATTCCAGCACAAAGTCAGAGACATCGCCAGATTGATGCAATCGGCGGTTCCGGTCATAATCCGCTTTCGCCTTTTCATACGCCGCCCGGGCGCTGCGGAAGTTCGCCCGGGCCTGTTCTACGGCCAGTTCATACGTCCGCGGATCGATTTGCACCAGAGGCGCCTCTTTTTCGACCGGATCACCCAGTTCCACGTAAACCTTTTTCACCTCGCCGGCCACCTGCGCCGTGAGCACCGCCTGACGCAACGGGCGCAATGAACCGGTCAATTCCAAACGGTCGGCGACATCCGCTGGCTGCACAGCCGTGACCGTCACCGGGACCGCCATCCCGTCATCGGCCGCCCGGTGGTTGCCCGCCGCGTCCGCCGCCTCATCTTGAGAACGGCACCCTGTTCCCAGAATGCCTGCAACGGTTATCAGGACAGCCAAAAATTTCCCGTTTGTTCGGAACTCCATCGAACCATCCTCTCGGTTAATCCGCGAAATCGCCTGACGTCTCTCGCATGCCACCCGGCGCCATAAATTCAATCCTCGGGTACGTCCAGAATACCCGCCACGCTTTTCAACCGGGCCATGTAAATCAAATAATCAAAACGGGCTTCAATCAGGTCGCTCTCCGCTTTCTGCATGGCGATTTGCGCTTCCATCAGTTCATGATTGGTCGCCATGCCGACATCAAACATGTCACTGACCACGCGAAAATTTTCCCGGGCAAGCGCATGCCCTTTTTCGGCCAGCGCCATGCGCTTGAGCGCCGCCTGCACCTGATAATAGGCCTGCTGAATTTGCAGTTCCACGGACTGCTGCAATTCCTGATGCGCCGCCTGTATCTGCTGAAATTGCGCCCGCGCTTCCTGAAGTTGGGCGTAATCCGCAAAGCTGTTGAACACCGGAACGCGCACGGCGAAACCGAAAGTCCAGCTCCGGTAACTGTCCAGCGCCGGGGTGTCGTTGGTTTCCCACTGATAATTGTAAAAAAAATTGACCTGCGGAAAGAACTTTGAGCGCGCCAACTGCACCTGCGCGCGCTGCGCTTCGATATTGGCGGAAAAAGTTTTCAGAGCAGGATTGGCAAACCGGCCTTTGTTCAGATAATAATCCAGCGGCTTGAGCGGCTCACGGAATGCCGGGTCGGGATATTCCAGAGCGACCGAGCTGTCCAGCGGGAGCCCGATCCATTGCGATAACTGACGCAACGCCAGGGCGTAACCGCTTTCAGCCTGAACCAGTTTCCCTTCCTCAGAGGCCAGGTTCACTTCCCATCGCAGCACCTCGGCGCGATTTTGCATCCCGGTTTCAAACATTCGCTGGATACTGCTCAATCGGGACCGGGTGGCCTCAACGGCTTTCCGGGCCAGAATCAGCAGCTCGCGGGCTTTGATTAAATTGAAATAAGCCTGCATGGTCTCCAGAATCACCCGCTGCCGGGTTTCCTGAAACTGTCCGCGGACGCCCAGATCATTGGCCTGAGCCAGAGTGAGCTGGGCGCGCAAAGCCCCGCCGTTGAATACCGGCTGCTGCAGAGTGATGGCCGTGCCGTACGCGTTGCGCCACAGCACCGGTCGGATTTCATTGGGGTCGGCATCCGGGGCAAATTGGCGCGTCAGATTGCGGCCGATTTCCGTGAGAATGTTTGCACGGCGCACAGTGGGAGCATCATAACGGCTGTAACTCAAATCCAGTGCCAGCTTCGGGAGAAAATCGAAATAGGCTTTTTTCACGCGCCACTGTGCTGCATCGACGGAATGCCGTGCTGCTTTGAATCCGGGATGATGCTTCAGAGAAAGACGGATGGCTTCTTGCAGGGTCAGCTTTTGCTGATCGGAACCGGTCGGCGCCCCGGAGGATGAAGACACCGACAGAGCGATTCCCAGAATCAGCCATTTGAATCTACCTGCCCCTTTGTTTACCATGGGATCATTGCCCTCCAGTCCTGCTATGAGGCTGTTTTCCAGCACCACCGCCCCGGCGGCCAAGGCCGGTGGCCCCACCAACGATTTCTCCTCAATGCCCCTTCATCGAGGACGATAGCCGCAGAGCGCTGTTTGAGAACGGCTCCAGACCCGCGTCATCCGTACCGCCCCAGAAGCCTATACCGCCCGGCTATCGCCCCGGCTTTGGCTATGATAGCAAAATCAATTGAGATTCGCAAGCAATGTGATAAATTTTCACGGACAAATCGATTTGCGGGAATATTTCCAACCATGGTACGGGTTTAAAATAAAATTGAGCCGTGGTGTCGGGATGAACTGCAGAGCCACAGTCACGTGCGGATGTTTATTGCCGGCGCAAGCGGCGTTCTCGGACGACGCCCTGTCAAACGCTTTCCCGATCGCGGAGATTCGGTGATCGGGCTGGCGCCCGGCCCTCAAGGTGCGCGTACCGCGGCGACGCCATCTTTTGAAACGCATCACGGAGATCGCCGGGCCTCTGCATCCGGCAGGGATTGGCAATGGCGGAACTCGATGCAGCCCGAGGATAGAACTGAACCGCTGCTCCCAACCATTGGAAACCACAAAATCGCAAGGAATCGCCATGAAACCATTTTTTCTCGCGTTCGTTTTGGTGCTTTCTTTTCAAGGACTTTCGGCTCATGCACAGCACGTGGAAGCGTTTTTTCAGCGAACCGATGCCTTTTTAAAATCTGCAGTGAACCGGGAGGGTCTGGTACGCTATGCCGCCATTCACCAGCAGCCCGATGCCCTGCAGGCGCTGGTCAGAGAGCTGGCGCAATTTCCATTGGAACGTCTGCAATCCCGTGCCGGGCAAAAAGCCTTCTGGATCAATGCCTATAATCTGCTGGTGATTCACGGCGTGGTGCAGTTTTACCCGATTCAATCCCCCAAAGACGTACCGGGCTTTTTCAACAAACGCAAACACCGGGTGGCGGGACGGTTACTCACGCTGGATCAAATCGAGCACGACATTTTGCGCAAACAGTATCCCGATCCGCGGCTGCATTTTGTGCTGGTGTGCGCGGCGAAAAGCTGTCCCTATCTCATTCCGGAAGCTTTTGTGCCGGACCGGCTGGAAGCGCAGCTCGAAAAACGCGCCCGCGCCATCCTCAATGATGCGCGCTATGTGCGTGTCGATACCGGGCGCAAAACCGTTTTTGTATCTGAAATTTTCAAGTGGTACGAGTCTGATTTCTTACAACAAGCCCGGTCCATCATCGAGTACCTCAACCGGTACCGCACCACTCCCGTTCCGTCCGGCTACGCCGTTCGTTTCATTCCTTATGACTGGTCGTTGAATGAAGCCCCGGTACCTAAAGTCAACCACGGAATGGGCCGTTCGCTTCAGAACTTTACCCCTTCCACCATGTTGCAGCGTGGAGAAATGGAAATCAAACTCTTCAACAACCTGTACACTCAGACCGCCTATTTCGATGACAGGGGAACCCGCCGTGACCAGGGCGGCCGGTCAACCTATTTTACCGGGATCGTCTATTTCCTGACCGGTTTTTCAACCCGGATCAACGCCGGAATCGATGTTTATTTCAAGTCAGTGCGCAACGGACCTGCTGGAAGTTCGCCGCTATCCGTATTCCAATTTGCTTCCGGCGCCGATGCCCGTACTGCCGTGGCGCTCATCGCGCCCAAACTCAAATTGGTTCCGTTTCCGGCGTTCACCCGCTTAGCCATGCAAATTCAACTGCTCATTCCGGCGGCGCAAGATCTGCAAGGGCTGCGCGGCGAACGTCCGTTTCTGGAATATGACGACATCCAGTGGTGGACGCAGTTCTTTTACGATTACCGCTTTACCCCCGAGGTGTATCTCTATCTCGAAAACGGATTATACCTCCGTTTTGACCGCAAGGATCCTGCACTGTTGACACCCATCAAAGCCATTTTCAATTATCTTCCCACACCCCGCTGGACGCTGTATTTTCAGGGCGAGCTTGCCCCCACCTGGGAGGGGCTGGGCTGGTCGAATTATTACAGTCAGCTTGGCGCCGGGGTCAAATTTTTTCTGCGACCGAATTTTGAACTCGAATCGTTGGTCACGGTCTTTCCTTTCGGCAAAAACGGCGGTGCCGGACAGACCTACAATTTTGGCATCCGCTGGGTACGGTGACATTCTTCCCGCCTCTCTTGAAATTTTTGCAACCGACCGTTGTCCTTCTTGCAGAAAATTCTGCTAAATTGACAAACCCGCCGATGCATGACCAACCACACGCTATCCATTATTTTTATTAAACTTAAATCGCATAGTATTTTGGCATTCAAATTGCTAAATCTCCGCAGCGGAAGGAAAAATAAAAAACGAAAGGAGGGATGAGCCATGACGGTCACTCGCTGGAGTCCTGCGCGTGATCTCATGAATCTCACCGAGGAGTTCAATCGCATCAACCGGCTGATCCGCAATGTGTTCGGTACCGATGAAACCGCGGAACGGCCTCTGCTGAAAACCTCCTGGATGCCCCCGGTGGATATCATCGAGGATAAGGACAACTACTACCTGTTTGTCGAACTGCCCGGTCTGAAACGGGATGATGTCAAAGTGGATTATGAAGACGGCGTTTTGACCATCCGCGGTGAGAAGAAATCGCAGCGGGAAGAAAAAGACCGGACGTATCACCGTCTGGAACGCACCTTCGGTCAGTTTGAACGGAGCTTCCGCGTTCCGAGCCGTATCAAAGAAAATCAAATCGATGCGCGGTTTGAGAACGGAGTTCTGAAAATTACTCTGCCGAAAGTGGAAGAGGTGAAGCCTCGCGAGATCGAAATCAAGATCAGCTAATTTTGAACGTGCTGATCGGCGATCTCCAGCGCGCCGGGCCTGCAGCGACTTTGCTTCCCGACATCCCATCAGACAGGCTCATGCGCTTTGGAGATCGCTTTTTCTTTATCCCCCGCCCCTCCGCCCGATAATCCTCGCCCTATTGTTGGAAGGCGGCTGGTGGACCAGACAGAAGCCGTAACAATTTAATCTTTATTTACCCAAACAGGACTCCTTTAAGACAGTTTACAATTTCCGGCAGGCAGTTTTTCGCAACAGATTTTTGTCACACAGAACGGTTTCAGGGAACCGCTTTTCTCTGACAAACCGCAGAACCCTTTAAAATCCATGATGGTCAATTATAACCTTTTCTTTCGCTCTGGTTCAACACAACACCCAATCACGGCACAGTACTTCCGTTTGTTCCAGCACCAGTTCTGTGGCTTTTTCCTGCTTGTCCGGCGGATAACCATATTTCCGCAAAATGCGTTTGACCATCACGCGGAGCTGGGCCCTCGCATTTTCCCGCTTATTCCAATCAATGGTGACACTTTTTCGCACGCGTTCCACCAGTTCCTGGGCGATTTGCTTTAACGTTTCGTCACCCAGCACCTCCACGGCGCTTTCGTTGGCTGCCAGAGCATCGTAAAAAGCGGCTTCATCTTCCGATAGGCCAAGTTTTTCACCTCGCCGCTGTGCCTCCCGCATTTCCTTTGCCATCGCGATCAATTCTTCAATGACCTGCGCCGCGGCAATGACACGATTGTGGTATTTCCGCATGGCCTCTTCCAGCATTTCGGAAAATGCCCGCGCCTGGACAACATTTTTTCGCAGTCGCACTTTGATCTCGTCTTCTAAAAGTTTCTTGAGCGTTTCCACTGCCAGGTTTTTTTGTGGAATGGTCCGTACCT
>WFVT01000299.1 GCA_015491485.1 Candidatus Zhuqueibacterota bacterium
TGCCTGCGAATATACGCATAATAATACGCCGCTTTGGCATATCGGACGGCAATGTACACCCACAGCAGTGAGAAAAGTCCAAAGCCGGCATACAGCAGGGCGATACTGATCAACACACGGGCTACATTTTCGAGAAACCACGCGAGGCCCACCCGGCTGAGCTTTTCAAACCCGCCGATAATCCCTTCGTATGCTTCCGCCAGTGCGGCAGCCACCAGACTGAGGGAAATAATAACCGCGCCTTTTTCGACCACAGGTTCCTTGCTCAGGGCATACACCACCGCAACCATCATCAGCATCGCCACGCCGCTGGAGATCACCGTAATGATGGGGACAGCGGCGAAATAGCGAGCGGCGCGTTCCCGGTTTTGGGCCACTTCACGCGTGAGCAGATTCCGAAGGCCGAAAGCCGCAATAATTTGAAAAATTTCGACAAAGCTCAGGATGGTGACATAGGCGCCGAGGCCCTCAACATCGAGTTTTTTGGTGATGGTGATGATTAAAAACAGCGATATGAGTGGCTGGATTCCTTTCGCCACTACCAGGGCAGTTGTGTTTTTAAACAGTCGATTGAGTGTACTCATCCCTGAATATATCCTATAGGGGCTGAAACGGCCGGACACCTTGCTTCGAAAACCAATGCCTGTTGAAGGAACGCAAATTCACAACAAAATTCAATGCTGTTTTTTTTCTGCATAAAGTTTTTCGTATAACGATTCAAACCGCTCGATTTGCATCTCCAGAGAGAATTCGCGTTCCGCGATGTCCCGACTCCGCTTCCCCATCGCTCTAATTTTATCCGGATCCTGCAAGAGTTCCGCCAGCTTTTCTTTCAAACGATGAGCATCCCGGGGCGGTGCCAGAAGCCCGTTTTCGCCATCTCGTACGGCTTCGGGAGTGCCGCCGACCACCGTCGCGACCACCGGTTTGGCGCAAGCCATGGCTTCCAAAATCACGTTGGGCAGCCCTTCACCGGCCACCGATGGCAGGACAAAAATATCCAGTGCGTTCAAAATGCGCTTTACATCCCGGCGGATGCCCAGAAAATGCACCCGGTCGGCCAATCCCAGCGATTCCACCTTGGCCTGCAATCGCTCGCGTTCGCTGCCATCCCCGGCGAACAGAACCCGCGTATTGGGAAAATCGCCGGCAAGCATCTGGAAAGCGTCGATAAACACGCTGTGCCCTTTAACCGGCTCCAGCCGGGCGACAATACCGAGCACGATTTCTCCGTCACGAATCCCGAGACTGCGCCGAAACTCCGCATCCGGCGGTTCCGGTTGGAATTTCTGTAAGTCCACACCGTAGTGGATCACTTCAATTTTGTCCGGCGGCAATCCCCGATGTTTGATCAGCGATTGTTTGATTTCATGCGAAACCGCTACAATTTTATCCATCCGGCGGGCGGCAAATTGATAGCCCAGAAGCCGCTGCATTTTGCCGTGATACGGATTGCCTTCGTGAGTCACCGTCTCCCACGAGAGGATGACCGGAACTCGCGCCCATCTGCCGGCCATCGCCGCCACGACATCCGCCCAAAATAGTGTGGATTGCACAATATCAATGCGGTATTCCCGCATAATGCGCCGCAGTCGGATCACCGGCATGACATCGAACCGGTGCCGACGCTGGACCTGGAAAATCGGCACCCCAAGGGCTTTGAAGCGCTCCTCCAGCGGACCGCCGGGGCCGACATTCGCGACAAAATTTTCGAACCGATTCGCGTCCAGCCGTTCGATCAGTTCCCAGAGTTTGTTTTCCGCTCCCCCCATGCGAAAACCATCGACGATCTGCAAAACTCGAAGTTTGGATGATTGGCTCATGGTGATGGATTCGTCCTTGTCTTGATTTTCAATATCCTCAATTGCCACTGCTAAATGGGGTTGATCCTCCGAAGGCGCAATCTGCTCCTCATGTAGGATCATACGTGCCGATGTGATTGGATGCTCACAGCCAGAATCGAAGAGGAAACGGCTTTAAATGCTATTTTAACAAAGGCCGATCGGGATCAGATAATGGCATAACGGTCAAAATTGCGAAACCAGTTTTCGTAGAATGCCTGCACTTTCTTTTGCCAGAAACCGTTTTTGGTTTCCGTGTTATTCAACCACTCATCCCAGAGGACCCAGTCAACCATATTGTACAGCAAATAAATCCGGAAAATGTCAATATCAAATTTTGCCTTTTCAGCGAATCCGGCAATAATTGCTTTTACCAGCCGGAGCATTCGCCGCCGGGAGAATAGCGGCTTTTTCGCCATGGTGATCAGTACCGTGCAAAACCGGGCGAGATCGTGATAAACGGTCCCTACAGTATAGTAAGGAAAGTCCAGCAGCGTGATCTCGTTGGCATTGACAATCACATTAAAGGGAATGAAATCCCCGTGTTGCCCGGAAAGGAGCACCGGCTGCTGCGCCAACCGGTTAAGGCGTTGCTGTAGATCATCTTGGACACGCTTCAAAAGGCTCTTTTTTAAATTCAGATTCTCCCACCGTTGAAACCGCTCGAGTGCGTTTTGTAAGATTTGCATATCACGGAGGGCAACCGTTTTCCCGGTCTGTGTAAGAGACTGAAACAGGTGCAGCCACTGCCCGCATCGGTAGCAATACTTCTCCAATTGCTGAAATCTTTTTCGGGAAGCCAGCCGGTGTCCCTGTTTTTGCAAGATATCGTACAGATTGGCGCCGGTTTTCTCCTCCGTAATCGTGATCATCTCCCGGGGATAAAATGCCACCGGCCGAACCACGCCGAACCCTTCATAGTCTGCGAATGCTTTATGCAGCTTTTTCAGAACCTCAAATTCAGTGGCGCAGAACTGCAAGACCCGATCTTTCTGATGATCGGGATTTTTGTGCAACTTGATATAAATGCGGGTTTGCCATCCATTGCTTGAAACGGCGCATCGCCAGATATCGGACAGGCGCTTTTGTTTGAATTCCAGAATTTGAAACTGCAACGGGCCCTGCTGTCCGAAATAGTTCAGCGAATGCTTTGATAAATCTTCGAAAACCCCGATAAGCGGTTCCGTCAGCGATTGCGTATTCGGCGACTTTTCCGTCGATCTGCCATGCTGCGGTGCAATAAGATGGTTCCCCTTGTTCATGCTGTGCGCCTTGCTGTTCTCTCACATGGTGACATCCGAACGAACGGTTCGGGTTAATCGTTGATAGATTTTCATCAGTTGATCGTAGTGAGATTCCGGACTGAATTCACGCTCCGCTTTCTGTCTTGCCTTTTCTCCCATTCGCTTACATAGCTCGGGATTTTGCCATAACGTCTGGATCCGATCGGTGAGTTCATCCACATCGCCCGGAGGGAAATGGAAGCCGTCTTCACCCGGTTCCACCAGTTCAGGCATCCCTCCGAGGGTGCTTACGATCACCGGTTTGCCCATGGAAAACGATTCATAAATCACCAGCGGCGAGTTATCATACCATTCGGACGGCACCACCACGAATCGGCTGTTTTGCACGAGCGAGATCAACTCCTCACCACCGCGATTGCCGAGAAACTCCACATTTTCAACGCGATGATCCCGCACAAAACCTTCCAGCACCGGCCGTTGCGGGCCGTCACCAATGATTTTCAATTTTGGCTCTGGCAAATGTTTTTTGGCCTTCAATAAAGTCAAGATTCCCTTCTCCTCACTCAGCCGCCCATAATAGACGAAGTAATCGTCTGATTCGGGATGATAGGGATAATCGCGCAAATTAATGGTGTAAAAACAGTGCCAAATCTTATCGGAGGGGTATCCCGCCTCCTGCAGTTTCTTTCCTAAAAATCGGCTCGGAACATGAAAAACGTCAATGAGGTCGTAAATATTCATCCACTTGTGAATGTAACTTTCAATAGCAACAATGGCACTGGCTGACAGAGAATTTTTGTGACATTTTTCCAACACAGCATGGTAATATTTTCCCGGAATGCATTTTTCACAAATCTGATTTTTGTGCATGATATACAGCCGGTAACTCGGACATACATGCTTGTACTGATGACAGGTCTGGATGATCGGGATGCCCTGTTCTTTCAGTCCTTGCAGAATGGAAGGCGATAACTGATGGTCGATCATATGCAAATGGGCGATATCGGGCTTGACTTTATCCACCAGCCGGAGAATGGCTTCCTTCGCTTTTGTGGACCAAATCACTCGGGTCAGAATCTCCGGCGCCCGCCGAATCTTTTCCGCAAATGTAAGTCCATTAAATTCTATATTTTCAACAAAATAGTCTTCATATTCGGTGGGAAAATTATTGGGATGCTTCATGGAGAAAGGGATGACCTCATGCCCCCGCTCCTCGAGGGTTTTGGTCAGCTCAAAATAATAGCGCTCCGCTCCGCCTTTAATGAAATAATACTTATCGACCATTAAAATCTTCACTCGGTTCCTCCGAAATCCTCACAGTTCCAGCACCAAAGCCGTATGAACCCGGTGGTTGCATCCATCAGGCATCAGATCATTTGCCCGAAAAGGAATGTCAAAGTTACGCCCCCAAGGGTACCGGCTCCGGTGGTCTTCACCGGCAAGCAGGGTTGGGGGCGCTCCCAAAACCTTCATCCAGCGTTATTCCCACGAAAGCGAGAATCCATAAAGGATGGTTTCTCCTGGATGCCCGCTTTCCGCGGGCGTGACGATTTTGGGGCAATGCTTCCATTTTAGGAAAGCCCCCGCTCGCCAAATTAACACTATACCGACGTTATTCCACAATTGCGCGAACCCCTTTGGGAGCGGCAGGTGGCTCGACATCCTGATTCAAGTTGATCGTGTATCGAAAATACACCGGATTGTCTTTGTAGTTATCTTTCGACCAAATCCATTCCGGCAGGTCCCGGGCCAAGCCCTGCACATTGCGAAATTGTGCCCATGGCATTGCATATCCGTGTTTGCCGTACGAAACGGCACGGGACCAGCTCTGATCATTAAAATCCCGTTCCGTCCAGCCCTGCACTTCACGCAAGTTGATGCGCCAATTGGTATTACTGAAAAACCTTTTTGCGCCGATCTGGATCTCCGCGAGAATCCCGCCGGCGCTGGCCTGATTGATCGCTTTGACCGCGACGACATTTTTCCCGGATTCCAGGGGCACCCGGTATTCCTCCGCGGTCTCCCATCCAGTACCGCGCGCCACAAACCGGCCGTTCACATACAATTCATATTGATCATCGGCGGTTATTCGAACAATCATTACGGGGCCGCCGGGATCCGCTGCCGTCACTGTCACGGTAAAGTTTGCCGTTGCTTCTTGGCCGTCATCATCTCGAATCCGCAACGAGCCGTTGTACGTCCCCGGTTGACTGTACCGGTGGCTCACCCGGACACCCTGAGCCGTGTTACCGTCTCCGAACGACCAGACATACTCGCGGATGCCGCCGCCATCCGGATCATAAGATGCAGATGCATCGAATTGCAGCGTTTCACCGACTTTCGCCTGGTAACTGGATTGGACAACCGCCACCGGCGCTCTGGTCTGCGGCGGGGCAGGCGGAGCCGGCTGCGCCTCAAATCCATTCTGCTGCGGATCATTCAGGTTGATGGTAGCCCGCACAATGCTATACGAACCGTCGCTGTTTTTTTGCGCCTCGATTTCGAATTTCCGATACACCCGCAGATTCACAATCAGCTCGGTTCCCTGCGCACCGGCCGGCGATAGATCAAAAAGCTCCAGCCCTTCGCCGCTTCCCTTTTTCAGAACCAGCGGCACGCGGATGCGGTAAAGATGGTGAGTCGCATTCGCGGCATCGATTTTCGCATCATCCATCGGGTTTACCGGATTGCCTTCATGGGACAATCGCACCGGCAATGACGCCTCCTTATGCGGATTATACAAACTCAGCCGGAACGTCTGTCCGCGTGCCTGATACAGCACATATCCGGGCAGATTCGATGCAATTAACGTGGTGGAAACCGGCTCAAAGAATGCCGCCCCAACGACCTGAGAGGAACGATCGCGCACCAGATGCAAACGGCTGTCCTGACGCAGAATTTCGATGCCATTATAGCCGCGGACTTCTGCCTCGCTGCGGTTGGGCAACAGCACAAAAGCGAACCGATCCTGCCGGTTCATCCGCTGATGATCCACCGCCAACCGGGTAAAACCGCGCTGACGGCCTTCCGCAAACAGGTACGCCGGCTCCGGAAAGTAAAATCCCCACTGCCGGGAATGCGCCCAGCGGACTCGACCGATGTCGCTGCTTCCCGATCCCGTGGGTAAAGAACGAGAGCCAATATCTGTGGTTAACGGACTGCCGTCGGGCCGGAACGTCTGCAACCAGGTCACCACCGGGCCGAAGCTGCCGCGACTGACCAGATCGCTGATGAGCACCACTATCTCATCATCAAAGAAAAACCAGGATTTTTTCATGCGGAACTGGCCATCACTGCTGCGCAGATGCTGGGCGGCAAGCCCATAGTAGCCGTTCAAAGTCGTGACGCCGTAATATCCCCACTGTCTGGCAATATCGGTCACTTCATTGAGGTGCACCCGGTTCGAATGCTCGGACCCGGGGTTGGCCACATCCGGGAAAAACAATTTGGGGACGGTCATGGTGGAGAGCATTGACGACGGCACATTCAGAATATCCAGCGATACATTTTTATCGCCGGGCGTGCGCGAAATCCGATCGACGGTTTCCGGTGTGACCAAATTGATCGAGCCAAAAATGGGGGCAAAGGATGAGGCTTCCATATGAGGCGCCACCAGGTCCATGAGGAGCAGCCCCGCGAAAAACCGATCGCGCCGGACGGCCAGGTAACGGGACGAGGGGAAAGCCCGGGCGCCGATGGGTTCCGGCGAATCGTTGAGGATTTTCTGAATGGTTTGCCAGTGCGGCGATAAATCCGTCGTCCCGGAAGCAACCAAATTTTTCATTCCGGATTTGATGCGGCCAAAATGCCATTTGTGTGGGAATTTATTGATCGTCAGCGGATCGATATTCCCGAAATAACTGTACCATCGGATGCCGATTTCAATCCATTCGCCAAGGACCTGAATGGCTGTTTTGCCGGGATTGTACGGATTGGGATGATTTTCCAGGGCAAAACTGGTATTGGCAGCAAACTTTACGTAATCGGTGAATTGCACAAAATGGTCGCTGCCATAGAACATGTTGCTCTTGTCATTGTGAAAAAAGTAAGAGCCGTCCGGGCGGATATGCGTGTATTTACCGATGCTGGTGGAACCGGCGAACAGTTTGACGGCCTCCTCACACAATTTTTGATCGCGGAAATACAGCCCGGCAATAAGACGGGTCCAGCCGCGGTAAATGGTATTGGCGCCGTTCCATTCACGCAGCCGCTGCTTGCTCAGGAAATTGCGCAGGTGTTGCTCCAGCCGGCGGCGCAAATCAGCGGGAAGCTGAGCCCCGCCACGCAGCAGGCCGCGCCCCAGTGCCCGCGGAATTCCCACTTCGATTTCCCACCAGTTCTCCACCGTGTTGCGCTCGGCAAAATCCAGTGCCTGACGTAACCGGTCCAGGTTGGTACCACCGGAACCGGCCGCGTATGTCAGTTCGGCGGCAAAATACCACTCGGTCGGACGGTACCCATTCCAGCCCTGTCCCACCGGAATCTGCACGATTTTCTGAACAATTCCGGCCATATTTCGTTTGGGCGCTTTTTCGGCCAGATATTTTTCGCGCAATCGTTCGATGTCTGCCGGATCAATAGACTGCGCCTGCAGGGAACCCGCGACGGAAAACGTCCCTGCGAAGAGAATCACGAATTTCATTAAATCGATGATGCGATTTCGCTGCTGCCACATAGTTGAACCTCCATGTTCAGGGATAACCAGCCCACATTGCCGATAGCGATCTCAGTTTTTCTCGATTTTCACCCCGGTTGGCGCCTTTGGAGGTGTGCGATCCGCAGAGAACGTATCGTTGTTGGTTGCCGCGTACACAAATTTAAATGCGTCCGCCAGCACAATCCCTGAAGAAACGTTGTTGCTGATCATGATGTATCCGGATGTGCCTTTTTCGAAATAAAAGCGTCCCAGGTAATTCCACCGGCCCGAGTTTTTGGACTGATCAATGGTGCCGGTGGTCGTTCCGCGGGCGTGCTTAATGACATACGGCACGGCCTGCGCTTCAATATAATCGTCTTCCGCATTGCCGTGGAAGGGATGCCATTCATAGACATCATATTCCCCGGCGACGCCGATCGTGGGGGTATAAATCGCGCGGCTTTCTCCATTGCCTGCGTGTGTGTAGGCATAAGGCGCGCCATATTCATCCCAGCCGTAATTCAGGGCATAGGCATTGGTATTGCGGAGCTTTCCCTGATCCTGCTGAATCCAATTGCCTTCCAACCGCGCCGGTTGGTTGCCCGGACTCGTCATATTAATGGCAACGTTATCCACGATGATGGGGGCGATAAGGACGGTGGGCTGCTTGAAAAGGAGCACGCCGTCCCCGGTTTGTTTGCGTCCGGAAATGGAGCCTTCGAGCCTGATGGACCCCAGCTTTTCGCCGTTATTGAAGTCCGGAACCTGTCCCCCCAGAAAACGGTAGTACGGCCCACCGCGAAGATCGCTCGCCGTAATGGTTTGCGGTTTTCCGGAGGCATTGACCACCACGGCGCCGTTGTCAAAATACCGCACATAAACGCCCTTGCGAATTTCTTCGGCTTCCGAGGTGGGATAGCCCAGGTTGGCGAAATATTCATCGTAAATATAGGTGTAACGGTGCGCATAATTACCTTCATCCATGGTAAAGAACGCGTCCAGCAAACAGGCGGTGGTCAATCCGAACCGCATACGCTGAAAGTCCTCGGGCTTCCCTCTCGCTTCGATGAAATTGACCCGCGGGGTAACCGCCTCTTTTTGGAACCGGCGCCACACGTTCGGATAGAACCATTCCCAACTGTTGCCTTCCCAATCCTCATCGCCGAGGCCGTTCAAATAGCCCACCTCTTCCGCTGATGCTTCATGAGCCACCACCACCTTGCCCGGCGGGGTTTTTTGGCGTAATTTCTCTACGATCAGCCGGTTGCCTTCCCGCCAGTATTTGTCGGCGAGGTCCTTTTGTTCCCGATTATCCGCAATGCCGTTACGGTTGAAATCCACCTGATCATAAGACTCCTGCCAGGATATCGAACCTGCCCACGAGTCCCAGAAGGTGCCGTCGAATACCGACCAATCCGTCCGTTCGGCCAGAAAATCGGTCAGAAAATCATTCCAGCGTTTGCCGTTCACAATCGGACAAAAATTCGTGCCGTCGTACAAACAGTCGCCCGGGTGTTTCTGATGCCATCCTTTGATACAGGAACCATCCAGCGTCGGAATCAGGTAATCGTCCGGGGGATTGATGGCCGTGCCATCGATGACATTGTTGGTCGCCAGCACAATTTTTTCAGGATATTTGGCTTTGATCTTACGTGCAATTTCAGGATACCATAGCCGGACCACGATCAAATCATGGTTTTTCCAGATTTCCTCGGGGATATTGGCTTCGTAAAAATAAATCACGCCTATCCGTGGAAAAGGCGGCTGAAAATTTTGAGCCGCCGCGGAATTCACCTCCCATCCCAAAAACCACCCGGTGATTAACAGAATGCGTATCATCCAGTGACCTCTTTTGCTGCCAGTGCCTGTTGTTATCATGTCTCCTTCTCCTGTTCCGCAGGCTCCTTTTTCCGGTTACCGTTTATGGTGGTTGTGGATGATTTTCCATACCGTTTTAGAACGGCTTCACACACCTCCACCCATTGGCGGCCCTTCGCCGCCCAGCTATAATGGGTTTTTGCCTGCTGCGCCGCGGCTTCGCCGATTTTCTTCCGCAGCGCCGCGTTATCGATCAACGTTTGCAATGCGCTCAAATATCCGTTGATGTCCCCCGGCTCCACCAGAAACCCCGACCGTTCGTTATCGATGGCCTCGGCAATTTGTCCCAGGCGTGACGCCACGACGCATTTACCGCAGGCCATGTACTCATACACCTTCACCGGCGAATAATAGAAAAACGGCAATTTCGGATACGGCGCCAGCACGATGTCCATCGCGGCGATGTGTTCCGGCACCCGGTCATGCGGTACGTGGCCGGTCAGAATCACGCGATCCTGCAAGGCATGCTCGCGGATGTAAGCTTCCAGCGTCGGCTTTAAGGGGCCCCCTTCGCCGACCAACAGAAATTTCACGCCCGCATTCCGCTCCAGGACCGGCTTGAGCAGCGCAATCAGATTTTCCACCCCGTGCCAGCGGTGGAAGCTGCCGATGAATCCGATTACAATATCGTTATATAGCGAATACGTTTTTCGAACCGCGTCCCCCGATATCTGAGGATGGAAGCGTTCGATATCCGCGCCATTGGTAATCACCACGTATCCATCCTGACGCGGTTGGCGCTGCATAAAATACTCCGCCAGCACATTGGACACGACCACTGCAGCATCGGCATGGCGCAAATTATACTTTTCAATGCCATCCAGCACACCGGGTAACGTCCAGTATTCTTTATGAAATGTGCGCAGCTCATACGTCACGGGGCTGTCGGCTTCCAGCACCACCGGAATGCCCATGCGTTTCGCCAGCCACATGGACGAAAACACATAGGCGTCCAGCCGGGTGATCAAAATATCAGGGCGTTCACGTTCCAATATGGCGCGTTCCTCTCGAATAAACTTCCAGTTATACAAAATCTGGTTCGGCTCATGCAAATATTTTGCCAAATATTTTTTCAGAATGTCCCGTGCCGATGGCCGACCGTTTACGCCCGGCCGGCGTTGCGGATCATCTTTGCGCCAGTAAATTTTAACATCGTGGCCGCACTTTTCAATCGCTTCCATCAGCTTGATGCCTTTAATGGTCGAGCCGATGGATGCCCCCCACAAGTCGTACAGATAGTTGAAATAAACGATTTTCATGGCTCTATCCCGGATCGTTCATGCTGTTGCAAG
>WFVT01000300.1 GCA_015491485.1 Candidatus Zhuqueibacterota bacterium
GGTGTTCAAGCCCGTAGAGAATCAGGCCGACACCGGACGCATGATTCGGTTTGTGCACCTCGTCGCTGACGCTTTCGATACGCTGAGGCAGGCCCAGTTTCGCAGGCATCTGGAAAATTTCCTCTGCCAGCTCCACCGTCCCGGGCAGCATGGCGCCGCCACCGGTCAGGACGACGCCCGCGGTCATCAGGTGTATGTAATCGGATTTTTTGACTTCGTTATAAGCCAGCATCAGAATCTCTTCCATGCGGGGCTGAATGATATTGACCAGCAGATCTTTGGAAATTTTCCGCGCCGGCCGTCCTCCCACTCCGGGCACCTCCACGAACTCTTCTCGATCATGATCCGACCGAATCGCCGCACCGTAAGCGATCTTGATCGCTTCCGCCTGATCCACCGGGGTGCGCAGTCCATGGGCGATGTCGTTGGTCACATTGCGTCCGCCCAGACTGACCACCGCAGTATGCCGAATGCGGCCTTCGTAAAACATGGCGATATCGGTGGTGCCGCCGCCCAGATCGATAACCACCACACCAAGATCTTTCTCATCGTCGGTAAGGACGGCAAAGCTGCTGGCCAGCGGCTCCAGTACCAGGTCCATGGTACTCATGCCGGCCGCTTCAATGCTGCGCCAGATATTCTGAGCAGCGCTTATGGCGCAAGTCACGATGTGGACTTCGGCTTCCAGACGAACGCCTGACATTCCCACCGGATTATCGATACCGCGCTGTTCATCCACGATAAATTCCTGCGGCAAAATGTGCACGATTTCGCGGTCGAATGGCAGCGCCACCGCCTTAGCCGCTTCAATGACCCGGTTCTTATCCTCCGGTGTGATCACATGATCCTCGCCGGCCACTGCCACCACGCCGCGACCATTGACGCTGCGAATATGATCACCGGCGATGCCGGCATACACCGCCTCGATCTCGACCCCCGCCATCCGCTCCGCTTCCGCGCGCGCCCGGTTGATCGATTGCACGGTCTTATCCAGATTGACCACCACGCCCCGCCGGAGCCCTTCCGAAGGCGCCATACCGAAGCCGATGATTTTCACCTGCTGGTTTTCATCAACTTCACCGATAAGCGCCGTGATTTTGGTGGTGCCGATGTCCAGTGCGCAGAGGTAGTCGTTCGCCATGGCCTACCTCCCTGTTTGGTCAAAAAAGAGTGTGTGCTTCATGCCTGATGCAGTCCTTTGGTTTGATGAAAGTCTATTCAATTACGATCTGCGCTTGAGTACAATCTGATCGCGGTAGCGCAGATCCATGTACCGAACCGAATCAATTTCGTCTGTCACCAGCAAATACTGATACAGCGGTTTGAGTTTATTAAACTTGTGCATCAGCCGATCTTTGCCCAGAATTACCGGCACCTGCCGGGTCATCAGCGTAACCTGCACACCGGTCAGGTTGTTCATCGTGATTTCGGAAATCAGATGATAAACCGCCGGATTTTGCTGACGCAGCTCGCCCAAAATTTCCGCCAATTCCCGGATGTGCGGGTTTTTCACCACTTCACCGGGCACATAGTGCTGAAGCGATAAACCGACAATCACGGGAAAGTCAATGCCCCGCACCGATTGCAAATTCGGCAACAGAACCCCTTCAGCGTCCACGCCCCAGATGCCGTTATCGATAATCAGGGCCACCGGTTGACGCTCCTCTAATTCAATGCGAAGGCTGTTTGGAAAAACCCGCGATACCCGCACTTTTTTCACCTGCGGAAAGGTGTTCAACCGTTTTTCAATCCGTTTCAAATCCACTTTAAAAATGTGTTTGCGGGCTTCTTCCTCCACAGCCTGTCGTATTTCACTCTTTGGAACCAGGTTTGCCCCTACTAAAAGAATTTCCTGCACCGAAAAGGCCTGCTGATTCTGTATCCACTGACTCAGGTGCAAAACAATGAGCATCAAGCTGGTGGAGTAAAAAACGATTTTTCCGGTTTTTTGCATGGCTATCACCTTCCACCGTGTTTTACAGCATCATGGTTTCCGAATCCATTGAAGGCACTTCTTGGCGATTCGGTCGGCCGCTTCCGGTCGGCCCAACCGGCGCGCCGCTTCAGCCATGGCATGCAACTTTTCATCATTTTGCAATACACTTTCTATGGTCTTCGCCAGTTTTGTTTCGGACAGTTCGGACTCGGGTAAAACCAGACCGCCCCCGGCGTCGGCAACCGCGCGCGCATTTTGCGTCTGGTGATCCGCTGTGGCGAACGGAAACGGCACATAAATCGCGGGAATGCCCCAGATTGTCAGTTCAGCAATGGTCAGTGCGCCGGCACGGCAAACCGCCAGGTCGGCGACGGCGTAGGCCTCGTGCATGTTGTGGCAATAGTCCAGCACCCGAATCCGGCCGTGTTGCGTTTGATGATAATGCCGCCATGCCTCAAACCATTTCGGACCGGTAATCCACAAGACCTGTTTGTTTTTCACAAAATCCGTATCCGACAGCATGCGCCCCACGATCTCATTCAGTTTGCGCGCTCCCTGACTCCCGCCAAAAATCAGCACCGTTTTCACATCCGGCTTCAGACCGAACCGGCGGTACGCCTCGTCCCGGTTCACATCCCGGCTGAGCCCCCGAACGGGATTGCCTTCCACAAAAACCCGGTTGCTTTTCGGGAAATAACGACGTGCACTCTCGAACGCCAGAAAAACGGCCGTTGCGTGCTTTCCAAGCCACCGGTTGACCAGTCCGGGATAACTGTTTTGCTCCTGGATGACGGTCGGAATACGCATCAGTTGGGCGGCAATCAGCGCCGGTCCCGAAACATAGCCGCCTGTCCCGATAACCAGTTGCGGACGGAATCGCCTGAAAAAGAGCATACTGCGGATGACGCTCCACAGCAAACGGAACGGAAACAGCAAATTCTCCAACGTCACTTTCCTCAGCAAACCGCGTACGGGCAATAGCACCAGCTCATATCCCTCTTTGGGTACCACCCGCGCCTCGAGTCCGCGATGCGTTCCCATGAACACAATTCTGGAACCGGGAGCCTGCCGCTGAATGGCTTCCGCCAGGGCGAGGCCCGGATAGAGATGCCCGCCCGTACCGCCGCCGGCAATAACGATTCGCACCGCCTCCGGGTCAGAAATAGCGCTGACTGGCATGACGCACTCCATACCGCGATTTGACATAGCGCATGCTGCTCTGATAGGAAATATTCAGCAACATGCCCACCGCCGCCAAATGCGTGATCAGGGAAGAGCCGCCGTAGCTCACAAAAGGCATCGGGATTCCCGTGGTTGGCACCAGATGGGTGATGACGGCCATATTCATGAAAGCATACAGGCCGATCGCCGTGGTAATTCCGACGGCAAGATAGCGGCCTTCCGGATCCGGTGCGTTCAAAGCGATGCGAAAGCCTCTATATATAATGAAGACAAACAGCGCCACAATCCCCAAAGTACCGATCAATCCCAATTCTTCCCCGATGATCGAAAAGATAAAGTCCGTGAATGGATCGGGGAGCCAGTGCATTTTTTGACGGCTCTGTCCCAGCCCCACTCCGAAAACGCCGCCGTTTCCCAGGCTGATCAGCGACTGCTTGACCTGCCAGCCCACTTCCCCTTCATTACGTAAAGATGCGATAAAGTTGAACAAGCGTTCGCGCTGGTAGGCGTTCACCATCAAGCCGGCAAACACCATGAGGGCGCCGGCGCTCAGCACGTTAAACAAATGCACGATGCGCGCCCCCGCGGTAAATAACAGAGTCAGTGCAATGAAAAAAATCATCAGAGCGCTGCCGGCGTCGGGTTCCGGCAAAATAGCACCGCAAATTAAGCCGATGAGGATCAGTTGCGGCAGCAGCCCATCGACAAACTGTTTGATGTCCAGGTCGCGTTTGGATAACAGCTTTGCCAGCATAAAAATCAGGGCATATTTGGCAAATTCCGATGGTTGCAGCTTCACCAGTCCGAGATCGATCCAGCGGCGCGTCCCGCGGATCATCCATGAAGAGGGCATGAACAACATGAACAGCAACACGGTCAAGATCAACCAGTAGAACACGGGCGCCCGGCGTATCCAGGTATGATAATCCACGCGCATGACCATGGCCATGGCGATCAGACCGATGATGACGCGGATGCTCTGCATTTTGAGAAAATAGGCGCTGTCGCCATCGAACCGCTCTGCCGCCTTGGCGGAGCTGGCCGTATATACAAACGTCAATCCGATAATCACCAGCAAGAGTACCGCGATGAGCAGCGGGTAGTCGATTTTTCCTTTGCGCAAGATCATCCTACCTGATTTTAAAGGTGGTCAAACTCAACAGGGCAAATAAAATGCCCACGATCCAGAAACGAATAACGACTTTGGGTTCGGGCAAGCCCTTTAATTCAAAATGGTGATGCAGCGGTGCCATGAGAAAGATGCGCTTGCCACGGTGCTTAAAACTCCAGACCTGCAAAATCACCGAAAGACTTTCGGCAACAAAGACCCCGCCGATGATGATCAGCAAAAGCTCTTTTTTGGTTAAAATGGCGAGAGTTCCCAGCGCGCCGCCTAACGCCAGTGCCCCGGTATCGCCGAGAAACACCTGTGCGGGATAGCAATTGTACCACAAAAATCCCAGCGCCGCCCCCATGAGCGCCGCACAGTAAATCGTAAGCTCACCCGCCCCGGGCAAATACATGATATTCAAATATTCACTGAAATCCACACGCCCGGAAATGTAACTGATTCCCGCCCAGGCTGTGGCGGCGATGCCGATCAGGCCGATGGCCAATCCATCCAGGCCGTCTGTCAAATTCACCGAATTGGAAGTCGCCGTGATCACCAGCATCACCAGCGGTACGTACAGGAATCCCACATCCAGATTGAAATTTTTGAAGAACGGCACCGTTGTTTTGGTGGCAACGTCCGCAAAAGTTTCGGAGTTGAGAATGATGAGCCCCACGATCGCGCCCAGGGTCAGTTGCCCCACCATTTTATAGCGGCCGATGAGCCCTTTGGGCAGCTTCTTTACCACTTTCAAATAATCATCAATAAAACCGACAACGCCCATCCAGACCGTGGCGAGCAGCACCAATTGCACGTACAAATTGTCGAGCCGCGCCCACAGCAGAGTGGGGACGACCACCGCCCCGAGTACAATAATTCCCCCCATGGTGGGCGTGCCGGCTTTGGCCTTGTGCGTCTCCGGGCCCTCTTCGCGTATCTCCTCTCCGATTTGATGTTTTTTGAGCAGCCGGATCACCCTCGGCCCCAGGATAAAGCTGATCAGTAAAGCGGTGATCGCGGCTGATGCCGCCCGAAACGTGATATACTGAAAAATATTGAATCCGGATACATATTTCGTCAACGGATAAAACAGATGATAAAACATGTGTCCACCCGTATTTTACTGATGACCGGCTTCTTGATTTTGTGCGGACGGATCGGGATTAAAGTGAGATTGTAGCGCCCGGATGATGTTCTCCATCCGCATCCCCCGGCTTCCTTTAATCAGCAACACATCTCCACGTTTGCAGCCATGAATCAGCTCGTGCGCCAGTTCTTCGTGACCGGCAAACCAGCGGAACCCCGGTTTCTGCTCGAACCGCCCTTCTCGAAAAGCTTCGGCCATCGCATCACCGGTAACCCAGACAAAATCGATGCCCAGCGTCTGTGCAGTTTGCAAGACCTCCTGATGGCTTTGCAGTCGCAGATCGCCCAGTTCAAACATATCCCCCAGAACGGCAAATTTACGCCCCCCGGCAGGGATTTTTTGCAGGAACTCCAGAGCCGCACGCATCGATTCCGGATTGGCGTTGTAACTATCATCGATGATCGTGCGGCCGGCCAGAGTCCATACGCGCATCCGGCCCGATACCTCGAGCGCCGGTTGCGCAAGAGCATCCACCATGTCCTTTTCCGGAACGCGGAAATGCCGCCCGAGTGCCACCGCTGCCAGGGCATTGGCAGCATTGTGCAAGCCCGGGACGCCGACCATAAACTCGTTTCCATCCACGTTGAAATGGGCATGACCGCGGGAATCCAGGCGCAACTCCGTTCCGCGGATATCCGCAGGGTGCTCAAACGCATAGGTGATACGCCGCCGAACCCCGGCGGCGTCCGCCGCTTTCACCACCATTGGATCATCAACATTGACAAAGGCCGTACCCGAGTCGGCCAGATAATCGAACAATTCCTGTTTGGCCCTGCGAACGCCATCCAGGTCCTGCAGGAATTCGGTGTGCCCGCGGCCGATGTTGGTAATGAGGCCGTAATCCGGATCCGCGATACGGCACAACGTCGCAATCTCGCCAAAGTGGTTGGTGCCCATTTCAACCACTGCGATGTCCGTTTTGGATGGCATGCTCAGCAGGGTAAGCGGTACGCCAATATGATTATTGAGATTGCCGGGCGTTTTATGAACGCGATAACGCCGCTGCAGCACACGCGACACCAATTCTTTCGTCGTGGTTTTCCCGTTCGTTCCGGTCAGCCCGATCACCTTTGGGTCAATGCGCTGCCGATACCGGTGGGCAAGTGTTTGCAAAGCCGTCAGCGTATCTTCAACCACCAGGACGGTGTGATCCGCCATCCGTTCCTGATTCGCCTGCCACCAGCCCGCATCCACCATCACGGCGAGCGCCTGTTTTTGCAACACCTCATCGATGAATTGGTGGCCGTCGTGCCGCTCTCCGCGAATGGCGACGAAAACCTCACCCGGCTGTATCTGCCTCGAATCGATGCTCACACCGACCGGCGATTGATTCAGCGACTGACCGCGGCCGACTTGCAGGTGTTGAAGCGGCAGAGCCTGTATCAGTTCCTGCAGGCTCCAATCCATCTTATTGCTCATAGCCCACCTTTACCGATGTGGGTAAAACCACTTCGGGCTCACATTCCACAACCACCCGAATCCCGGTACGCACCTGAGAGCCCGGCTCCGGCTTCTGACGAATCACCTTGCCATGTCCATACACCACCGGTTTCAGACCCATCACGGATAACTTGCTCAATGCCTGCCGCAACGGAAGGCCGGTTACATCCGGCATCTTGAGATAGCCGTCCGCTGCGACCACCTCGAATAATTGCAGCACCACCTCCTGCCCCTTCTGCATGCGGGTGCCCGGCGCCGGCTGCTGGTTGAGCACAAAATCCCCGCTGCCTTCCGCTTTCATTTTCAGGGACAACCCTTCAAGAATGGCTTTCACCGCGCTCAACTGGCGGTTGGTTAAATCGGGCAAAACGATGCTATTCAACTCCTGCGTCGCAGCCTGACGGCCGTTTTTATCAGTGGTTCCATTCCGATGCGTAAAAAGCGCTTTTTCCGATTGCAGCGCCCGGTCGTAAGCGCGGATTTTCTGAACGATGCGTTTGAATGTCGGCGCCGCGGTTTTTCCGCCCCATTGATGTTCTTTGTCCGTATCCAGCTTTACCAGAACCAGATATTTCGGACGATCTGCCGGGAAGAATCCCACGAACGAGGCGACAAACTCATCCCGTGAATAGCCGCGACCGTTGGCCAGAGGCCGCTGTGCCGTACCGGTTTTGCCGGCAATCTTCAGCCCTTCAATTTTTGCCGCCTGCCCCGTACCTTTTTCAACCGTGCGGATGAGCATGCTTTTAAGCTGCTGAGCGGTTTCCGGCGAAATAACCCGTCCGACACTTTGCCGGTATGAAATCGGTTCTTTGCGCCGATCCGGCCCGATCACTTCGCTGGCAATGCGGGGTTTCAGCAGCTCCCCGCCGTTGGCCACCGCCGCATACGCCATCGCGAGTTGCAGCGTGTTGCAGGCCAACTCCTGTCCGATCGACATGGAGGCCAAAGAAAACGACGTCCATTTCGAAATCGGCCGGAGAATTCCCGGAGTTTCTCCGGGCAGCGCCACGCCGGTCTCACGCCCAAATCCGAATTTCCGGGCCATGTCGTACAAACGCTGTTCACCCAGTTCCAGAGCCATTTTAACCGTGCCGATATTGGAAGAATAGGCAAGCACGTCCTGCATCGTCAGCCATGCGTGAGGTTTGGTGTCACGGATGCGGCGGCCGCGCAGCGTATAAATTCCGTTTTCGCAAAAAATCAGATCGTCCGCCGTCTTGAGGCGGTTTTCCAGCGCGGCGGCAAAAGCCACGATTTTGAAAGTAGAACCCGGTTCATAAGCATCGGTGACGGCACGGTTGCGCCGCGCTTCAAAAGAATATTTGCCGGCGCGGTTCGGATTGTAGCTCGGCTCGTTCGCCATGGCCAGGATTTCACCGGTTTGGGGATTCAATATGACGACGGTGCCGCTTTTGGCGTTATACAAATTAATGGCGTTGCGCAATTCTTCCGTGGCGATGGTTTGCAGAATATAATCGATCGTCAGCACCAGCGATTTGCCGTCAACCGGCTCTTTGCGGTGAATGACGTTTTCGGGTACGGCACGGCCGAATCCATCCCGTTGAATCGTGATGAAGCCGTCCTCACCGGAAAGCAATTCGTTAAATTCCAGCTCAACGCCTTCGATGCCGCGGTTATCGACATCCGTGAAGCCGATGATGTGGCTGGCGATTTCGTGGTGCGGATACACCCGGCGGGTCTCTTTTTCCAATCGAATCCCCGGCAGATTGAGGGCGGTAATGCGTGCGGCCACTTCAACATCCATCCGGCGGCGGAGCCACACAAACTGCCCTTTGACCGACCGGATACGGTTCCGGAGCCAGCTCGCCGAAACGCCCAGCACCGGAGCCAGCCGTTTGGCATACTGCTGCGAGGTTCCTTCCATTTGCCGCTTATCCAACCCAACGGAAATGCACGGTTCATTCATCACCAGTGCATTCATATTGCGGTCGTAAATGACGCCTCTCTTCGCCTCGAGAGGAATTTCCAAAACATATTGTTTCCGGGCCATCGCTTCGTACTTGCTCCTTTCCCAAAGTTGTATGTACAGCAGGCGAATCACGATTACCCCGGCAAAGAGCAAAAGCCCAAGCTCAGTCAGCAAAATTCGCAACTCTTCCCGAGTCATCTTCCCGCGCTTTTTTGATCTGCCCTTCGCCATTGATTTCACAGATCTCCTAAAATCCGTTCAAAATCCTTGACCGCCTCACCAACGCCGCACCATTCTGCATGGGGGCATTCGATTAAAAAGCAAGTTCTTTTATTCGTCCTCCGGAACCACGATCACGCGCGGCTTCAGCACCACAAACCCGAAGCGTTTCTCCGCAATTTTACTGATACGACGAAAACTACTCAACTCTTCGACTTGCGCCCTCAATCGTGCGTTTTCTTCCAGCACTTCCTTTTTGGCCATTTCCAGTTCCACAATTTCACGATTCAGTTCTCGAAAACGAATGCCTTCCCAGACATAAAACACCGTCAATCCGCCCAGCAGCAACAGCGACAACACTACCGGAACCTTGAATTGTTCGAATTCCGGTTCGAAATCCGATGACGTGCGCTTACGGGCTTTACGCGCCATGGATTTTTTACGGCCCGCCATAGCAGATGGCTTTTTACCTCCACGTTTTGCCGTTCTTTTTGAGGACGGTTTAGACTTTTTCGAAGGCGCGGAGTTTCGCGCTCCTCGCGCGCGGGTTGTTTTGGATTTCGTTTTCGCTGGCACGAACAACCTTTTTGGTTAAAATTTGAACTTCCGGCTGATGGCCGCAGGTGCACTTCAGAACTTCCGGAGGGCAGATGCAGCCGCGCGCCTTCTCTCGAAAAAACCGCTTGACCAGCCGATCCTCCAGTGAATGGTATGAAATCACCACCAATCGCCCGCCGGGTTTCAACACTTGAAATGCCGCATTCAGAAACGTTTCGATTTCCTGCAGCTCTTCATTCACGGCGATGCGCAGCGCCTGAAATATCCGCGCCAGGGACTTGACCGCATGCTTTCCAGAAACCACACTCTCCACGATTTCCGCCAGTTCCCGGGTTCGCTGAATCGGTCGTGACTTGCGCTTCGTGACAATCGCCCGGGCGATTTTGCGCGCCATCCGTTCCTCGCCGTACCGGTGAAAGATCGACGCCAGCTCGGCCTCATCCAGCTTTTGCAGCAATTCACTGGCCGGAGCGCCGGCGTTCGGGTTCATCCGCATATCCAGGGGACCATCGGCCATGTAACTGAAGCCACGCTCCGGATGATCGATTTGATACGACGACACGCCAAAATCAGCAAGGACGCCGGCAATCTCTTTATACCCCGATTCCTTTACGACTTCCTTGATATGAGAAAACCTGGCCTGGACCGGAACCCATCGTTGATCATCGCCCAACTTTATCCGGGCCGCTGCAATGGCATCGGGATCCATATCGATACCAATTACGCGGCCGCCGGCATCCAGCGCATCGAGAATCGCGCGCGTATGCCCCCCGCCACCGAGCGTGGCGTCCACATAAACGCCCCGCCGATCGGCCACCAAATACTCGATCGCCTCCCGTACCAACACCGGCACATGAAAACGATCGGCCGCCGATATATCGCGATGCCCGCCCACGCTTGATGCCCTCGATTATTTCAAAACCACCTGTTTTTCAATTGTGGCCAGGCAGATGGCAGGAATGGAGTCAGGAAGGGTCTGGATCCAGGTTACTGTGACGTTCCGGTCGTCTCACCAGGCTTTCTGCTCTGGCCGTTTGATTGCGCCTTCTTCTGCGCGGCAATAAATTTTTCACACGTTTCGGGTTTCCAAATATCGAAATAATCACCCATACCGACAAAACGAATCTCTTTCTGAATATCGAGCTTCTTCAACAGATCATCCGGGATATTCAACCGTCCGTGGCCATCCAGCTTTACCTGATGGCTTTCCGCGGTCACGGACATGATTCGAAAGGCATCTTCCGCCGTCTCCCCCTCAATATCATTTAGCTTACCAAGAATTTTTTCATTAAAAAAGTTCGTGGGATATGCGCGAATCACCGGAAAACCACCCAGCTCCATATACCGAAGGGTCAGTGTGTGCAAATCATACAGGGCAATGATTTCGCGCATCCGGGCGGGGATATTGACCCGCCCCTTGGCATCCAGCGCATAATCGAAAGTTCCGGTAAATTTCCGGATGATCTCATTGGCCCGGATTTGACCTGCTGCCACTTTATCCCACTTCAGTATAGAAACAAGCCACTTTGATCCACTTTTGAACACTATAAGACATTTTTTTTACAAACGCAAGTACTTTTTTCCCACAAAGCAATTTTTACAGGGATAGTGAAATCGAGCGCGAGGCGGCGTTGAGCCTCCCGCCCCCACCCTGCCAAATGATTTCAGCCCAATCGGATTAAACCGGATTTCCACCTGTTCAAACTTTCGGGCTCTTTGAACATATCAGGGTGCCTGTCCTGGCGCTGCGCGCCATGCCCGGCGCACATAAAAAAACGCCGCGGCTAAAAACCACGGCGTTGGCAAGAGCCCAAACTTCAATCGATTATAAAAATCAGAGATTAGCTCATGTCACAAAATCCAGGAAATTTTGTGAATGAATAATTTCAAAGGTGGCGTTTTTGTAGGTTTCAAGCCAGAGTTTGGGAAGACGTTTCCGTTTGGGCTTCCAGGTCAGTTCATAGCCATTCAGCCATTCAGCCGTCCCCCCTCCTCTTCGACCAAATCGACTTCCTGGCCGCTATAAGTCCGCCAGAAATAATAATTCGCAAACCGTCTTAAATAAGTGTTCCGCTTTAGCCGCTCTGCAAAAATAAAATTTTCCCACAGCATGCCCACATCATCCCGACTTGAGAGCGAATTAAAGTTGTTGATCAGGGCATTGCGGATGCCGTTATCCAAAAAATAATAACGATTTGACTTGGTAATTTCCTTTCGCAGGTTTCTTGAAAACCCGCTCACCCGTTTAATAATAAACACCTTTTCAAGTAAATCCAGATACCTTTCCACCGTTTGTTTCGACAGGCCGAGCTGTCCGGCCAGCTCTGACAATGAAACGTGTTTTCCAATCTGATAGGCCAGAAGCTGCAGCAACCGGGTGAGTTTGGCAGCATTCCTAATATTTTCCAGAATCAACACATCCCTAAATAAATAAGAATCGCGCAGGGTATTTAAATATTCGATTTTGTCTTGAATATTCGGCATCTGCAGCACTTCAGGAAACATCCCAAAAACCAGAAAATCTTCCAGTTTTTGCATCACATCCATGGTGCCGAACTGCTCTTGCCACTCCAGGACCGAAATGGGAAATAATAGAAGAATTTTCTGCCGGCCGGTCAGAGGCTCACTGATTTTATTGGAAAGATCAAATGGTGAGGAACCACTGGCAATGATGGATACCGATGGCATATGATCCACGAGCATTTTCAATCCAAGGCTAATGTCTGGAATATATTGAGCCTCATCAATAACCACGAGATCATAGCCGGAAAAATGACTCACCAAACGCTGGACCGATTATGATGCGAAAACATCGGCCAGAAGCATACCTGCACCGGTTCCCTGGAAATACCGTCCCACAAACGTATTCAGAAATTTTTGAATTAATGAAGTTTTTTCCGGTGCGACGCGGACCATAAATTACCAGGACGTTCCCCGGTTTCAACAGATTACGGAATTGTTTTTCGTAATACCGGTTGAACCACATCAGGCATTCACTTTTAATTAGAAATTTGGCAACTTAACTTGCCACATTTAATGAAATTTGGCAAGTTTACTACACAAATTTACAATTTTGAGCAACATTCCAAGAAAAATATCGCATTTTAACCTGGATGATTCTTAAAACGGTGCGCTTTGACGCTTATTCAACCTATACCATAATTAGTCATGCCTCCTTTCAGCGGCAACTGATCGGGAGACGCGGAAACGGCAGAATGTTATATCCGGTTGGAGGACAATTTGGGAGAGTCGCAAAATCCCCGGCGCTTCAGAAGTGCCGGGAATTTTTCCTTGCTATTGAATTCGAATGCGGGCGGCCGGCGCAGTGCCGAAAATTTCCGGGGCGTACATTTCCTCCGCGCGCGGAGGCGGCATCACAAACGCGCCTTTCCCCGTGGCGCGTACCAGATAACTGAACCGGTGTGCTCCCGGCGGCAAATAATCGGCAAATGCCAGCACGCGATCGTCGTGTTTTTCGACATGATTGAAACGGGCTCCCCCTTCTCGCAGTGTTCCGGCTGCCGTGGCACGGGCTTCCGTCTGAAAACGCAGATGCACCGCCTCGAATCCGGCCGGCAGCGGATCATCGATCACGACAAAATAGCGCTCTTGAGGCGTGTTGAGGCTCAGGGTCACTTTGATTAAACTGCCGGCGGCAAAGGTGGAATCATCGAGCTGGCGACCATCGATCACCTCAAAGGTTTTGCTCAGGCTGATTCCCTGTTGCAGCGCCGGCGGCGGCACGAGCGGAAAATAGCGCAGGCTCAAGCCGTAATACAGCCGGCCTGTCCCACGTTTGCGGATTTCGACTGGCAGCCGGCCCGAGCCGGGCAATTGCGCCAACGGGACCCACTGCCGCGCTACTTTTTCGGTTCGTCCTTTGAACACGACATGGTTCAGCGCCGTGAGGCCGGCAATTTGGATTTCCGCCATGAAATCCGGCTCCTCGGCTTCCGCAGTCTCAAAATAGCGGCTCAGCGCCAGTATCGCGAACACATTTTCCTGGGTGCTGCGCCAGCGGCCGTCGCGGCGCTGCTGCAACAGCCAGCGCACGGCGCGACCGGCGAAAGGAAACTCGACCGGTCCCTGCAGCAACGCCCAGGTCGCCAGAGCCGTTGTGCGAACGGAGCTGCTCCAGCTCATGCGAAGCGATCGTTCGTTTTCTTCTTCAAAATGCACCGTGCGCGCCTCGATGCGGGCGGCGTTCATGAGTTCGCGTGCCAGCACGGTGCGCAGTCTCAGCGGGGCTTCATGCACTTTCAGTGCCTGGAGCAAAAATGCCTTCGCAAACCAGGGCATACCATCGCGCGCTTTGAACAGCACCTCGCCGTAATGCGGATCCGGCTTTTCCAACAGACCGAGGGCATAATACATGAGCACCCGGCCGGCGAGATGCACCCGTGCATCGCTCCAGATGCCTGCTGATGTCGGCTGAGCCTGCCGCAACACATCGCGGCCATAACGAATGGCACGCTGGAACAGATTTTCCGGGATCGCATATCCCTGCTGTTTGGTCAGCGCCAGAGCCCACAGCGCATAGGCACTCACCCATGGATTGGACTGCGTGCCGCTTTTCCACAGCGCAAAGCCGCCGTCTGGCTGCTGAAACTCCGGCAGTTCATCCAGGGATTCCTGCACCCTCTCACGAGCTTGCCGGGCTATCACCGCATCCGGAGCGAAGGCCGCCAGCAGCGGCTCCGCAAACACCATGGGGAGCACACGGCTCAGCCGCTGTTCCAGACAGCCATACGGATACCCAACCAGATAACGCACACTTTCCTGCAGCCCCACCAGCGCCGTGCTGGCGGCGGTAACCTGCACGTGGCTTGAATCGCGAAACACCTTTTTCGGCACCTGCAGCGCTTCACGGGCCAGCGAGTCGGTTTCGCCAAACGTAGCCAGAGTGACCGGACGAAACGGAAATTGCACCGGGATGCCCCACATTAGCGCGTCCGTTTCCCGGCCACGGTCGCTGCGTAATTCGGCTTCGACGGCCAGCATCGCCCGGCCTGCTTTTTGCGCTGCCAATTCAAACAGCACTTCTCGGCTTTCACCGGGTGAAAGATGAACGCGCTTTTCGATACGGCCCTGCGCCTTCACGCCCTGCGCCGTCAGCCCTACCCGGCACTCACCGGCAAACCCGGTGTTGTTGGTCACCACTACACCGGCTTTGAAACGATCGCCGATGCGCACGAACCGCGGACCGCTGGCCAGCAGCAAGAGCGGCTTGTTCACCACAATATCGGCCTGTGCCCCGCCGAACTCGCTGCTCTGACTGTGGGCGATGACCATGATTCGGAACGTGGTCAGATTGTGCGGCAGGGTGAACGACACCCGCGCCAGCCCGCGATGATCACTGCGCAATGCCGGATTCCAGTACGCCAGCGCCCGGAACCGGGTCCGCAGGCCGAATCCGACGTCTCTTTCTCCTCCCCCACCGCCGGGAGGTTCTCCTTTTTCACCGTAATGCCGCTGTTCGATCAGATGAATCAAGGATGCAGCGGTGCGCA
>WFVT01000301.1 GCA_015491485.1 Candidatus Zhuqueibacterota bacterium
AGTTGCGAGAGCGGAATAGCGAGTATATGGTGGTCAAGAATACTCTGGCCCGGCGGAGTGCCAAGGAAGCCGGAGTTGAGGATATTTTGCCTTATTTGCAGGGACCGGTTGCCATTGCCTTTAGTTATGACGATCCGGCGGCGCCGGCCCGGGTGATTGCTGAGTTCTTGAAAAGCCATCCCAAACCTGAAGTGAAAGCCTGCCTCATTGAGGGCGATGTGCTCCCGGGGGAAAAAGCCAATGAGATCGCCAAGTGGCCTACCCGAGAAGAGCTGATCGCCAAGCTGGTTGGGCAACTCAATGCGCCGGTGTACGGTTTGGTCAATGCACTGGCCGATGTCACCCGGCGGTTGGTGTATGTCCTCAACGCGATCAAAGAGAAAAAAGAAGGACAGGCGTAATTTCCTGGTTGTCGTCATTGAGAAAACAACTTAACCCGAGCATTCCTTAATAGAAGCAACAAATCAGTATATGCGTAGAAGGAGGTAAGAGTCGTGGCTAAGCAAACCAATGGGACGATAGACAGCTTCATCGAGACGATTGAAAATATGTCGGTGAAGGAGCTGAACGAGCTGGTCAAGGCGCTCGAAGAGAAATTCGGTGTCAGCGCTTCCGCTCCGGTGATGGCGGTGGCTGCTGCAGGTGCCGCTGGTGGTGCCGGTGCCGAAGCTGCTGAGGAAAAAACCGAATTTGATGTGATTTTGGCTTCGGCAGGTGCACAAAAGATTCAGGTGATCAAAGAGGTGCGTGCGATCACCAATCTGGGTCTCAAGGAGGCCAAAGAACTGGTGGATTCGGCTCCGAAGCCCGTCAAGGAAGGGGTTTCCAAGCAGGAAGCCGAGGAAATCAAGTCCAAGCTTGAAGCCGTTGGCGCGACGGTTGAAATTAAATAACGTTCATCAAACGAAGGGTGGTTGATTTATGTCCACGAATGGCAGAGTGGCGGAGCGTCACTCCTTTGCGCGGCTGAAAGCTGCCATCGATTTACCGGATTTGTTGGACATCCAGTTGCGGTCCTTTGAGGAGTTCCTGCAGGCCAAGGTGCCCCCTTCTCAAAGGGAAAATAAGGGACTGCAAGCCGTGTTCAATAGCGTTTTCCCGATTATGGATAGTCGGGAAAACTTCGTTTTGGAGTTTGTCGAGTATTATATCGAGAAACCCAAGGCGAGTGTGAAAGAGTGCCAGGAACGCGGTATTACCTACGCGGCTCCCTTAAAGGCACGCTTGCGTCTATCGGTGAAGGATGAGTCCGACGAGGATTACGCCGAGACCACCGAGCAGGTGGTGTATCTCGGTAACATTCCGTTTATGACCGAGCGGGGTACCTTTGTCATCAACGGGGCTGAGCGTATCATCGTCAGCCAGTTGCACCGCAGTCCGGGGGTGTTTTTCGAGGAAACCAGCCACCCCAATGGCACCAAGATGTTCTCCGCCCGGATCATTCCGCTGCGGGGCTCCTGGCTCGAATTCACCACCGATATCAACGATGTCCTGTACGTGTTCATCGATCGCCGCAAAAAATTTCCGGTAACCACCCTTTTACGCGCACTCGGCTATTCCAGCAGCCGCGATATTCTGGAGCTGTTCGATCTGATCGAAGAAGTCCCGGTGTCGAAGCTGAAAGTGAATAAGCATGTTGGACGGGTTATCCTTTCGGATGCGGTGGATCTGGAGACGGGTGAGCTGATCGTCGAAGCAAATCAGGAGCTGACCCCGGAACTGCTGGAAAAGCTGTCCGAATCGAACATCAAAACCGTGAATTTGTTGAAGCACGAAAGCTCTCTCGGGCCTGAGCTGATCAGCAATACGTTGCGAAAAGACCCGACGCGCTCCGAAAAAGAGGCGCTGGAGCTGATCTATCGCAGTCTGCGCTCCGGTGAAACCCCGGATATTGAAACCGCCCGCAATTTCCTGGAGCGGATGTTCTTCAATCCGAAGCGGTACGATCTCGGTGTGGTCGGGCGCTATCGCCTGAACAAGAAGTTGGGCCGTGAGATGGACGTGGAAAACGCGGTGCTCACGCGTGAAGACATCATCGAGATCATCAAATACATTATCGATATGCGCAATGGCAAGCGTTCCGGGGACGATATTGATCACCTCGGCAACCGGCGTGTGCGTACCGTGGGCGAACAGCTCTCGCAGCAGATGAGTGTGGGCCTGGCCCGCATGGCGCGTACCATTAAAGAGCGCATGAATCTGCGCGACAGCGAAAAGCTGACCCCGCAAGACCTGGTGAACGCGCGCACGATCCTGTCGGTGATCAATACGTTTTTCGGTACCAGCCAGTTGTCACAGTTTATGGATCAGACCAACCCGCTGGCGGAGCTGACGCACAAACGCCGTCTTTCGGCTCTGGGCCCCGGTGGATTGACCCGTGAGCGTGCCGGATTCGAGGTGCGCGACGTGCATTACACCCACTACGGCCGCCTCTGTCCGATCGAAACTCCGGAAGGCCCGAACATCGGTTTGATTTCTTCGCTGACCACCTACGCCCGCATCAATGAATTTGGCTTTATCGAGACGCCCTACCGGCCGGTGAAAGACGGGAAAGTTCAGAACAAGATTGAATATTTGACAGCGGATGATGAAGACAAATATGTGATCGCGCAGGCCAATGCACCGCTGGACCGTTACGGGCGTTTTGTCAATGACCGGGTTAAAGCACGGTTTAAGGGCGACTTCCCGGTGGTTTCACCGCAGGAAGTGAATTACATCGACGTATCGCCGAACCAGATGGTGTCGGCGGCGGCGTCGTTGATCCCGTTTCTGGAGCACGATGACGCGAACCGCGCGCTGATGGGCTCTAACATGCAACGGCAGGCGGTGCCGCTCTTGAAGCCCGAGTCTCCCATTGTCGGAACCGGAATGGAAAAAGTGGTGGCGCGCGACTCCCGGGCGCTGTTGGTTTCGGATGTGGATGGCGTGGTTGAGAAAGTCTCCTCGGACGAGATCGTGATACGGCAGGATGTGGATGAAGACAATGGCAAGCTTAGCCGCGAGCAGTTACTGAATTTTGACGAAGACGGCATCCGCCGCTACCGAACGATCAAATTCATGCGTACCAATCAGGATACCTGCATCAATCAGCGTCCGCTGGTGCGTCCCGGGGATCGCGTGAAGAAAGGCGATGTGCTGGCCGACGGCTGCGCCACGGAGAACGGCGAGCTGGCGTTGGGCCGTAACGTGCTGGTGGCCTTCATGCCCTGGCGCGGTTACAACTTCGAGGACGCCATCGTCATTTCCGAGCGGGTGGTGCGCGACGACGTTTACACGTCGGTGCATATCGAAGTGTTTGAGTTGCAGGTTCGCGATACCAAACGCGGCGAGGAAGAGCTGACCCGCGAAATTCCGAATGTATCCGAAGAGGCCACCAAAAATCTCGACGAAAACGGCATCATCCGGGTGGGAGCAGAAGTGCGTCCCGGTGATATTCTCGTCGGCAAGGTGACGCCTAAGGGCGAAACGGATCCGACCCCGGAAGAAAAACTGTTGAAGGCGATTTTTGGTGAAAAAGCCGGCGATGTGAAAGATGCCAGTTTGAAAGCGCCGCCGGGATTGCACGGAATTGTGGTGGACACCAAACTGTTCTCCCGGAAAAAGAAAGACGCCAAGACCAAACGCCAGGATAAAAAGGAAATTGAAGCGCTGGAACGGTGGCTGGATGAAGAGAAACAGCGGGTGCGCAGCTTGCTGAATAAAAAACTGGCGCACGTGTTGCAAGACCATCCTTCCCGGACGCTGCGCGATCTGGTGATGGGCAAGGTGGTGGTTCGCGCCAAAACCCGCCTGACCGAAGATAAGCTGGCGGAACTGGATCTGGATGATTTGGACCTGAGCGAAGGGTTTACCGAAAACGAAGAAGCCAATCAACTGGCGAACGAGATTTTAGAAGCCTACAAAAACAAGATTGAAGAACTGGAAGAGGAATTCGAACGCCGCAAGCTCAAAATTGTGGTGGGCGATGAGCTGCCTCCGGGCATTGTGCAATTGGCCAAAGTGTATGTGGCGCGCAAGCGGAAGTTGATGGTGGGTGATAAGATGGCCGGTCGCCACGGCAACAAAGGCGTGGTGGCGAAAATTGTGCCTATTGAGGATATGCCGCATCTGGAGGACGGCACTCCGGTGGATATCGTACTGAATCCGTTAGGCGTGCCCTCGCGTATGAACCTGGGCCAGATTTATGAAACCAACCTCGGGTGGGCCGGCATGAAGCTGTGTAAGAAATATGCCACGCCGGTGTTCGACGGTGCAACCCACGAGCAGATTCGGGAAGAGTTGCGGAAAGCCGGACTGCCTGAGAGTGGAAAGACTACCGTTATTGATGGCCGGACGGGCGAGAAAGTGGATGCCGAAGTGACGGTCGGTGTGATTTATATGATGAAGCTCTCGCACCTGGTTGAGGATAAGATACACGCCCGTTCTATCGGACCGTATTCGCTGATTACCCAGCAACCTCTGGGCGGTAAAGCGCAATTCGGCGGACAACGATTTGGCGAGATGGAAGTTTGGGCTCTGGAAGCTTACGGCGCTGCCCATGCGTTGCAGGAAATTCTCACGGTCAAGTCAGACGATGTACGCGGACGGAGCAAGGTGTATGAAGCGATTGTGAAAGGCGAAAACCTGCCCGAACCCGGTTTGCCGGAGTCGTTCAACGTGCTGATTCGTGAGTTGCAGGGCCTGGGTCTGGATGTGGAGCTGATCGAAGAGAACGGCCATCTCAAATAGCGGTCGCCCTGGTGGGTGATAAAAAATTTTATGGATCAATTGGCAGTTTTGGTCGAGCCGTATTTTAACCTGGAGGTGAGACCTTGAATTTTACGACGTCCAAAGACGGGGTCACCCGTCGCAATATCGTTGCGATTCGCATCAAGCTTTCTTCGCCGGACAAGATTCTCGAACGGTCCCATGGTGAAGTCACCAAGCCGGAAACCATCAATTACCGCAGCTTCAAACCGGAAAAGGACGGTTTGTTCTGCGAAAAGATTTTCGGCCCGGTTCGGGATTGGGAATGTCACTGCGGCAAATACAAGCGGATTCGGTATAAAGGCATCGTTTGCGACCGCTGCGGAGTGGAAGTCACCACCAAAAGTGTGCGTCGTGAGCGCATGGGGCATATCACCCTGGCGGTGCCGGTGGTGCATATCTGGTTCTGGAAATCGATTCCTTCGAAGATCGGATATATTCTCGGGATTAGTCCCAAAAATCTGGAACGCATCATCTATTATGAATCGTATGTGGTCATTCAGCCGGGCCGCAGCGGCTTGATGCGTGGCGATCTGATTGACGAAGAAGAGTACTTCCGCATCATGAACGAATATCCGCCCGATGCGGAAGAAAATGAAGAAGATAAATTTGACGCCCGTATCGGCGGCGAAGCGATTCTGGAGCTGCTCAAACGCGTGGATGTCGATGCGCTGTCCAAAGAGCTGCGCATGGTGATCAAGCAGGAGACCTCGCAGCAGCGCCGCAATGAGGCGCTCAAGCGGCTGAAGGTCGTTGAGGCGTTCAAAAAGAGCGGCAACAAGCCGGAATGGATGGTGATGACGGTGATTCCGGTGATTCCGCCGGAACTTCGGCCGTTGGTGCCGCTGGAAGGCGGCCGCTTTGCGACGTCCGACCTGAATGATCTGTATCGCCGCGTGATTATTCGCAACAACCGCCTCAAGAAATTGATGGAAATCCGCGCGCCGGAAGTGATTCTGCGCAACGAAAAGCGCATGCTCCAGGAAGCCGTGGATGCTCTGTTCGACAACGGCCGCAAATCGGCGGCGGTGCGCGGCGATGGCAACCGGCCGCTCAAGTCGCTTTCCGATATGTTGCGCGGCAAGCAGGGCCGTTTTCGTCAAAACCTGCTCGGCAAGCGTATCGATTACTCCGGCCGTTCGGTGATTGTCGTGGGGCCCGAGCTGAAACTGCACGAATGCGGGCTGCCGAAAGAGATGGCGCTGGAGTTGTTCAAGCCGTTTGTGATCCGCAAACTGGTGCATCATGGCTTTGTCAAGACCGTCAAAAGTGCGAAAAAATTGGTCGATAAACGCAGCCCGGAAGTCTGGGACCTGCTGGAAGACATCATCGATGATCATCCGGTTTTATTGAACCGGGCGCCCACGTTGCACCGGCTGGGCATCCAGGCGTTTCAACCGGTGCTGGTGGAGGGCAAGGCGATCCAGATTCATCCGCTGGTCTGCGCGGCGTTCAATGCGGACTTCGACGGCGACCAGATGGCGGTTCACGTGCCGCTCTCTTACTACGCGCAGGTGGAATCGCGTGTGCTGATGCTGTCGAGCCACAACATTCTGTCGCCGGCAAACGGACGCCCTCTGGCCATCCCGAGTCAGGATATCGTGCTGGGGCTGTACTACATCACCAAGCGGCGACCCGGCGTCAAGGGCGAAGGCATGCGCTTTGCCAATCCGGATGAAGCGATCATTGCTTACAATAATAAACGGCTCAGCCTGAATGCCACCATTCACGTCCGCTTCCCGGAAGGCATGATCGAAACCACAGTGGGGCGGATCATTTTCAACCGGATTTTGCCGGAAGGCATGCCGTATATCAACGAGCTGCTGACCAAAAAGCGGCTGGAGCAAATCGTCGGCCAGGTGTATCGGGAATACGGCAATTATCGTTGTGCCCTGTTTTTGGATAAGCTCAAAGATCTGGGCTTCGAGTATGCCATGTATTCGGGCGTAACCATCGGCATCGATGACGTGATTATCCCGGAAGAAAAGCCGGCGTTGCTGCAAAAAGCCACGGAGCAGGTGGAGAAGATTCAAAAGCAGTACGAAAGCGGTATTATCACCGATGGTGAGCGTTACAACAAAATTATCGATATCTGGACGCATACCACCAGTGAAGTTGCCGAGCGCATGTTTGATAGGCTGGCTAAGGATCGGGACGGCTTCAATCCCATCTACATGATGGCCGATTCCGGCGCTCGCGGATCGAAAGAACAGATTCGACAGCTTGCCGGTATGCGTGGCTTGATGGCCAAGCCGCAGAAAAAAATGACCGGCCAGATGGGTGAAATTATCGAGAACCCGATTACCGCCAACTTCCGCGAAGGCCTGTCGGTATTGGAGTACTTCATCTCCACGCACGGCGCCCGTAAAGGTCTGGCGGATACGGCGTTGAAAACCGCCGACGCCGGTTACCTCACCCGCCGCCTGGTGGACGTGGCTCAGGATGTGATTGTCTCCGAGCTCGATTGCGGCACCATTTTGGGTCTGCGAATCGGCGACCTGAAAGAGGGCGAGGAAGTGATCGAGCCGCTGCGGGACCGTATCCTCGGTCGCGTCGCCGCTGAAGATGTGTATGATCCTGAGACCGGCGATGTGATCGTCGAGGCAGGCGAGCTGATCGACGAAACCAAAGCGGACAAAATCAGTGATGCAGGCATCGAGACGGTGTATATCCGCTCGGTGTTGACTTGCGAGGCGGAACGCGGTGTATGCGCCAAGTGTTACGGACGCAATTTGGCGACCGGAAAACTGGTGGATATCGGTGAGGCGGTCGGTGTGATGGCGGCACAGTCCATCGGCGAACCTGGCACCCAGCTGACCTTGCGGACGTTCCATATCGGCGGTACAGCCTCGCGTATCGCCGCACAGTCGCAGGTGACCGCCCGTCATGAAGGGACGGTGCATTTTGAGAACCTGAAAGCCGTCACGCAATCGGATGGTTCGCGGGTGGCCGTGGGTCGCAACGCACGCCTGAAGATCATTGACGACAACAACCGCGTGCTGTCGCAGTTCATTATCCCGTACAGTGCCAAGATTAACGTTGAAGAAGGCCAGAAAGTCACGCGCGGCCAGGTGCTGTTCAATTGGGATCCGTACACGGCGAATATCGTGTCCAATCACGACGGCTATGTGCAATTTGTGGATATCAAAGAAAATATCACCATGCGCGAAGAGCTCGATGACACCACCGGATTGAAGCAACGGGTGATCATCGAGTCCAGAATGCGTAACCTGAATCCGGCGATCAATGTTGTGGATGAGCAGGGCAATGTGCTGAGCACCTACATGTTGCCGGTTCGGGCGCACCTGGCGGTCAACGAAGGTCAGAAAGTGCACGCCGGTGACATTCTGGTGAAAATACCACGACGGATCGCCAAAACGCGCGACATTACCGGTGGTCTGCCGCGGGTGGCTGAGCTGTTTGAAGCCCGCCGTCCGAAAGAACCGGCCATCGTGTCGGAGATCGATGGTACGGTCAAGTTCGGTGAAATCCGCCGCGGAATTCGCCGGATCACGGTGACCTCGCGCGATGGTAAAGATGAACGGACTTACATGATCCCGTACGGCAAACACATCCTGGTCCATGATGGTGATTATGTGGAAGCGGGTGAAAAGCTGTGCGAGGGGTCGATTGCGCCGCAGGATATTTTGAATATCCTCGGTCCGAATAAGGTGCAGGAATACCTGGTGAATGAAATCCAGGAGGTGTACCGCCTGCAGGGTGTGCGCATCAATGATAAGCACATCGAGGTCATCGTGCGCCAGATGCTGCAGAAGGTGCGCATCGAAGACCCGGGCGATACAGAATACCTGCCCGGCGATCAGGTGGATAAAATTCGCTTCCTGCAAGAAAACGAGAAAATCCGCCATAAGCTGGTCATTACCGATCCGGGTGATTCCGATTTTGAGAAAGACCAGGTGGTGGATCGTGAAGAGTTCGAGCAGGAAAATGAGCGTCTAAAGAAAGCCAAGAAAAAGCCGGCCGAGGCGCGGCAGGCGATGCCGGCGACCTTCCAGCCGCTGTTGCTGGGCATCACCAAGGCATCGCTGACCACCGAAAGCTTCATTTCGGCGGCATCGTTCCAGGAAACCACACGCGTCCTGACCGATGCGGCCATTGCCGGTAAGACCGACCATCTGATCGGTCTGAAAGAAAATGTCATTATGGGCAATCTGATTCCGGCTGGAACCGGATTGAACCGGTATAAACGCTTGCGAGTCCGCAAAAAGACCGAGGAGGTCGAAGAGGCGGCGGCGGAAGCGGTGCAAAAGGCGGCCGGATAATTCATGGGTTGCCGTTGGAGTGATGAGCCGGATATCAGATCGTATGCAATGGGATTCTGTGGTAAATCAAAACGACATGCCGTGCCAAACGGCATGAGCAAGTGTAAAAAAATTGTTGCATTTTTCGAATCGAATAGATATATTTTAAGTCTGTATTCTGTAAGGAGGAGTCTTGCCAACGATCAATCAACTTGTTCGGTTTGGGCGTAAGAAGGTCAAAAAGAAAACGTCTTCGCCGGCGTTGACGGGGTCTCCGCAGCGTCGCGGCGTGTGTACACGTGTCTATACGACGACGCCCAAGAAGCCTAACTCGGCTCTGCGGAAAGTAGCGCGAGTTCGTCTGACCAATGGCTACGAAGTGACCGCCTATATCCCCGGTGAGGGGCACAATCTGCAGGAACACTCGATTGTGCTGATTCGCGGCGGTCGTGTAAAGGATCTGCCCGGCGTTCGTTATCACATCGTTCGCGGTGTGTACGACACCAGTGGTGTTCAGGATCGCAAAAACGGCAGATCGAAATACGGAACCAAACTGAAAAAATAGCGACTGAGTCCGAGGAATGCGAAGGAAAAGAGCAGAAAAACGTGAGGTGCTTCCCGATCCGAAATACGGCAAGGTTTTGGTGACCAAGTTTATCAATTCGCTGATGAAGGACGGGAAAAAAAGCGTCGCTGAGAAGATCTTCTATTCGGCTTTAGATATCATAGAAGAAAAGACCGGAAAGCCTGGCATTGAAGTGTTTGAAAAAGCGGTGGAGAACGTTAAGCCGCTGATCGAGGTCAAATCCCGTCGCGTTGGTGGAGCGACCTACCAGGTGCCGGTTGAAGTGCGGGAAGATCGGCGTCAGGCTCTGGCCATCCGCTGGCTGATTTCGTATGCGCGGGAGCGCAACGAGCGCACCATGAATCAGCGGCTGGCCAACGAGTTGATCGCGGCTTCCAATAATGAGGGGGGAGCCATTAAGAAGCGGGAAGACACCCACAGAATGGCAGAGGCAAACAAAGCTTTCGCCCATTTCCGCTGGTAAGGCTTACACCAAATTTGCATAAAAACCCGGGGAAGAAACTGCTTTCTGGTTCCCGTTTCTTCCCCTTTTTATGGAAAATTCATGGCAATCGTATGTGTTTTGCTTTTTATTGTCGGTAAACGACGCGGAATATTTAAACTGAACATCGAAAACAAGCATTGGGAATTATAGAGGTATGTCTAACAACAATCTTAAAATGCTCGAACGGACCCGGAATATCGGCATCATGGCCCATATCGATGCCGGAAAGACGACGACGACGGAGCGGATTCTGTTCTACACGGGCAAGGTGCATCGAATGGGTGAGGTGCACGAAGGCGCCGCCACCATGGACTGGATGGAGCAGGAAAAAGAGCGCGGCATTACCATTACTTCCGCTGCGGTGACCTGCTACTGGCGCGATCACCGAATTAATATTATCGATACCCCGGGTCACGTGGATTTTACAGTCGAAGTCGAACGGTCATTGCGTATTTTGGATGGTGCAGTGGCCATTTTTTGTGCCGTCGGCGGCGTGGAGCCGCAGTCGGAGACCGTATGGCGGCAGGCGGATAAATATCAGGTGCCCCGCATCGCCTTTGTCAATAAAATGGATCGTGTCGGCGCGGATTTTTATAACGCCGTGCAAATGATGAAAGACCGCCTCGGTGCGCATGCCGTGCCCATTCAGATTCCCATGGGCGAAGGCGATATGTTCACCGGTCTCATTGATCTAATAAAAATGAAGGCGGTGGTTTATCATGAGGACTCGCTGGGAACCACCTGGGAAGAAATTGAAATCCCCAACGATCTGAAAGAGATCGCCGATGAATATCGGACCAATCTTCTCGAGGCGATCAGCGAATATGATGACACCCTGATGGAGAAATATCTCGAGGGTGAACCTATTTCCGAAAAGGAGATTCATGAAGCGATCCGCAAGGCGACGATCGATGTGAGCATCGTCCCGGTACTGTGCGGATCTGCCTTCAAAAATAAAGGTGTGCAGCGCCTTCTGGATGCCATCACCTTGTATTTGCCGTCGCCGCTGGATATCCCGGCGATCAAAGGCCATCATCCGAAGACCGGCGAAGAAATCGTGCGCAAACCGTCGTTCGACGAACCGTTCTCGGCGCTTGCATTCAAAATCATGACCGACCCTTACGTCGGCCGTTTGACCTATTTCCGGGTGTATTCCGGCGTGCTGAAGGCCGGTTCGTATGTGTACAACCCGAACGTGGGCAAACGCGAGCGTATTGGGCGCATCCTGCGCATGATGGCGAATAAGCAGGAAGATATCACCGAAGCCCGTGCAGGCGATATTGTCGCGGCGGTGGGATTGAAGCATACCAAAACCGGTCACACGTTGTGTGCCGAGGACAAACAGGTAATTCTGGAGCAGATGGTCTTCCCCGAACCGGTGATCTCGGTGGCGATTGAGCCCAAGAGCAAGGCGGATCAGGACAAGTTGGGCGACTCGTTGAACAAGCTGGCCGATGAAGATCCGACTTTCCGTATTCGCACGGATGAGGAGACGGGGCAGACGATCATCTCCGGTATGGGTGAGCTGCATCTCGAAGTCATCGTGGACCGGCTGGTGCGTGAATTCAAAGTGCACGCTAACGTCGGTAAGCCGCAGGTGGCTTACAAAGAAAGCATCACCAAAAAGGCGCGCGGCGAAGGTAAATTCATCCGCCAGTCCGGTGGTCGCGGCCAGTATGGTCACTGTATCATTGAAATCGAGCCGAATGAGCCCGGCAAAGGCTTTGAGTTCGAGAACAAGATCGTCGGTGGCGTGATCCCGCGCGAATACATCAATCCGGTTGCCGAAGGCATTCAGGAGGCGATGTTGAACGGGGTCATCGCAGGCTATCCCGTGATCGACGTCAAAGTGACCTTGCTGGACGGCTCGTATCACGAAGTGGACTCTTCGGAAATGGCTTTCAAGGTGGCGGGCTCGATGGCTTTTAAAGATGCCGTCTCCAAAGCGGATCCGATTCTGCTTGAACCGATTATGGATGTGGAAGTGGTCGTTCCGGAGGAGTATATGGGTGACGTGATGGGGGATTTGAATTCCCGTCGCGGCCGGATCCGTGGAATGGTGCCTCGCAAAGATGCCCAGGTCATTTCTGCCTCGGTGCCATTGAGCGAGATGTTCGGTTACGCGACCACTTTGCGCAGCATTACCCAGGGACGTGCGATTTATACCATGCAATTCTCGCATTATGAGCCGGTTCCGCAGAACATCGCGGATCAAATCATGGATAAGGTAAAGGGCGTTCAAGCGGAAAAATAACTGAACCCGTTGACAATCTTACTTGGATTTTAAGTTTCTAATAACCTGGAGGATGAAAGATGGCTAAACAAAAGTTTGAACGGACCAAGCCTCACGTTAATGTCGGTACGATTGGTCACGTGGACCATGGTAAAACCACGTTGACGGCTGCCATCACCAGCGTGCTTTCTCGTCAGGGATTGAGCGAATTCGTGCCTTTCGATAAAATCGATAATGCTCCCGAAGAACGTGAACGCGGCATTACGATCGCAACCGCACACGTGGAATATCAGACGGAAAAACGGCATTATGCCCACGTGGATTGCCCGGGCCACGCGGACTACGTAAAGAACATGATCACCGGTGCTGCACAGATGGACGGTGCCATTCTCGTGGTGAGCGCGGCGGACGGTCCCATGCCGCAGACCCGTGAGCACATCTTGCTCGCCCGGCAGGTCGGTGTGCCGTACATCGTTGTGTTCCTGAACAAAGTGGATATGGTGGATGATCCGGAGCTGCTCGAACTGGTTGAATTGGAAATCCGTGAGCTTCTGAACGAATACGGTTTCCCGGGCGATGAAGTGCCCATCATCCGCGGTAGTGCTCTGGAAGCGCTGAACAATCCGGATGATCCCGAAAAAATCAAGCCGATTCTTGAGCTGATGAAGGCGGTGGATGAATACATCCCCACGCCTCAGCGCGATGTGGACAAACCGTTCCTGATGCCGGTGGAAGACGTGTTCTCCATTACCGGTCGTGGTACGGTGGCCACCGGTCGTATCGAGCGCGGCAAGATCAAGGTCGGTGAAGAAGTGGAAATCGTCGGGCTTGGCGCCAACCGCAAGACCGTGGTGACCGGCGTCGAGATGTTCCGTAAATTGCTGGATGAAGGTGTGGCCGGTGACAACGTGGGTCTGTTGCTCCGCGGTGTTGACAAAGACGAAATTGAGCGCGGTATGGTGATCGCCGCCCCCGGTTCGATTACGCCGCACACCAAGTTCAAATGCGAAGTGTACGTGCTGAAGAAAGACGAAGGCGGTCGTCATACCCCGTTCTTCAACGGCTACCGTCCGCAGTTCTACTTCCGGACCACGGACGTGACCGGCGTCGTCAAGCTGCCGGAAGGCGTCGAAATGGTGATGCCTGGCGACAACGTGAACATGGAAGTGGAGCTGATCGCTCCAATCGCTATGGAAAAAGAGTTGCGTTTCGCTATCCGTGAAGGCGGTCGCACGGTCGGCGCCGGCATCGTGACGGAAATCATCGAATAAAGCAAATACAGAAAGCGGGGCAGCCGTTTTGCCCCGCTTCTCTATGCATAAAGCAAGTTGAAAGACGTTTAAAAATCATTGGAGCCGAATTCAAGTGGTTGGTCAGAAAATACGTATCAAGCTGAAAGCGTACGATCATCGATTGATCGACAAATCGACGGATAAAATCATTCGCACCGCAAAACAGACCGGTGCAGCGATTTCTGGGCCAATTCCACTGCCAACCAAGCGCACGGTCTATACCGTGTTGCGCTCGCCGCACGTGAATAAAAAGTCGCGGGAGCAGTTCGAAACCCGGATTCACAAGCGGCTGATCGATATTCTGAACACGACCTCGAAGACGGTGGATGCTCTGATGAAATTGGATCTACCGGCGGGCGTGGATGTTGAAATCAAAGTGGATAAGACCTGATTTTGGTATAACACAATCGCAAGATAGGTTTGAAACCCATGGCTGGAATGATAGGAAAAAAACTGGGCATGACCCGCATTTTTTCCGAGTCTGGAGATAGCATACCCGTGACCGTGATTCAGGCGGGCCCCTGTTATGTGACCGCCATCCGGACGAAGGAAAAGAACGGCTATGAGGCGATTCAGCTTGGCTTTGAGGAGGTGCCCGAACGCAAGCTGAATAAGCCCCGCTTGGGCGTGTTCAAGAAATTGAATTTGAAGCCTCTTCGCTATCTGAAAGAGTTTCGTAATTTTGAGAATGTTTCGGAATATGAACCCGGTCAGGAAATCAAGGTGGATATCTTTCAAGTCGGCGATCGCGTGAAAGTGACCGGTCAGAGCAAAGGCAAGGGCTTTCAGGGTGTGGTCAAGCGCCACGGTTTCGGTGGCGGCCCTAAAACGCACGGTCAGAGCGACCGCTGGCGCGCTCCGGGTTCCGTGGGTCAGGCCTCGTTCCCGTCCCGCGTTTTCAAGGGATTGCGCATGGCCGGGCGCACCGGGAACCAGCGCGTAACGGTGCGCAATCTTGAGGTCGTGCGGGTCGATGCAGAAAATCATATTTTAATGGTTAAGGGTGCAGTTCCTGGAGCAAGAAACGGATTAGTTTATATCACGAAGTGAGCAAGCAATGAAAGTAGAGGTTTATAACATAGAAGGTCAGCCGACCGGCAAACAGGTGGAGTTACCGGATTCGATTTTTGCCGCCCCCATTCACCGGCATGCGGTGTATCTGGTTGTCAAGGCGCAACTGGCGAACCGCCGGCAGGGCACGCATGCAACTAAAAACCGCGCGAAAGTTCGTGGTGGCGGTCGTAAACCCTGGCGGCAGAAGGGCCGCGGTGTGGCACGCGCCGGCAGTATCCGATCGCCTCTGTGGGTGGGCGGTGGTCGGGTATTCGGGCCGCAGCCGCGCGATTACTCGCAGAAAGTCAACAAAAAAGTTAAAAAGCTGGCCCGGCGTTCGCTGCTGACCGCACGGCTCAAGGAAAACCGGTTGACCGTGATTGAAGATTTCACCATCGAATCCGGGAAGACCCGGGACATGGCGGCCATCTTACAAAATTTTGAGATAAACGGCGAAAAGGTCCTTTTTCTGTTAAAAGATTATGATGCCATGGTTCTCCGGGCTGGCCGGAATATCCCCAATGTGGATATCATGCAGGCCGCAACCGTATCGGCCTATGATTTGATCCGGTGTAAGCGGCTGTTCTTGCAAGAAGGTGCGATCGAGAATCTGAAAGAGGTGTTAGCATGAGATTACCCGAAACCATTTTGATCCGGCCTCTGATTACGGAAAAGGCCATGAACCTGCAGGAACGCAGGAATCAATATGCATTCGAGGTCGCACGGGATGCCAATAAACTCGAAATCAAGCATGCCGTTGAAACGAAATTCAATGTGACCGTCGAAAAGGTGCGCACCATCAACGTGAAGGGAAAACGGAAACGATTGAACACCCGGCGGGGAATGACTTTCGGACGGCGGTCGTCGTGGAAAAAGGCGATCGTGACCTTGAAAGAAGGTGACCGAATTGAACTGTTTGAAGGTGTCGCTTAACCGATTTGGATAAGGAATTGATAGAATGGGTATCAAAACCTTTAAACCTGTAACGCCGAGTCTGCGGTTCCGCACGGTTTCGACTTTTGAGGAGATCACCAAGACGACCCCGGAAAAGTCGCTGATCGTGCCTTTAAAAAAGACCGGTGGACGCAACAACCTCGGCCGCATTACCGCCTGGCATCGGGGCGGCGGGCACAAGCGTTTTTACCGTATCATCGATTTCAAACGCAACAAAGACGGCATCCGTGCCCGGGTGGCGGCGATTGAATATGATCCCAACCGCAGTGCCCGGATTGCGCTGTTGCACTATGAAGACGGCGAAAAACGTTATATTCTGGCGCCGGTGGGCCTGAAGGTGGATGATTACGTGATGTCCGGTCCGGATGCCGAAATCCGGGTCGGCAACTGTCTGCCGCTGGCGAACATCCCGGTGGGTACGGTGGTACACAACATCGAAATGAAGCCGGGCAAGGGCGGACAGATCGCACGCAGCGCCGGAGCCTCCGCGCAGCTCGTGGGCCGCGATGATAAATACGCTCAGCTCAAGTTGCCTTCCGGCGAGGTGCGCATGGTGCGGGTGGAATGCCGCGCCACCATCGGTCAGGTGGGCAATGTGGATCACGAGAATATTTCCAGCGGCAAAGCCGGCCGTTCCCGTTGGCTCGGACGTCGTCCGCATGTGCGCGGCGTCGCCATGAACCCGATCGATCACCCGATGGGCGGAGGCGAAGGGAAGAGCTCCGGTGGGCGTCATCCCTGTTCACCGTGGGGACAGTTGGCGAAAGGTTTGAAGACCCGTGGAAAGAAGCCTTCGGATCGTTTCATTATCAGAAGAAGAAAGAAGGGATAATCGCTTATGCCAAGGTCAGTTAAAAAAGGCCCTTATGTCGATGAAAAATTGCTGAAGAAGATTCGTGCTTTGAATGAAGCCAATCAGAAGAAGGTGATTAAGACCTGGGCTCGGCGGAGCACCATCACGCCGGAATTTGTGGGCCATACCCTTGCCGTTCATAACGGCAACAAATTCATACCGGTGTACATCACGGAGAACATGGTTGGGCATAAGTTGGGCGAGTTCGCGCCCACGCGAACGTACCGGGGACACCCGGATAAATCCGAAAAAGCCTCAAGAGTGAGACGTTAAAACCGGGTTGGAATGGAAATATGGAAGCGATTGCCAAAGCCAAATACGTGCGTATGTCGCCACGCAAGGCTCGCCGGGTCATTGAGCTGGTGCGCGGCAAAAGCGTGGATGACGCATTGAATATTCTGCATTTTTCCGGAAAACGAGCCGCCGTCCCCATCGAGAAGACGGTTCGGTCGGCGGTTGCCAATATGTTGAATAATTCCGAAGCCGGTTCAAAGGTCGATCCGCACGAGCTGGTCATTAAGGCGGCCTGGGTGGACGGCGGTCCCATCATGCGACGTTTTCGTGCAGGCTCCATGGGCCGCCCCATGCGGATTCGCAAACGTTTTTGCCATATTACCGTCGTGGTTTCGGATACGAATAAAAACGATTAGAGCGTAGAGGAGGAACCTTGGGACAGAAAACCCATCCAATCGGCTTTCGCCTTGGAATCAACCGGGATTGGGATTCGAAATGGTTCGATGAAAAGAACTTTTCGGATGTCCTTGAAGAAGACTTGATGTTGCGAAAGTACATCCGCACCCGGTTGCAGCGGGCGGCGGTTTCGCGCATTGAAATTGAGCGTACGGCGCAAAAGATTACCCTGACCATCCATACCGCCCGTCCCGGCATTGTTATCGGCCGGAAAGGGCAGGAAGTGGATAAATTGAAGGAAGAGTTGCAACGGCTGACCAATAAAGAAGTGCATTTGAATATTCAGGAGATCAAGCGGCCGGAACTCGATGCTTATCTGGTGGCCGAAAATATTGCGCACCAGTTGGTGCAGAAAATCTCCTTCCGGCGCGCCATGAAAAAAGCCATTACCTCGACCATGCGGATGGGGGCTCAGGGAATTCGTATCATTTGCAGCGGTCGTTTGGGTGGTGCGGAAATGGCCCGGAAAGAACAGTACAAAGAAGGCCGAATTCCATTGCACACGCTGCGCGCCGATATCGATTTCGCCCGCGCCACGGCGAAAACGACGTACGGCACCATCGGTGTGAAAGTGTGGATTTTCAAAGGCGAAGTCTATCAGTAAACGCAATTCTGAACGGAAACGTTTTGCCAATCGAGGAGCGGAATCATCATGTTAATGCCTAAACGGGTAAAGTTTCGGCGGCAGCACCGGGGCCGGATGCGCGGAAAGGCGGTTCGGGGCTCGACCATTTCGTTCGGTGAATTCGGGCTGAAAGCACTGGAACCGGCGTGGATAACCGCACGGCAGATCGAAGCGGCACGTATTGCCATCACCCGGCATGTCAAACGCGGTGGCAAGGTCTGGGTGCGGATTTTCCCGGATAAACCGGTAACCGAAAAGCCGGCTGAAACGCGCATGGGCAAAGGAAAGGGTTCGCCGGAATACTGGGTGGCGGTGGTGAAGCCGGGCCGGATCATGTTTGAGCTTGCCGGCGTTCCTGAGGAGCTGGCCCGGGAAGCCATGCGTTTAGCATCGCATAAGTTGCCGATCAAGACCAAATTTGTGACCCGTAGCGACTACGGAGAATAAACCATGTTGAAGATGTGGGAAATCAATCAGCTTTCGCGCAAAGAGCTGGAAGACCGTCTGATGGATGCGCTGGAAGAATATCAGAATATGCGGTTCCAGCATGCCATGCAGCAATTGGAAAATCCGATGCGTTTGCGCGAAATTCGCAAGGATATCGCCCGTTTGAAAACCGTTTTGCGGGAAATCGAACTGGGCAAACGTCCCGAGAGTCCGCAAGAGCATTAAACCATTCTGGGTAAGGAATAAGGGATGCAGCAGCAAAAGACAAGAGGGAATCGCAAAACCAAAGTCGGCCGCGTGGTCAGCGCCAAAATGGATAAAAGCATTGTCGTGGCGGTGGAACGGCTGGTGAAGCACCGCATTTATGAGAAATACTACCGCAAGACGTCGAAATTTATGGCGCATGACGAGAACAACGAGGCCGGTGTTGGCGATACGGTCATGATTATGGAGTCGCGTCCGCTGAGCCGACGCAAACGTTGGCGACTGGTGAAGATCATCGAAAAAGCCAAATAATGGAAGCGAGCGAACTGCGCACTTTGGAGTGAGGCAAGGTTATGATTCAGGAATATTCAAGACTAAACGTTGCAGACAACACAGGCGCGAAAAAAGTGATGTGCATCCGAGTGCTCGGCGGCAGCAAGAAACGATATGCCGGAATCGGTGACGTGATCGTGGTGTCTGTCAAGTCGGCTGTACCGGGCGGAATGGTGAAAAAGGGAGATGTCGCCAAAGCCGTCATCGTGCGAACCAAAAAAGAAGTCCGGCGTCCGGATGGCAGCTACATTCGGTTCGATGAGAACGCGGCTGTGCTGGTGGACGATCGTCGGGAGCCCCGCGGCACGCGTATTTTCGGCCCGGTGGCTCGCGAGCTGCGCGATAAGCAATTCATGAAGATCATCTCCTTAGCGCCTGAAGTTTTGTAGAGAGAGGATACGGGTGGAGTCAACAACCATGCATATTCGAAAAGACGATCAAGTGATGGTGATCTCCGGCGATGAACGCGGTCGCAAAGGGCGGGTTTTGAAGGTGTTCCCGGCGAAGAACCGCGCCATTGTCGAGGGATTGAATTTAATCAAGCGCCACATGCGGCCCACGCAGGCCAATCCGCAAGGTGGGATCGTGGAAAAAGAGGCGCCGATGCATATTTCCAATCTGATGTTGATTTGTCCCAAATGCAATCAACCCACGCGGGTGAGTTACCAATTTACTTCCGGTGATGAAAAAAAGAGTCGCCGGAAAGTTCGCACCTGCAAGAAATGTGGTGAAATGATAGTGTCTGGTAGCTAAAGATGAGCACGAAAAAAGAGACCCAAAAAGACGCCAAGAGCAAGAGTAGCAAAAGCAAAAAAGCCGAAAAGAACGGCTACGTACCGCGCCTTTTAGTACACTATAAAGAAAACGTGGTGCCCGAGCTGATGAAAAAGTTTAATTATAAAAACATCATGCAGGTACCGCGGCTGGAAAAGATTGTGCTGAACATGGGCGTGGGCAATGCCGTTGAAGATAGCAAAAATCTGGAAAACGCCATGGCTGATATGGCCGTGATTAGCGGCCAAAAGCCGAAAGTGACGCGGGCCAAAAAATCGATCTCGAATTTTAAGCTGCGTCAGGGGATGGCGATCGGCTGCGCTGTCACTCTGCGCGGATGGCGGATGTATGAATTTCTCGACCGCTATATCAATATCGCCGTTCCACGGATTCGCGATTTCCGTGGTTTGCCCGACCGGGCGTTCGACGGGCGCGGGAATTACTCCGTGGGCGTGCGTGAGCAGATTATTTTCCCGGAGATCGATTACGACAAGGTCGATCGCATCCGCGGCATGAACATCACCTTTGTGACCACAGCCGAAACCGATGAAGAGGCTTATGCTTTGTTGGCTGCCTTTGGAATGCCGTTCCGCAAACGTCAATCGTGAAGGAGATTTTGAATCGTGGCTCGAAAAGCATTGATTGAAAAAGCAAAACGTCCGCCGAAATTCAAGGTTCGTGCCTACAATCGTTGTAAACGCTGTGGCCGACCCAGGGCCTATCTGCGCAAATTCGGCCTCTGCCGTATTTGCTTTCGTGAGCTGGCTCTGGAGGGCCAAATCCCGGGCGTGAGAAAGGCGAGCTGGTAAGACTAAACAAAAGGGATGTCAATTCCATGAGTATGACCGATCCAATTGCGGATTATTTGACGCGAATTCGCAATGCCGGAAAAGCCAAGCACCGTAAAGTCGATATTCCGGCATCGAAATTGAAAGTGGAAATGACCAAAATCCTGCATGCATACGGGTTTATTCAGGATTACCTGGTCATCAAAGACAACAAGCAAGGCATTATCCGCATTTATCTCAAATATGATGAGGATGAAAATTGCGTGATCCAGGGCTTGAAGCGGGTCAGCAAGCCCGGACAGCGCCGGTATGTGAATGTTGATAAGATTCCTCGGGTTTTTAATAATCTGGGTATTGCCATTTTGAGCACCTCCAAGGGCATTCTGTCCGATCGCGACGCCCGTAAATTGCGCGTCGGGGGCGAGGTGCTGTGCTATGTCTGGTAATGAACTTTAAACGGTAGGGAATGCAAAGTGTCTCGAGTCGGAAAAAAGCCAATCCCCTTGCCTGAAGGCATAGAATTTAAGCGCGAAGGAAACACCGTGACGGTCAAAGGCCCCAAGGGCGAGCTGAAGCGGGAGATTCATCCGCAAATTCAGACCGAGGTGGAGAATGGCGAGATTGTGGTGAAGCGGCCTTCGGACAACAAAATGTACCGGGCGCTGCACGGATTGTACCGTTCGCTGATTGCCAATATGGTGGAAGGCGTCGCCAAGGGATTTGAGAAAAAATTGGAGATTCGTGGCGTGGGTTATCGGGCTGAGATGCGCGGTAACCGGCTGACCCTGCACCTTGGCTATTCGCATCCCATCGTATTCGTGCCGCCGGAAGAGATCAAGGTGGAATGCGAAAATCCAACCAGCATTAAAGTGTCCGGGATTGACAAAGAGCTGGTGGGACAGGTGGCGGCCAAAATCCGGTCGTTCCGCAAGCCGGAGCCGTACAAAGGCAAGGGCATCCGCTACGAAGGCGAGTATGTACGTGAAAAAGCCGGTAAGACGGCTGGTAAGTAAGTTTGCTTGAATTGAAGACCTGAACTATTCACTGAACACATTTATTAAAGGACTTCAGGAAGAATGGGGTTCAAACGATTTGATCGCGAACTGGCGCGGAAAAGAAAGCACCGCTCGATCCGGAAAAAGATCACCGGAACCCCGGAGCGGCCGCGCCTGGTAGTGTTCCGAAGCAATAAGAATATCTATGCGCAGTTGGTGGATGATACCCAGCAGCGCACCCTGACTGGTATTTCCAGTTTAAATAAAGATTTGCGAGCGGAAATACAAAAAGCCAAGTCGAAAACCGAAGTTGCCTTTATCGTCGGCAAGGCCATTGCAGAAAAAGCCAAGCAGTTGAAAATCGAGAAAGTGGTTTTTGATCGAGCCGGATATCTGTATCACGGCCGGGTCAAGGCGCTTGCCGAAGGTGCACGTGAAGGCGGATTGAAATTTTAACCGTGGAGAAATCGTCGGTGCGGAAAAAAAGAGTCAGAATCAATCCCAGTGAACTGGATTTGAAAGAGCGCGTGGTTCATATCAACCGCTGCGCCAAAGTGGTTAAAGGCGGCCGTCGTTTTTCGTTTAATGCCATTGTGGTGGTGGGCGACGGCAAAGGTCATGTGGGCGTGGGCCTCGGAAAGGCCAACGAAGTATCGGATGCCATTTCCAAAGGCTCGGAAAACGCCAAAAAGAACCTTCGCCGCATCTTTTTGATCGACGGCACCATTCCGCATGAGACCGTGGCTAAATTCGGCGCCGCTAAGGTGTTTTTGAAACCGGCGACTCCCGGTACCGGCGTTATTGCCGGTGGGCCGGTGCGCGCGGTGCTGGAAGCGGCCGGAGTTCAGGATATTTTAACCAAATCCATCGGTTCCTCCAATCCGCACAATGTCGTCAAAGCCACCATGAAGGCGCTGGAAGAGCTGATGGATGCAAGAACGTTGGCGCGGAAGCGTGGACTCACTCTTCCCGAGTTGTTCGATAAAACAACGGTTTAGTCGGGAGTAAACAAGCATGGCCAAGAAAAAATCAAAGAAGCTTCGCATCACCCAGGTGCGCAGCCTGATCGGACAGTGGGAGCGTCATCGGCGCACCATGCGGGCGCTGGGGTTGCGGAAAATCCGTCATACGGTGGAACATAACGATACGCCGCAGATCCGCGGTATGATCGCCAAGGTGCAGCATCTCATTAAAGTGGAAGAAATTTAAGATTAGCTGAAGGTTGATAGACATGGACCTGGGCAATTTAAGCTACGCAAAAGGATCTCGCAAGAAACGGAAACGAGTCGGACGTGGTGAAGGCTCCGGACATGGCGGTACCGCCTGCCGGGGACACAAAGGGCAACGGTCGCGTTCGGGCGGTGGAGTGCCGCCGTGGTTTGAAGGTGGGCAAATGCCGCTGCAGCGCCGGGTCCCCAAACGCGGCTTTACCAATATTTTCCGGAAAGAATATCAAATCGTCAACCTGGATGATCTGGAGCGGAAAGTCACTGAAAATGTGGTGACCCCGGAAGTTTTGCACCAATTGCGGCTTATTGATAAAAAAGATCAACCGGTTAAGATTCTCGGAGACGGAGACATTACCAGGCCGCTCGAAATTTCCGCGCATGCTTTTAGCAAGTCGGCGGTTGAGAAAATCGAGAAGGCGGGAGGAAAGGTAATTCGGCTATGATGAGTAGCTTTCAAAGCGTGTTTAAGATTCCGGAGCTGAAGCGGCGGATTATTTTTACTCTGCTGATTTTGGTTGTGTATCGGATCGGTGGCCACATTCCGATTCCGGGCGTGAATGCGGATGCGCTTCTCAGTTTTTTTGAACGAGCCGGAGGTGGTGGCCTGTTCGGGCTGTACGATATGTTCGCCGGCGGCGCCTTTAGCCGGGCCACCGTATTTGCCCTCGGAATCATGCCTTACATTTCGGCATCGATTATTATTCAGTTGCTGGGCGCGGTAAGCCCGTTCATCCAAAGGCTGCAGAAAGAGGGTGAAGAAGGCCGCAAGAAAATCACCCAGTACACCCGTTATGGTACGGTTCTGATATCCGCTTTGCAGGCCTACGGCGTGAGCGTGTTCCTTGAGAATATCCCGCCCACACCGGAAGGCCTTGCTGTGGTTATGAATCCGGGCTGGGGCTTCCGGTTGATGACCATGCTCGTTTTGACCAGCGGTACTGTCCTGATCATGTGGCTGGGCGAGCAGATCACCGAACGCGGTATCGGCAACGGCATTTCGCTGCTCATTTTTATTGGAATTATTGCCGTGTTCCCGAATGCGATTCTGGATGAGTGGCAGCAGTTAGCCGGCGGCAACCGGCAATTGCTGACCGAAGTGATCCTGCTGGCGATCATGGCCGTGACTGTGGCCGCGGTCGTTGCTATCACCCAGGCGACGCGTAAAATCCCGGTGCAATATGCAAAGCGGGTGGTGGGACGCCGCATTTACGGCGGACAGAGCACGCACATTCCGCTGCGCGTGAATACCGCGGGCGTGATGCCGATCATTTTCGCGCAGTCGATCATGTTTATTCCGCAAACCATCACCACGTTTTTCCCGAACAGCGAATTCATGAACACCGTGCAGCTCTATTTCAGCCTGGATTCGCTGGTATATCAGTTGGTGTATGCGACGCTGATTATCTTTTTTACCTATTTTTACACCGCCATTGCTTTTAACCCGGTGGATGTGGCGGATAACATGAAGAAATACGGCGGCTTTATTCCTGGCGTGCGTCCCGGCAAGAAAACGGCGGAATATATTGACAATATTTTGACCAAAGTAACCCTGCCGGGGTCGTTCTTTCTGGCGTTCATTGCCATTTTCCCGTATCTGATTGTGAAAGTCACCAACGTGTCGTACAATTTTGCCTCGTTTTTTGGCGGAACCTCGCTGTTGATCATCGTTGGCGTGGCGTTGGATACGCTGCAGCAACTGGAGTCGCACTTGCTGATGCGGCATTATGACGGCTTTATGAAGACCGGACGAATCAAGGGCAGAAAGCGGTTCGCCTGATTCCTCAGGATCACGGCGAAGCGATGTGTCGGCCTGAATTTGGGCAATGAGATTTTGTGCCTGGGCGGCTAAATGGAATTAATATTCATTGGTTATCCCGGTTCTGGAAAAGGAACGCAAGCGACGTTACTGTCCGAAAAATATCACATTCCCAAAATTTCCACCGGGGACATTCTGCGAGAGGCGGTGGCACGAAAAACACCGCTGGGGTTACAGGCGAAAAAATACATGGATGCGGGGGAGCTGGTGCCGGATGAGGTGGTGATCGGTTTGGTTGAAGCGCGCCTGAAAGAACCCGATGCGCAAAACGGTTTCATTCTGGACGGTTTTCCGCGCACCGTATCGCAAGCCCAGGAGCTGGATCATCTGCTGCGAAAAATGAACCGCTCGATTACGGCGGTCATCAGTCTGGAAGTTTCGAAAAAACGCATTCTCGAACGGCTGACCAAGCGGCGGGTGTGTGTGAAATGCGGCCGTGTTTATAATTTGATTTATGACCCGCCCCCTGCCGACGGAAAATGTGAAAGTTGCGGTGGGGAGATCATCCAGCGGTCGGATGACCGGGAAGAAACGGTGCTGCACCGAATGAATGTGTATGAAGAACAAACCCGGCCGCTCAAAGAATATTATGGATCGCAGGGCAAGTTGGTTCATATTGACGGCTCTTTGAATATCGAAAAAGTGCGGGACGAAATCGAGCGCAAGCTGGAAGAGATACGGAAACGAGATGATTCATCTTCGTAATGAAAGAGAAATCGAGCTCATTCGGCAAAGCTGCGAGATCGTGGTTGCAACGCTGACCATGGTGGACGAGATCATTGAAGAAGGGATGACGACTTCCGAGTTGGATGCCGAAATTGAATCGTTCATTCGCAAACATCATGCTCGTCCCGCGTTCAAAGGATATCAGGGGTTTCCGGCAAGTGCCTGCATCTCTGTAAATGACGAAGTGGTACACGGCATTCCCAATCACCGCCGCATTAAAGCCGGTGATCTCGTGAAAGTGGATGTCGGCGTTGAAAAAGAAGGCTATTATGGGGATGCCGCCATGACCTACGTTATCGGCGAGATCGATGAGGAGACGCAACGTTTGCTGCGCATCACCCATGAAGCACTGATGCTGGGCATTGAGCAGGCACGTTATGGAAACCGGCTGAGCGATATTTCCCATGCCATCCAGCAGCATGTGGAAGGAGCCGGCTATTCCGTGGTGCGACAACTGGTCGGACATGGCATCGGCAAAAAACTGCATGAAGATCCTCAGGTTCCGAACTATGGCAAACCCGGCCGGGGGCCCCGGTTGCGACCGGGCATGGTGCTGGCTATCGAACCGATGGTCAATGCAGGTACCTACGATGTCATCACGGATGAAGACGGCTGGACGGTCCGGTCCGCCGATGGTTCGCTATCGGCGCATTTCGAACATACCGTGGTGATTCGAAAAGACGGGCCAGAAATTTTAACAGAAGGGTTAGAGCAAATTTATGGCGAAAAGCGAACCCATTCGCGTTGACGGAACGATTATCGAAACGCTTCCCAACGCCACGTTTCGAGTGGAGCTGGAAAACGGGCATAAAGTGTTAGCCCATATTTCCGGCAAAATGCGGATGCATTTTATCAAGATTTTACCGGGCGATAAGGTGACGGTCGAACTGTCGCCTTACGATTTGACCCGCGGACGTATTGTCTATCGTTATAAATAAAAAGGGTAGAAAATGAAAGTACGTGCTTCGGTGAAACGGATTTGCGAACATTGCAAAATTATCCGGCGTAAAGGAAAAGTTCGCGTGATCTGTAAAAATCCCCGACACAAACAGCGCCAGGGATAATTTAACCAACTGAATGGAGGCTTCGATTGGCTCGTATAGCTGGAGTTGACCTGCCGCGTGATAAGCGGATCGAGATAGCGCTGACCTACATTTACGGCATTGGACGCCATTCGGCGGCGGAAATTTTGAAGAAAGCCGGCATTGATCCGGATATTCGTGTCAAAGATCTCAGCGGTGAGGACGTCGCCAAGATCCGCCAGGTCATTGGTTCGGACTACAAGGTCGAAGGTGCACTGCGCACCGAGGTGCAGATGAACATCAAGCGGTTGATGGACATTGGCTGCTACCGTGGGCTGCGACACCGCCGCGGCCTGCCGGTTCGTGGTCAGCGCACGCACACCAATGCGCGCACCCGCAAAGGACGCAAGCGCGGGGTTGGTATCAAAAAACGCTAATGGTACTCTTGAAATCAGTAATAGAATGGGCAGTCTGAGTGAACATTGGACGCATAAAATAGAGGAGTTTATCTTTGGCATCTCCAAAGCGAAGAAAAACCAAAAAGAAAGAAAAAGTTGATCCCAACGGCCTTGCCCATGTGCATGCGACTTTCAACAATACGATTGTGACGATTACGGATGTGTACGGTAATGTGATTTCCTGGGCATCGGGTGGCAAGGTCGGATTCAAGGGGTCCCGTAAATCCACTCCGTTTGCGGCGCAGGTGGCAGCGGAAGCGGCTGCCAAAGAGGCGATGGATCTGGGACTGGCTCGGGTGGAAGTCCTGGTCAAAGGCCCGGGAGCCGGTCGTGAGGCAGCCGTGCGGGCGTTGCAGGCGGCTGGCCTTGAAATAACGGCCATCCGCGACGTCACCCCGATTCCGCATAACGGGTGCCGTCCGCCCAAACGCAGACGGGTTTAATGAGAAAAAGTCAACGAATCAACAGATCATTGGTTGCTGGAGGTTGAACTTATAAATGGCACGATACATAGGGCCTGTATGTAAACTCTGCCGTAGAGAGGGACAAAAGTTGTTCCTGAAAGGGGCGAAATGCACGTCGCCGAAGTGTCCTCTCGAAACCCGGAATTTCCCTCCGGGACAGCACGGCAGAAACCGCATGTTCAAACAATCCGAATACGGAATGCAATTGCGCGAAAAGCAGAAGGTGCGCCGAATTTATGGCGTCCTCGAGCGGCAATTCCACAATTACTATGAGCGGGCCACACGTCAAAAGGGCGTCACCGGCGAGAACCTGCTTCGTTTGCTGGAGCGCCGGTTGGACAACATCGTTTACCGGCTCGGATTTGCACCGTCCCGCGCCGCAGCCCGTCAGCTTGTGCGCCATCGTCATATCATGGTCAACGATCGGGTGGTGGATATCCCGTCTTTCCTGCTGAAACCGGGCGATGTGGTGAAGGTGCGTGAAAAGAGCCGCAAACTGGAATTGATCCATCAGTCGTTGCGGCGCATGCGCGAGGGCAAACAGTTGCCGTGGCTGGACCTCAACAAAGCGGCGCTGAGCGGAACCCTGCTGGAGATCCCCTCGCGAGCGGACATTCCGGTGGACGTGAACGAGTCGCTCATTGTGGAGTTGTACTCGAAATAACGGCTGACGTCCTGATGAATGCCCGATCGGTCGGCCACGGAGTGTTTAATAATTAGGATCGATTGCTGATAAATATATCAATAATGGAGAAATTCTATGAGTTGGCCTAATTTCCAAATGCCAGACAAGGTTGAATTAGACGAATCCACCTATTCAACCACATTTGGCCGGTTCATAGTCCAACCCCTCGAACGCGGATTCGGAACCACCATCGGCAATGCGCTGCGACGGGTGTTGCTTTCTTCGCTGCCCGGGGCTGCCATTACATCCATTCGGATTGATGGCATCCAGCATGAATTTTCAACCATCCCCGGCGTGATGGAAGATGTATCCGAAATCATCCTCAATTTAAAGGAAGTGCGCTTTAAGTTGATCAGCAAAAAGCCGGATAAGGTGGTGATTGAAGCCAAGGGACCTGGCGAACTGCGTGCAGGAGATTTGCAGAACGGAACAACCGACTTTGAAATTCTGAACCCGGATCACCATATCGCCACTCTGGATGAAGATGCCAGCTTCCGTATGGAACTGCGAATCGGTCGTGGACACGGCTACGTGCCGGCTGAGGAGAACAAGTATCCGGATATGCCAATCGGGACGATTCCGATTGATTCCATCTACACACCGATTAAAAACGTGGCTTATACCGTGGAAAATACGCGGGTGGGACAGCGAACGGACTATGAAAAACTGATTCTTGAAATTACCACCGACGGCAGCATCACTCCCGATGATGCATTGACGTATGCCGGCAAAATTTTAATGGAGCACATCCAACTGTTTATCAATTTCGATATCGAACCGGAAGAAGAAGAGCCAAAAGAGGTGGATGAAGAGGTGCTCCGCATTCGCAAATTGTTGAAGATGCCGGTGGATGAGCTGGAGCTGTCGGTGCGCTCGCACAATTGTTTGATGGCGGCGAACATTAAAACGATCGCCGATCTGGTGCGCCGAGATGAGCAGGAAATGTTGAAATTCCGCAATTTCGGTCGCAAATCGTTACAGGAGCTGACGCAAATTCTGGAAGAAAAAGGCCTGCATTTCGGATTCGATGTTGACAAATATCTGAAAGAAGAAGATTAAGCGGTTTTGAAAGGAATCGAGAGCAATGAGACACGCAAAAGATCATAAAAAACTGGGACGGACGGTCAGCCATCGCAAGGCGCTCCTGTCGAACCTTGTGGCGGCGCTGTTCGAGCATAAGCAGATTCGGACGACGGTCGCCAAGGCAAAAGAAGCCCGGCGGTGGGCCGAGCGCATGATTACGTTCGGTAAACGCGGTGATGTGGCAGCGCGGCGGCGTGTATATCGGTTCATTCCACACCGTAAAATCGTCAAATTGCTTTTCGATGAAATTGCGCCGAAATATGAAAACCGCAACGGCGGCTACACGCGGGTGATCAAGCTGGGCCGGCGCAAAGGCGATGGCGCGGAAATGGCCATCCTGGAACTGGTCGGTTATGAAGGCGTTCAAATCGAAAAGCAGCAGGCTGCGCAGGAAAAGCGCGCCGAACGCAAAAAACGCAAAGAAGAACAAGCCGAAGCTCAACCCGAACAAACGCCCGAAGAGTAAACGGCTGTCCGAATGATGGAAGAGATTCAAAGGCCAGAAAGGCGCACCTGCTTTTCTGGCTTTTTTGTTGGTGCGCCGGGCTCTCTCATTGCCCGGATTTCAACGCTGCCAGAATTTCAACGCTGCCAGGGTTCCAATCCCTGGCAGCGTTAAATAATCCACAAGTTAGCGTGTGCCGGTCCTCCAATTCCGGACCAACCGAAAGTCTTATCATCAACCATACATTCACCATCCAACCCTGCAGGGCACTGCAGAAAGGAGGGCATGATGAAGCTCGCCGTGATGTCGGACGTGCATGACAATATCTGGAATTTGGAGAAAGCGCTGAAAAAGGCGCGTTCCGCAGATGCGTTGATTTTTTGTGGCGACTTTTGTGCTCCTTTCACCCTGAAACAAATTGCTGAAGGCTTTGAAAAGCCCATTCACGTGGTCTTCGGCAACAACGACGGGGACAAGTTTCTGCTTTCCAATATCGCCTCCGGGTTCGATCACGTCACTCTGCACGGCGATTTCGCCGATCTGGATCTGGGCGGTCTGAAAATTGCGGTCAATCATTATCCTGAAATCGCCGAACCGATTGCGGCCAGCGGCCGGTACGATGCGGTGTTTTACGGACATAACCATATTCATAAAATCGACCGCATCGATGAGTGCGATTTCATCAATCCCGGGGAGGTCATGGGGCGGTTCGGCAACCCCACGTTTGTGATGTACGATACCACTCAGCGGCAGGCTGAGACCATCAAAATATAGCGGTTTCGGGCTCTGCATCCTGACGGCGGAGTGCCGGTTCAGGCGTTCGTCGGTTCCGAAATTCCGCTTTGTTTCACCGGGTTTTCTTTTTATATTAACCACTGTTTAAAAATTTTCATAAGGCCGATTCGACAAGGTTACAAAATGAGCGGTGAAAAACGCGTGATCCGTGCTCCGCGCGGCACCACCCTGCATTGCAAAGGGTGGATTCAGGAAGCCGCCATGCGCATGCTGATGAACAACCTCGATCCCGAGGTGGCGGAAAAGCCCGACGAACTGATCATTTACGGCGGTTCGGGCAAGGCAGCCCGCAACTGGGATTGCTACGATGCCATCGTCCGCAGTCTTCAGGAGCTGGAAAACGACGAAACCTTGCTGGTGCAAAGCGGCAAACCGGTGGGTATTTTCCGCACGCATCCGGATGCGCCGCGCGTGCTGATTGCCAACTCGCTGCTGGTCCCCAAATGGGCCACCTCCGAATACTTTCGCGATCTTGAGGACCGCGGCCTGATCATGTACGGCCAGATGACCGCCGGAAGCTGGATATACATCGGCACGCAGGGCATTTTGCAGGGCACGTACGAAACGTTCGCCGCCGCGGCGAAGAAGCATTTCGGAGGCGATTTGCGCCACAAGCTGGTGGTGAGCGGCGGACTTGGCGGGATGGGCGGTGCCCAGCCGCTGGCTGCCACCATGAACGGGGCCGCTTTCCTGGGGATTGAAGTCGATCCGCAGCGTATCCAGCGGCGGGTGAAAACCCGCTACTGCGACCGCATGACCGACAACCTTGATGAAGCCCTGGACATCGTCTTGAAGGCGCGTGAACAGGGTGAAGCCGTGTCCGTGGGGCTGGTCGGGAACACCGCCGATGTGCTACCCGAGCTGGTGCGCCGGCGCATTGTGCCGGACCTGCTCACGGATCAGACGTCGGCACACGACGAGCTGAACGGCTATGTTCCACACGGCATGCCTTATGAGGAAGCCCTCCGGTTGCGCCAATCCAATCCGCAAGAATACATCAAGCGCGCGTACGAATCCATGGCCGTGCACGTGCAGGCCATGCTGGAACTGCAGAAAATGGGCGCGGTGACCTTCGATTACGGCAACAACCTGCGTGGACAGGCTTATAAAGCGGGCGTAAAAAATGCGTTTGATTTTCCGGGCTTCGTTCCGGAATATATCCGGCCCTTATTTTGCGAGGGCAAGGGACCGTTCCGCTGGGCGGCGCTGTCCGGCGATCCCGAGGATATTTATAAAACCGATCAAAAAGTACTGGAGTTGTTCCCGGAGGACGAGGCGCTGCGGCGCTGGATCACCATGGCGCAGAAGCGGGTGGAATTTCAGGGATTGCCGGCGCGCATCTGCTGGCTGGGCTACGGCGAGCGCGATAAATTCGGTGTGGCCATCAATCAAATGGTCGCCAACGGTGAGCTGAAAGCACCGATCGTCATCGGCCGGGATCACCTCGACTGCGGCTCGGTGGCGTCGCCGAACCGCGAGACCGAGGGCATGAAAGACGGCTCCGACGCCATCGCCGATTGGCCGATTCTGAATGCCCTGCTCAATGCCGTCAGCGGCGCCTCGTGGGTATCGGTGCATCACGGCGGCGGCGTGGGCATTGGCTATTCGATCCATGCCGGGCAGGTGATCGTGGCGGACGGCACGCCCGAAGCCGAGGCGCGGCTGCGCCGGGTGCTGACCAACGATCCGGGAACCGGGGTGATGCGCCACGTGGACGCCGGTTATGAACGCGCCATTGAAGTGGCCAGGGAACGCGGTGTGAAAATTCCGATGATGCCTTCATGAGCAGCGGACCTGACAGTGTGGTGATAAAAAATGCGCACATCGTCACGCCGGTGAGCGGCGATGGCGAACTGTGGCGCATGGCGGAATACACGCCCGGCGCCATGTGGATCGAAGCCGGGCGCATTCGTTGGATCGGTGAGCAAGCGGAACTGCCCGAACAGGCGGCGCAGGCCACGGTGGTCGATGCGCAGAACCGGCTGGTGACGCCGGGATTTGTGGATTGCCACACGCACCCGGTGTTTGGGCGGCACCGCGCGCACGAGTTCGAGCTCCGCATCAAAGGCGCGACATACGTGGAGATTTCCCGGGCCGGCGGTGGCATTCGCTTCAGTGTGCGCGACCTGCGCCGGACCAGCAAAGAGGAACTGGTGCAAAAACTGCTGCCGCGGCTGGACAGCTTCATCGCGCATGGCACTACCACCATCGAGGCGAAAAGCGGTTACGGGCTGTCGGTGGAGGACGAGCTGAAATCGCTCGAAGTGCTGCAAACCCTGTCACAGCAGCATCCCATCGAGATCGTGCCGACGTTTTTGGGCGCGCATGAAATTCCCGATGAATACCGCGACCGTCGCGAGCAATATATCGAGTTGATTATTAGTGAGATGTTGCCGCGGGTGGCCGAAGAAAGGCTCGCGCGGTTTATCGATATTTTCTGCGAAGACCATGTGTTCACGGCGGCCGAGGCCCGCCGGATTCTGCTTGCCGGCAAAGACTATGGCCTGCGGCCCAAAATTCATGCCGACCAGTTGACCGACAACGGCGGAGCGGAAGTGGCGGTGGAGGTGCAGGCGGTATCGGCCGACCATCTGGAGCATACGCCTCCGGAGATGGATGAACGGCTTTTGGAAGCCGGTGTGGTGCCGGTGATGTTGCCGGGCGCTGACTTTTTCCTGTCGAGCAGCCTGTACGGCCCGGCGCGGCGGATGATCTCCGCAGGACTGCCAGTAGCACTGGCCACGGATTTCAATCCCGGCACCTGCATGTGTGAAAATATGCAACTGATGCTGACCCTGGCGGCCCTGCAACTGAAAATGACGCCGGCCGAGGCATTGACCGCGGCAACCCTGCACGCCGCGATGGCCATTGATCGGCAACATGATATCGGTAGTCTGGAGCCGGGAAAACAGGCGGATTTTGTGCTCTGGCATGTAACATCTCTGTCCGAATTGCCCTATCATTTTGGGATCAATCATGTGTGGCAGGTTTACAAGAAAGGCGAACGACTTTACGAAACCGAAATCCATCCATTGAGCGATGCGGAGAATAATGATTAAGCGAGAACTGACGGCGATTTTGTTGACTGGGCTGGTCTTTTTAACCGCATGCATTCAGCAAACTCCGATTGACATTGAAAAAGCCAATAAAGCCGGCAAAATTGATTCTTTGGTTGTCCGGCCGCCGGAACTGGAATTGACATCCGGTAAAATCGTAAACACCGGTGAGAGTCCGCTGGTGCTTCTTGGACAGGCGGATAACAAACGTGCCTCGATTCTGGTGCAGCTCAATAAACTCCCGGACAGCAGTATCGTTGAATCCGCCGAGTTGCATCTGATTACCTTTTCCAGTCTGGGAGACACGGTTGGGGAAGCCCGTGCTACCGTACACCGGGTGCTGCAGCCCTGGGAAGAGTCCATAGTCACGTTTGAACAGTTTGCCAATCAGTATGACCCCCAGCCCATGAGCGAGACCACAATTGTCCCGGCGGACACCGATACGGTGGTTTTCCGCATCGATCCTCAATTGATGACGTCGTGGATCGATTCGACTGTGGAGAATTACGGGATTTACATTAAGATTGACCAGGCAAATTTTTTAAAACAGTTTTATTCCATCAATTCGGTTCAAAAACAGCCGTTTTTGCGCGTGCGCTACCGAAAAATCGGAACCGATACCACGCTGCTGGCCGAGTTTACGCCGACAGCGGATGCATTTATCTTTGAAGAAACGGAGCCGTTGCCGGAAGGCCCGCTCTATGTCAGCGACGGCGATGACTACCGGACGTTGCTCAAGTTCGATCTTTCGGTTATCCCGAAATTTGCCACCATCAATCGCGCGCAACTGGTGTTGACCATCGACTCCACCAGGTCTTTTTTGAGCGAGAGCGACGGCCACGTGTTTGATGTATTCCGGCTGACCGAGGTGAGCCTGGATCCCATAAACGCCGTCCTGGATACGGCCAATGCAGTGAACTCCACCGGAGGTGTGGCGCTGACTTCCACCGAGTTTCTTGGACTGGATATCACGCAACAGGTCCAAAACTGGACGTTCGGCCTTAATGAAAACTTTGGGATGCTTTTAGTCAGCCGCCGTCCGGAACGTGAATTATACCGTGTGGCGTTCTACAGCACCAAAACGGATTCTTCAAAGGCGCCGTATTTGAAAATTTATTACACCATTCCGGCTGACGCACAATCGGGTGAATGAGGATGAGACGAACGTTTGCAACAATTATCGCCATCAGCGGTCTTATTTTAGGACTGGAAAGCCAGAGCTTCGCAGGCAACTCGATCTATTCGCGCCTTGGCATCGGCCTGCCACGATACACCACCACCATTGGTGCCGCCGGCATGGGCGGTGCAGGCATCGCCACACTGGATCGCTCCACATTACACTACATGAATCCGGCGGCGTTGAGTTTTTATTCCATCACCCGGTTCGACGGCAGCGGGCTTCTGGAGAGAAACCGCGTTGCGCTCAGCGATCAAACCGGTGAATACGCCAATAGCAACTTCTACAGTTTTCAGGTCGCCATTCCGGTGAAGCAAGGATGGGGGATCGGCCTGGGGTTGTTGCCCTATACGCAGGTCAGCTATAGCCTGACCGGTCCGGTCAATACCACAGCCTATCAGGGCGAGCAATCGCTGGAAGGCCGCGGCGCCCTGACGCATGGATTCCTTCGGCTGGGCGGCAGTCTCGGTTCCCGCCTCGTGTTTGGAGTCGGCCTGGATGTGTACTTTGGTCGTATCGAGCGCATCTGGAAGGTGGACATCGAAACCATCGGGTTTCGGGATACGCGCGATGTGTTTTCCTATTATATGCGCGGACTCGGCGCCAGCGCCGGGGTGGTGATTCGCCCATTGAATACCCTGAATGTGGGGGCGGTGGTGTCGTTGCCGGCAAATCTTCAGTACACCAGCAACGTCACGTTTTCGTTTGGCCCGAGCACGGATATCGCCGACGGGACGTTGCAATTGCCGCTGAGCCAGGGCGTGGGCGTCAGCTTCTATCCATCCGAGAAGTGGTTGCTGGCGGCGGATATGTATTTGCAGAAATGGAGCGAAGTGGAAGGCGGTACGATCTTCGGCGCCCGTACCACGGATGTGCGAGTGGTGGCAACGGGGATCGAATTTACGCCCACCACCGATCAGAATGAGGGGATTTTCCGGCGGATGAGTTACCGCGTTGGGGTGCGTCTCAGCAATTTGCCCTATCTGGATGATCTGGGTGAGGTGGTGGAAGAGCAGGTGGTGACTTTTGGTTTTACATTGCCCTATTATTTTTATCGCAGTAAAATCGATTTTGCCTTTGAATTTGGCAGGCGGGGCAAGCTGGGTAAAAACTATGCGGAAGAGAACGTATTCCGAATGGTGGTGGGGATCACCAGCGGCGAGAAGTGGTTCGAACGTTAGGCGGAGTGATGGGACTCGGGGGAGAATCGCTGTGGCATCGGGATATTTTAGGATGTATTCTTTTACTTGATTTTTCTGGATGATTTGGCTATAATTTCTTTCTTGAAACTCCTGTTTCTAAATTGCAACCGAATTTTCGAGGAGGGATAAAAGTGAAAGGTTTGAAAAAGCGGCAAATCTTTCCTTTTGTTGCGCATGTGTTGGGTCTTCTGGTGTTTGTGTGGGTTGCCTATTACGGTTGCGCCACCGCACCGCAAATCAGTCCCGAAGAACAGGCCGCAATGGAAGCGCGCGAAAAGGCACGCCAGGATTCGATCCGCAAGTTTGAGGTCGCAAAAAATTGGAGCCTCGGCCGGGAGAATTACAAGAACAAAGAATTCGATCGCGTCGCACCGTATTTCTGGAAGGTTATCGAGCTGGATAAGGAACGCCGGTTTAAGGATGTTTACACCTTTCTGGGACAGACTTACTTTGAGCTGGGCAAGGTCGATTCTGCGGAATTGGTGTACAAGTTGGGACTGGAAGTTTTCCCGGACAATGTATTCCTCAATCGGAGCCTTGGCTATATCGCCATGAGCAAAGGCGATGACGAAGCGGCGATTAAGTACTACGAGAAAGTCGTGGAGCTCAAACCCAACAGCCTCGCGGACTGGAAACGGCTGGCCCCGCTGTATGCGAAAAACGACATGACCGAAGAGGCGATCCGCGCCTATCAGAAGATCATTGAGTTGGATCCCAACGACGCTGAGGCGCGAACGATTCTGACGGCGTTGCTGCGTGAAACCGGCGATGAAGAAGCCGCCTTGCAGCAGATGGAAGAAGCCCTGCAGAAAAGCCCCGATAACAAGCAATTGGTGTTCGATCTGGCGCGGGCTTATATGCGGGCAAAGGATTGGCAAAAAGCCGAAGAGAAATTAAAATACTATTTGCAGCTCGATCCCAACGATATCGTGATCCGGGAGGACCTGGCACGGGTGTATCAGCGGCAGGAACGGTTTCAGGACGCGCTGCAAGAGTATAAAAACATTCTGAAAATTGATCCAAACAATGTGCGTGCCGTTGCCAACGTGGCCTACAATTACATGCGTTTGGGACAGTTCAAAACCGCCCGGAACTGGGCAAAACGCGCCATCCGCATGGATAAAAATTACGGCTTCGGTTATATCGTTCTGGGCCGGATCTATGAACAAACGATCGAAGATTGCAAAAAGAAAGCCGGCCGCGATTATAACTTCGATGATAAACTGGTTGCCAAACTGGCCTACGATACCTTCAAAAAGGCGCTCGGTGACATCGAATTCAAGCAAGAAGCCGAAGCGCGCATGCGGTCTCTGGAACCGATTTTACCGACCCAGGCGGATTATTTTATGAACAAAGGAAAGACCAAGCCGACCGATCCGTGCTATACCTGGATTTATCAATAATCCTTTCAATATTTAATGGCAATTCCTGATGATTGTGACCATGTGCCCGGTTCATACCGGGCACATGTCTGTTTAGACGCACTGAAAAGCCGCTCCGAAAAATCTATTTGGGTCAGAAGGCCTTTCAAAAATGTTGTGAACGCATTGAGCTGCATCGGGGCGGATGGGGCTGTTCGATGAGTGATGTTTGGATGAAATGAAAGCGAGGTCTATCGTGAAACAGCTATCCATGACTGATCCCGAAGTGCATCAGGCAATTATCCATGAATACAAACGGCAGAATGAAAAACTTGAACTGATCGCCTCTGAAAATTTCGTCAGCCCGGCCGTGATGGAGGCCATGGGGCAGGTGATGACCAACAAATACGCCGAGGGGTATCCGGGCAAGCGGTATTACGGCGGCTGCGAATATGTGGATGTGGTGGAGGAATTGGCCCGCGAGCGCGCCAAACAACTTTTTGACGCCGAGCATGCCAACGTCCAGCCTCATTCCGGATCACAGGCCAACATCGCCACCTATTTTGCGTTTATCAATCCCGGGGATACGATTTTAGGGATGAACCTGGCGCACGGCGGGCATTTGACGCATGGCAGCCCGGTCAATTTTTCCGGACGTCTGTTCCGTGTGGTGTTTTACGGCGTCGATCGCGAAACCGGTCTGATCGATATGGACCAGGTGCGGGATATGGCGCTTCGTGAAAAACCGAAGCTCATCATTGCCGGCGCCAGCGCCTATTCTCGAGAAATCGATTACAAAACCTTCCGCGATATTGCGGATGAAGTGGATGCGAAGCTGGTGGCGGATATTGCGCATCCGGCTGGTTTGATCGCCGCGAAACTGCTCAAAAGCCCGCTGCCACACTGCCATGCCGTGACGACGACGACGCACAAAACCCTGCGCGGCCCGCGGGGCGGCATGATCCTGATCGGCAAAGACACGGAGAACGACCTGGGCATCACCACGCCCAAGGGCCGGGTGAAAAAATGGTCTGAGATTATCGATTCCAACGTTTTTCCGGGCTTTCAGGGCGGCCCCCTGATGCACGTCATCGCCGCGAAGGCGGTGGCGTTTAAAGAAGCGCTGCAGCCGGATTTTGTCAACTATTCCAAGCAGGTCATTAAAAATGCTCAGACCCTGGCGCAGAAGCTGATGGATTTGGGATACAACATTGTCTCCGGCGGTACCGACAATCATCTCATGCTGGTGGATCTGCGCAACCGGGGGCTGACCGGAAAAGAGGCCGAAGAAGCCCTGGAAGCCGCCGGAATTACGGTCAATAAAAATATGGTGCCGTTCGATGAACAAAGTCCGTTTGTGACCAGCGGCATTCGCATCGGCACGGCAGCGCTCACCACCCGAGGCATGAAAGAAGATGAGATGCGAGAAATCGCTTTTCTCATCGATAAAGTGTTGTCAGATATCAAAAACAAAACGGTGCTGGAGCGGGTACGCGGGCAGGTACAGGACTTGTGCGACCGGTTCCCGCTGTATGATGTACCCAATGGATGATCCCTTCTCATGAAATGTCCCTATTGCGGTTACAATGACACCAAGGTGCTGGACTCCCGCGCGGTGAACGAGGGGCGGTCGATTCGCCGGCGCCGGGAGTGTCTGTCCTGCGGCCGGCGTTTTACGACCAAAGAATATGTGGAAGAATCGCCGCTGATGGTGATCAAACGGGATGGCCGTCGGGAGATTTTCGACCGTGAAAAGGTGAGACACGGTGTGCAATTGGCCTGCAATAAACGACCGATTTCCACAGAGATGATCGAGAACCTGGTGGATCGCATTGAGTCGCAGCTCAGGGATGAATATCACATGGAAGTGCCGGCGCAGGATATCGGCGAAAGGGTGATGCAGGCGCTACGCGATCTCGATGAGATCGCGTATGTGCGTTTTGCATCGGTGTACCGGAAATTTCAGGATATTGAAGAGTTCATTCATGAATTGCGTGAATTGGACCGGCGTTCTTAGAAGTGACTGCTGTTCACGATTCCTGCTACCATCGTGAAACCGAAATGGGAACGGAGCGCATCGAGCGGCTATTCCAACGGCCCGGCTAAAGCGTTTTGGGCGCGGTGGCAGTTGAACTGGCCGGTCCCGGTGAATGCGGGCAAGGTGAAAAACAGAGCGTAATGGATACCTCTTCAGAAACGCATGATAAAGAAATGTCGTTCCTCGAACATCTCGAGGAACTGCGCTGGCGGCTCGTCCGGAGCATCATCGCTGTAATTTTGGGCGGCGTGATTGCATTTCTGTTCTCGGATTATGTGCTGGACTTTTTGCTGAAGCCTTTCCGGACCGCGGTTCATATGCAAGCCGAAGCTGCGGGGAATTCCGGGAAGGAAGCGGTCGCCCAGCTCATCTTCCTGGCCCCCACCGAAGGCTTTATGGTGCGAATTAAATTGGCCCTGTTTGCCGGTATCTTTATCAGTTTGCCGTATGTGTTCTGGCAAATGTGGCAGTTCGTGGCACCGGGACTGCTCGAACATGAGAAAAAATACATTCCGCGGATCGTCGCTTTCTCAACCTTTTTCTTTTTTCTGGGTGCTTATTTCTGCTATGAAGTGGTTCTGCGTTACGGTTTGAACTTTCTTCTGAGTTATCAAAGCGCCGATCTGGTGGCACAGATCAGCATCCGCGAATATCTCAAATTTGTTACGCTGCTGATACTGACCTTCGGCATCGTTTTTGAGATGCCGGTCCTGACCTATTTCCTGACCCGCATGGGCCTGGTAACGCCTGAATTTATGCGGCAGAAACGCCGATATAGTATTGTGTTGATTTTTGCCCTGGCAGCGATCATTACACCGCCGGATGTGTTTACCCAATTGATGCTTGCCGGTCCTTTGATTATCCTCTATGAGGTCAGCATTTGGGTCAGCAAATTGTCGTTGCCGAAATCGTACAAAGAAGCACAACCTCAATAAATCAATGAAACGAGGCGGCTATGGCGATCAAATCTGATAAGTGGATTCGTAAAATGGCTCTCGAACACGGCATGATCGAGCCTTTTGTCGAAACGCAGATCCGGAAAGGCGTCATTTCCTACGGCCTCTCCTCCTATGGCTATGATATCCGCATTGCCGACGAATTTCGTATCTTTACCAACATCAACAACACCATCGTTGATCCGAAAAATTTTGATGAACGTTCACTGGTGGATTTCCGCGGGGACGTATGCATCGTGCCGCCGAACTCGTTTGCTCTCGGCCGCACGGTTGAGTATATCCGCATTCCGCGCAACATTATGACCATCTGCGTGGGAAAATCCACTTATGCCCGTTGCGGTATCATCACAAACGTAACGCCGCTGGAACCGGGATGGGAGGGGCATGTGACTCTGGAAATTTCCAACACGTCACCCATCCCCGCAAAAATCTATGCCAATGAAGGCATCGCCCAGATACTGTTCTTCGAAAGTGATGAAGAATGCGAAACTTCCTATGCCGATAAACAGGGCAAATATCAGGCCCAGCAGGGCGTAACATTACCGAAAATTTAAGACGGGAGTCATCTTGTCAGATACAGGAAAGACAACATCCGCAGGTTCAACCCGGCATCAGATTACGGCATGGGCCGACTTGCACACGCATACCACATTCAGCGACGGCTCCTTATCGCCGGAGGAGTTGTTGCGGATTGCCCGAGAAATCGGCCTGAAAGCGCTCGCCATTACCGATCACGATACGGTTGAGGCACTGCAATCCGCCCTGAAACTGGCTCCTCAATATGGCATCGAAATTATTCCCGCCATTGAACTCGGCACTCATGTCAACGGCACGGAACTGCACTTTCTCGGCTATCTAATCGATATCGATAGCGACACGCTGTCTCATTACCTTGAAGAAATCCGAATCACCCGGCGCAATCGGGCTGTGGCGATCTTGAAAAAGCTGTCCGCCTATGGCTTGCATTTGCGGTTGGAGGAAGTGTTACGGCGCGCCGGCGGCGGCTCCATCGGAAGGCCCCATATCGCCGCCGCCATGGTGGAAAACGGCCTCGTTTCCAGCTTTCAGGAGGCGTTTGATTTATGGATCGGTGATGGGAAACCGGCTCACGTGAACAAAGGACAGCACTCTCCGGAAGAGTTGATTCACCTGATTCACGAAGCCGACGGCATCGCGATCCTGGCGCATCCAGGCAACCGCGTGAGTCAATCCCTAATACGGCGTTTTATCCGCGCCGGCCTGGACGGCATCGAGGTCATTCATCCCAGCCACGACGATCAAACCCAGCAGATGCTCAAAGAGATCGCCCGCAAATACGGCTTACTGATGACCGGCGGTTCCGATTTCCATGGCTTCCGGGGTCACCAAAATGTGTTCGGCAATTTTATTATTCCTTATAAAGTGGTTGAACAGTTGAAAAAATACAAGATTTATCGGAGCAGGAAATCCATATGAGATGGGAAAAGATTCCGGTCGGCCCGTTTGCCATGAACTGCTACATCCTGAGCTGTGAGGACACCAACGAAGGCATCATCATCGATCCCGGGGATGAAATCGAATACATCATGTCCGCCATCGAGCAGCTCGGGGTCAAATTGCTGCAAATTGTGGTGACACACGGGCACGTGGATCATGTTCTGCAATTGAAAAAGTTTCAGGACATCACCGGATTGCCCACCGCCATGCATCCTTTAGACAAAGATTTTCTGCTGAACCTCCCCCAAACCGCTCAAATGTTCGGTCTGGAAGCGGCCGGTATCCCCACAGTGGATATTGAATTGGAAGACGGTCAGACCATTGCTTTTGGCAACGTCCAGATGGAGGTCGTGCACACCCCCGGCCACACCCCCGGCAGCATCTCGCTCATCGGCAACGGATATGCTGTAGTCGGCGATGTGCTGTTCAATGGCTCTATCGGCCGGACGGATCTTCCCGGCGCGTCGTACCCGCAATTGATCTCCACCATTCGAAACAAGCTGATGGTCCTCGATGACAATGTGAAAGTATTGCCCGGACATGGCGAAATCACGACGATCGGCTTTGAGCGGCTGAACAATCCGTTTCTGCGGTAACCCGGCCCGGGGACTGCTGTATTTCTCTTGCCAGATGAAGATATCAGACCTTCCACTCCAATCAGTTTGGGAACCGCTATGATTACTCTGGAAGATGTAAAGAAACACCCTGCGGTCGATGCCTACATTGTGGTCTCCGACCGAAATTTGGAAATCCTGGGCTATACCGAACACGGCCGCCGGCATGTCGGCCTGGTGGCCAAACGTGCCCGTCAGATTCTGGCAGCGCTGGAATATGATGAGCGCACTGTCGAGCTGGCCGCCATTGCGGCTTATTTGCACGACATCGGCAATGCCATTAACCGGCATGAACATGCCAGTTCCGGTGCCGTACTGGCGCATGTGCTGCTTTCGCAGATGGGGATGGAGCCGCATGAAATTGCCGAGATTGTTGCTGCTATCGGCAGTCACGATGAAGGCGGCTGCGAGCCGGTAAATCCGCTGTCGGCGGCGCTGATCCTGGCGGACAAATCCGATGTCCACCGCTCGCGTGTGCGCAACCCGGACATGATCAAATTTGACATTCACGACCGGGTCAATTATGCGGTGGAACGGTCGCAAATCGAAGTCCGCAAAGACGAGCGGCTGATCAAACTGGATTTACAAATCGACACCAAAATTTCACCCATCGCCGAGTATTTTGAAATTTTCATGGAGCGCATGCTGTATTGCAAAAGAGCAGCCAACTTGCTCCAGTGTGAATTCAGTCTGATCATCAATTCGAATAAGATGTGGTGATGGACGGATCATGTCGCTTGCATTCACAATCGGTTATTTTCCTTCCCGGGGGCGGGCAGCAAAACCATTTCACCCGCACGTGCAAACTCTCGATG
>WFVT01000302.1 GCA_015491485.1 Candidatus Zhuqueibacterota bacterium
CAAGCAAGTCGCCATTCTGTTAAGAAAGATGGGAATGCCCCAGTTGGTCGGATTTCTAAAAACCAATGCAATAGTTCAAAAGCTGCTTTTTGTTAAAGGGGAAGAAATCAAAGTTCATATTCAATTTCCGGATTTTATGATAAAAGAATACAATCAGGAATTGGATGCCCTGGAAAAGTTGCTGGGAGTTAATTTGACTTCCTGGAAACGCTTGCAGGTGCAATCTGAAAGCAATACTGCACCGGATATAAGGGAAACGGTTGCTGCATAATTTGAAATGTGTTGATTGTTGCTTTTATAAGGAGAACAAAATGGACTCAGGACGAAAAAATATCCCCGTTTTCATCCTCTGCGGCGGTCTGGGGACGCGGTTGAAAGAAATGACCGAATTTATCCCCAAGCCGATGGTGCCCATCGGCAATCACCCCATCCTGTGGCACATCATGCGTACTTATAGCCGATATGGCTTTAAAAATTTTGTGTTATGTCTCGGCTATAAGGCGGAAGTCATCAAATCCTACTTTTTGAATTATCCATCCATGAACAGTGATTTTACGGTGGAATTGAAAACCAACGAAGTCACCGTGCATTCGGTGGATCATGAACAGGATTGGCGTGTTACTCTGGCATATACAGGAGAGTTAACCATGACTGGTGCGCGAGTGGCTCGCGCCGTGGACAAATATCTGGGCGATGCCGAGCACTTCGCCGTAACGTATGGCGATGGGCTGACCAATGCCAATTTGGCTGATGAATTCGAGTTCCATTTGCAGCATGGCCGGATTGGCACCGTGCTGGGAGTGAATCCGCCTTCCAGGTTCGGCGAATTTAAACTGGACGGGGACAAAGTTGTCGAATTCGCGGAGAAACCGGAATTCAAAGAAAAGTGGATCAATGGAGGCTATTTCTTTTTCCGGCGCGATTTCCGCAAATATCTCACTACAGATGAAAGTTGTGTGCTGGAGAAAAAGCCGCTGGCTGACCTGGCGGTGGATGGCGAACTCAGCGTGTATAAGCATTCCGGCTTCTGGGCATGTATGGATACGCAGCGTGACCGGGATTATTTGAACGATCTCTGGAAATCGGGCAAAGCGCCCTGGAATTTTTAAATGCAAGCGCGTTTTGAGCGATAAGAGCGATAACCCCAAAACCAGGAAAGGTAAAAACGATGAAAGTCTTCGTTACAGGACATCGCGGCTACATTGGCGTGCATTTGGTGGATTTATTAAAGCAGGCCGGGCATACCGTTATCGGATGCGATTTAAATCTTTTTGAAGGATGTGAATGGGAATCGTTTACGTTGCCAGATCAGGAGCTCGTCAAAGACATTCGCGAAATTACCCCCGGTGATCTCGATGGTGTCGATTGTGTGATGCATCTGGCGGCAATCTCAAATGATCCTATGGGCGATTTGAATCCGGAAATTACTTACAGCATCAATCGGGATGCGTCTATCAATCTGGCGAAAATGGCAAAGCAAGCCGGGGTAGAGCGATTTTTGTTTTCGTCCAGTTGTTCTATCTATGGCAAAGGTGAATCGCTGGATCTGGATGAGAACGCCCGGTTCAATCCGGTGAGCGCTTATGCCGTCTCGAAAATTGAGACCGAGGCGGGTGTGAAAGCCCTGGCGGACGAGCATTTTTCGCCGGCCTTTTTGAGAAACGCCACAGCCTATGGTCATTCTCCCATGCTACGTATTGATCTGGTGGCCAACAATTTATTAGCCTGTGCCTATACACGCGGCGACATCCGGATTATGAGTGACGGCACCCCCTGGCGTCCCCTGGTGCATTGCAAAGATATTGCTCGTGCATTTGTCGCCTTCATGGAAGCGCCTCGGGAGGTCATTCACAATCAGGCCGTAAATATTGGCGCCAATGAGGAAAACTACCAGGTGCGCGATGTCGCTGATCGCGTGAAAGCACTCATTCCATCGGCAAATATTGTTTACACCGGAGAAGTCGGCGCCGACCCGCGAAATTATCGCGTCAAATTCGATTTGCTGAATAAGCTTTTGCCGGATTTCAAATTGGAGTATCATTTGGAATCCGGACTCGAGGAACTGTATAAAAAATTTGTTGAGCATGGTTTTTCTATTGAGGATTTCGAAGGCGACCGGTTCATCCGTTTGCGTACATTAAAGAAACGGCTGTATAAATTGGAAAAAGACGAAGCAGCTCATCTCGTCTGAATTTTGGATAATGGCTTGATTGGTGAAAAGCCGAAGTAAGGCATTCAGGAGGAAATCCAATGATTTTTAACAAAACTCCATTACCCGGCGCTTACATCATTGATTTGGAAAAGAAAGGCGATGATCGAGGCTTTTTTGCCCGGGTGTTTTGTAAACAGGAATTCAAACAGCACGAATTAGAAACCGAATTCGTTCAAATAAATAATTCGTTGAGCGCCAAAAAAGGCACCCTGCGTGGGATGCACTATCAGCTCGATCCCCATGCAGAAGTTAAAGTGGTTCGCTGCATTAAGGGGCGTCTTTGGGATGTGATCCTGGATATTCGCCCTAATTCGCCCACTTTCGGTCAATGGTTTGGAGCCGAGCTTAGCGCCGAAAACCGTCGCATGATGTATGTTCCGAAGGGATTCGCGCATGGTTTTATCACCTTAGAGGATGATACAGAGGCTTTCTATCTGGTATCAGCGTATTACGCGCCGGAGTTTGAGCGCGGTATCCGGTGGAATGATCCGAAATTTAATATTCAATGGCCGATTGAGCCTCAAGTGATTTCAGACAAGGACAGAAATCACCCGGATTTTGATCCTGAATTTCATCTGGAAAGTCGATCGTAAGAGGTGGTATGAAAATATTGTTTACAGGCGGTAGCTCGTTCACGGGTTACTGGTTTATCAAAGAGCTGGCTGAAGCCGGCCATGAAATCACTGCAATATTTCGGAAAAGTCGGGAGGAATATGCCGATATACGTCGTGAACGGGTTGAGCGAGTCGTTCAATATTGCAATCCCGTTTTTGGTTGCGAATTTGGTTCCGACAAATTTATGGATGTCATCGCGAGTGAAACCGGGTGGGACGTTTTATGCCATCATGCCGCAGATGTAACGAATTATAAAAGTTTGGATTTTGATATCCATTCCGCTGTGGCCAATAATACATACCGTATTCGGTCTGTTCTGGAGATTTTGGGTAAACGGAACTGTGAATGTGTCGTCGCCACCGGGAGTGTTTTTGAACAGGATGAAGGTGCCGGCGAAAAACCATTGCGGGCTTTTTCTCCATATGGACTTTCTAAAACGTTGAGCTGGCAGATTTTGAAATTTTATTGCGAAATGGCCGGTATTGCAATCGGAAAATTTGTCATTCCCAATCCTTTTGGCCCTTTTGAAGAGCCGCGTTTTACAACGTACCTGATCAAGAACTGGCTGGCAGGTAAAATACCATCCGTGAATACTCCAAAATATGTTCGTGATAATATCCATGTTTCCCTGTTAGCGAGGGCCTATGCGAATTTTGTTCTGGAAATATTCAGAACAAAAAAGCCGGGAAAGATCAATCCAAGCGGCTATGTTGAAACGCAAGGGGCATTCGCCCGCCGGTTCGCCCGTGAAATGGCGGCACGGTTGGACGTGTCATGCGAATTGGAGTTGCAAGATCAGCAATCTTTTCCCGAGCCTAAAGTTCGCATCAACACGGATATTCTCGATTCCAAGGCTCTGAACTGGGATGAGCCGCGTTCCTGGGATGAGTTGGCCAATTACTACAAGGAGAAATTCGCTGTTTCATTAAAATAGTGGATTAATTCAGGATTGAACAGATGAAAAAAGCATCAAGCACGAGCACCGTCGGGGTTATTGTCATTACTCATAATGCGAAGCGGCATTTAAAACACTGTTTGCCACCGATCTTGAATTCACCGCTAAATCCCCGGGTTTTGGTGGTGAATTCGTCCTCTCAGGATGGAACGGTTGAGGAAGCACAACGATTGGGTGCCGAAACTCTGGTTATACCTCGAAGGCAATTTAATCATGGAGCAACGCGTGAATTTGCACGCAAGTTTCTTGGCACTGACATTGTGGTCATGATTACACCAGATGCATATCCGACGCATAAAAATATGCTGGAAAAGCTGGTTCAGCCGATTTTGGAACAAAAAGCCGTGGTTTCTTATGCCAGACAAATACCGCACGATAACGCCGATCTTTTCGAAGCATTCCCGCGGTATTTCAATTATCCGGATAAGAGTCACCTCCGCGGTATTGAAGATGTGTCCAGGTATGGTGTTTATGTTTATTTCTGTTCCAATTCATGTGCGGCCTATTTGAACTCCGCGTTGGATGAAATCGGAGGATTTCGGCCCACTCTAACTGGTGAAGATACCCTGGCGGTAGCCATGCTGTTGCGTAAGGGGTATAAAATTGCTTACGTTGCGGACGCAGTCGTAAAGCATTCACACCGTTATACTATCGTAGAGGAGTTCCGGCGTTATTTCGACACAGGATTATACCGAAGACAATATCATGATTTGTTGGAATTTGCGGGTATGGATGAACAGCGGGGGATGAATTATCTAAAAGAATTTCTGAAATTCGTTTTAGATGAAAATCCAGCCCAATTGCCCTATGCCATCATCCAGACCATGGCGAAGTGGCTTGGATACAAAATAGGTCGGTACGCTATTCATGCTCCGGATTGGTTTAAAAAACGATTGAGCAATCAGGATTTTTATTGGACTTCTGAAATTTACCAGTGTGTGAAAAACAATAAAAAATGGCAATATGAAATCGTTTCCTATACTCCTGTGAGGAAAGAGCTCAAGCCGGCTGAGGCTGAATCGAAAATTGAGAGTGAGATTGAACTCGTGCCGTGAGTGATCGTCTTCCATCACAAATCGCGGTAACGCCTCCCTTTAGGGATTGCAACTCAGGATGAGGGGACGCTTCAGGAGGGTGTCCCGAAAACAGCGAGGGATCAACAATGGTCAAGCAGCATCCGCGGTTGTTCTCCACCTTGCTGGTGGTGAATGATCTCATCATGGTTCTGGTCGCCGGAATCGTCGCCTTCTGGATTCGGTTTTATTCCGGATGGATTCCGGTAAAAGCGGTCGCCGATCCGAATCCGTATCTCATCGTTTTGACCCTGGCCGCGCCGCTCACGCTGATTTTCTTTTCCCTGTTTGGGGTCTATGAGCCGCGCCGTACGGCATCTATTTTCAGCGATACCATCCCTATTCTGCTTTCCAGTGCGGCGACGGTGGGCGCGATCTCGGCATTCACCTTTTTCTATCGGGAAGTTTCTTTTTCCCGTCTGACGTTTCTGCTCTTTGGTATCATTCTTTTCGTATTTTCCGGCACAGAACGCGTGTTCCTCCGCTGGCTGATCCGCTACCTGCGCAAGCGCGGATTTAATGTCAAACGGCTGCTGGTGGTGGGGGCTGGCGAGCTGGGGCTGCGCGTGGTGCAGGCGGTGCGCAATCATCCGGAATACGGCTAGAAAATCATCGGCATGCTCGATGATTACATCAGCAATGGCTATTTCAAGAAGGACTACGGCGTTGAGGTGCTGGGGCGCATTCGCGAGTTGCCGGAACTGGTGGAAAAGTACGATGTCGATAAAGTGATCATCGCACTGCCGGTGCGCGCTTACGATAAAATCCGGCGCATTGTTGAAAAATGCGAATACGAAGGCATCGAGGCGGAAATCGTTCCGGATTTCCTGAAGATCATCCGCCCGAAAACGCAGGTCAAAGATTTCGATGGCCTGCCCCTCGTCAGCATTCGTTCGCTGCCCACCGAAAGCTGGGGCTACACCGTGGCCAAACGCGCCTTCGATATCGCCTTTTCGCTGACGGTGCTGA
>WFVT01000303.1 GCA_015491485.1 Candidatus Zhuqueibacterota bacterium
ATCCGCGCCTGGTGGCGGCCCGCATCGGGCTGGCGCGGGCGAAAGAGGCCAAAAACCCAAAGCAGGCGCTTAAGATTGCCGAAGAATTGTTGGGGGAAAACCCGGAGCGGATCGAGGTTTTAACGTATGCCGCCCATCTCTATCTGCAATTGGGACGCTTTGAAAAGGCCGAAACACTCATCAAACGGCTGCTTAAGCGCTATCCGTCGCATCTGGACGCCCTGACGTTGCAGGGAAAGTTGGCTTTGTACCGCAAACGTTTCGGTGCCTTTGAAAAGGTGGCAAAACAGGTTTTGAATATCCACCCGAGATACGCCACATTTTTTACGCAGGCGGGGGATGCCCTGGCGCAGCGGTATCTTTTCGAAGAGGCCGTGCAAATGTACCGGCGCGCCATCGAGCTCGATCCGGAAAACGCCGCAGCCCATGCCGGGCTGGGAACCACGCTTTCGCGGCTGGCAAACCTGCATGAAGCACGCAAAGCCCTGGAGAAAGCTTTTGAGCTGGATCCGTACAATGTGTGGACCGGCAATTTGCTGACGCTTTTCGACAGCTATGCCGAGTACGACACCATCCGAACCGAGCATTTTCTGATCCGTTTGCATCAGGAGGATAGCCCTGTACTCGGGCCTTATGCCGCCGAATTGGCCGAGCGTGCCTACCGGGAGTTGACGCCACGCTACCGTCTGCAGTTCGACTCGCCCATTACCATTGAAATTTTTCCCAATCACGACGATTTCGCCGTCCGCAGTTTCGGCCTTCCGGGGGCGCAGGTATTTCTGGGCATTTGTTTTGGGCAGCTGATCACCATGAATTCACCGCGAGCACGGCCGGTCGGTACATTCAACTGGCAGGAAACCCTCTGGCATGAATTTGCCCACGTTTTGCATCTGACCCTGACGCGGAACCGGGTACCGCGCTGGCTGGCAGAAGGCATCTCCGTTTACGAAGCCGCCCGGGCGAATCCGGCCTGGGACATGGATTTGCAAATGATGATGATCGGCGCCTTAAAAAAGGATGAACTGATTCCATTGAACGAACTGGACAAAGGCTTTGTGGGAGATCCGAGACGGGTCACTTTTTCCTATTATCAATCTTCTCAAATGGTCCGGTTTATTGTCGATACCTTCGGTTTTCCCAAATTATTGGCGTTGCTGCGGGCTTTCCGCGATGATTTGGATACCGAGCTGGCCGTGCGACGGGTGTTGGAGCTGTCGCCGAAACAGTTCGATCGGCGCTTCGCGCAGTGGGCCCGCAAGGAGTTCCCGGTGGATAAGATTGAGTTCGACGCCGATCTGGAAAAATTGATGGGCGCCGATGAACCCTCCGGCAAAGTACTCCAGACCTTGCTGAAAGACAACCCGAAATTCTTTCTGGTAAAATTGCGCTACGGTAAGTACCTTATTGAAAAAGAACGATTTCAGGAAGCCGTTGATTTGCTGGTAAAAGTTCGTGACACATTTCCGGATTATGTGGGGGAAAACAATGCGTACATTTTGCTCGAGCAGGCTTATGCCGCTCTGGGGGATTCGCTGAATGCAGCTAAACAGCTTTCCGAGCTTTTGCTACGTGATGGTAAAAATTACAAAATGGCGCTCCGGCTGTTACAGTATGCGGAAAGGCTGAAACGCGATGATTGGGCAAGGCAGGCTCTGGAGCTGGCAATTCAGATTCATCCATACAATGCGGATTTGCATCGAAAGTTGGGCCGAATCTATCTGAAGCAGCGGAAAACCAAACTTGCCATTCGGGAATTCGAAGTGCTGCTGGCATTGAAACCTCTGGATATGGCGGATGCGCATTGCAATCTTGCCGAGGCCTATTTACAGGCGGGCCAAAACCGCAAGGCCCATCGGCATGCCCTGCAAGCACTGGAATTCGCACCCACTTATCAGCGGGCGCAGAAATTGCTTCTGAAAACCGCCTCACAGTAACCGGAGAATGGTTGGCATGCACACGCTGTACCGGATAAAAATGAGACCGTCGGCAAAACACAACGCCCATTCGAAGCGATTTGAATTTTTACTAATTTCACTGAAGAACCAAAAGCCGGTGCCGTTTATCAAATAAGGTGTCGAATTGCATGAAATGGATCGGGATAAAACCGTTTTTGGGTGGGATCATTCTGATGATTGGAGCCGCGATGCCCGACGCGGCGGCGCAAACGGTGACAACGCACCTTGCCGATAATGCGTTTACATTTGTACGGATCCGGTGGAAGGCGCCGGATTACGCCCGGTTCATGCGCTTTTATTTCAATTCCGGACCGCCGTGGGCGCATGATTATCCCACAGCGGAGGAAAATATGTATATGGCGTTGCGGCTGCTCACCGACGTGCCGGTCACCGGTGAAGCCAAAATATTGACATTGGACAGCGATGATATTTTCGACTATCCGATGCTGTATATTTGTGAGATTGGAGTTTGGGAACCTTCAGAAAAAGAGGTGAAACGGCTGGGTGAATATTTAAAACGCGGTGGCTTCCTCATTGTAGATGATTTCCGCGGCCGGCGGGAGCTGCTGAACCTGATCCGGCAAATGAAGCGGATCGTGCCGGATTTCACCTATCGCAAGCTCAAAGCGGACCATCCGATTTTTCACTGCTTTTTTGAGTTTTCATCTCTGGTGTACGATTCGCCGTATCTGTCCGCAGGCTATTTTCCGGAATACTACGGCTGGTTTGATCCCAATGGACGCATGGCCGCCATTGTCAATTATAACAATGATGTCGGTGACGGCTGGGAATGGCCGGAACAGGACGAAGTTTTTTCCGCGGAAGCATTTAAATTGGGAATCAATTACATCATCTATTCATTAACGCATTGAGTCATGAAACGAGTCTCTTTCAAAATCGTAACGCCCCTTTTGGGGCTGATGCTCCTGGGCGGGGGCATGGTGCCGGTATTAGCGCAGCAAATCACCGATGATAACTTTACATTTGTGCGGATCCGCTACAGTATGGGCTATCTCGGATACGCCTTTCAAAGCCGTTACGGCGCTTATGACAGCTGGATGGTGGATTATCCCAGTGCTGAAGAGAATTTTTTGCGCGGATTTGCAAAAGCCACCAGTGTGCCGGTATCAGGACGTTCCATATCCATCGGGTTGACGGACGATGCCCTGTTTGATTACGCGTTTGCCTATCTGGTGGAGGCGGGGTATATGCAACTCACCGATGAGGAAGCGAAATCCCTGCGGGAGTGGCTTTTGCGCGGCGGTTTTCTCCTGATCGATGATTTTCACGGCTGGCGGGAATGGCAAAACTTCGTTTTTCAATTTAAAAAAGTGTTTCCAGACCGTGAGCCCCGCGACATTCCCATCGATCACCCGATTTTCCATTGCTATTATGATTTTGACTATTTCCCGCAGGTTCCGGGTCTGGCGGCCTTGTACCGGGGCGTGACTTACGAAAAAGGCGGCAAAGTGCCCCATTGCCGGGGCATTTTCGATGATCAGGGGCGGCTAATGGTGTTGATCAACCATAACATGGACCTGGGGGATAGTTGGGAACACGCATCCGATCGCCGCTATCAAATCAAATATTCAATTCTCGGTTACAAGTTGGGAATCAATTATATTATCTATGCATTAACTCATTAATCCGAACCAGCAAAAGGATGCCGTATGACGGAGCAAGCAGGACCTTCCATGACGGATCAGGACAGGATTATTGAACGGTTGCAGCAAGGGCAGAAAGCGATTCTGCAAGAGCTGCGGAAAATTATCGTTGGGCAGGATGAGGTGATTCGGCAGGTGATGGTGGCGCTTTTCACCGGCGGCCATTGTTTGATTACCGGCGTTCCGGGGCTGGCAAAAACCTTGCTGATTCGTACTCTTGCCCGAATCCTTGATTTGAAATTCAGCCGGATTCAGTTCACCCCCGACCTCATGCCCGCGGATATCACCGGGATCGATGTGATTGAGGAAGACCGGGCTACCGGAAAACGGGTCATGAAATTCATCCCCGGCCCGCTGTTCGCCAATATCATTTTAGCGGATGAGATCAACCGCACTCCACCCAAAACGCAGGCGGCGCTTCTGGAAGCCATGCAAGAAAAGCACGTGACCGCCGGCGGGAAAACGTATAAATTGTCGGAACCGTTTTTTGTGCTGGCCACGCAAAACCCAATCGAACTGGAAGGCACGTATCCGTTGCCTGAAGCTCAGCTCGACCGGTTTATGTTCAACATCGTGATGGATTATCTGCCGGAGGATGAAGAGGTGCGGGTGGTGACGAGCACCACGTCCAATTACGAGCCGGCAATTGAGCGCGTGGTAACCGGCGCCGACATCGTGGAGTTTCAGCGGCTGATTCGCAACGTGAAAGTGGCGGAAGATGTCGCGCGGTATGCGGTGCAGTTGGTGGCGGCGAGCCGGCCCACCAGCAAAACCGCCCCCGATTTTGTGAAAAAATATGTCAACTGGGGAGCGGGTTTGCGAGCATCGCAGTATCTCATACTGGGCAGCAAGGCGCTGGCGTTGATGAACGGCCGGCTGAACGTATCTCTGAAAGACATCCGGTCTCTGGCCTTTCCTGTATTGCGGCACCGGATCATTACCAACTTCTATGCCGAATCCGAAAAGATCCGTTCCGAAAATATCATTTCCATGCTTCTGGAAACCGTACCGGAACCCAAAGGAATGGATTGATCGCCATGCCTGCCCAGCCCATACAATTTCTGGATCCCGAAGTGCTGGCATCCATTACCGGAATGGAGTTGCGAGCCCGCGCTGTGGTGGAAGGCTTTCTTTCCGGGCTTCATCGCAGCCCGTATAAAGGGTTCAGCGTGGAATTCGCCGAATACCGGCAGTACACCCCGGGCGATGATCCCCGCCATATCGACTGGAAAGTGTACGCCCGGACGGACCGCTATTATGTCAAAGAATTTGAAGAAGAGACCAATCTTGCCTGCCACATTTTGCTGGATTTATCGAAATCCATGACGTATGCTTCCGGGAAAATCAGCAAATTGACGTACGGTTCATATCTTGCGGCTTCGCTGGCCTATTTGATGTTCCGGCAGCGGGATGCCGTGGGACTGATCACGTTTGACCATCAGATCCGGTCGCATTTGCCGGCGAGAATGAAACCCGGCCACCTGCACAGCCTGCTCGTTGCTCTGGAACACCTGACCCCGGGCGAGCGCACGGATATCGCTGAACCGCTGCACCAGATCGCGGATTTTCTCAGCAAGAAAGGTATGATTATCCTGATTTCGGATTTGCTGGATGCCCCGGACCGGATTATGCAAGCCCTGCAACATTTTCGGTTTCGCGGCCATGAAATCATCGTTTTCCACGTGATGGATCATGCTGAACTGACGTTTCCTTTTCACAGCACCACCCGGTTTGTCGGGCTGGAAGGCGAAGGACAGATTTTAACGGTTCCGCAAAGTGTGAAAGAGCAGTATCTCCAGAAATTGCGTGAGCATGTGGAAACGCTCCGTAAAGGGTGCGGTATCCATCATATCGATTATACCATTTTGGATACACAGCGACCGCTGGATTTTGCCTTGCAAGAATATCTTGCCGCCCGTGTTGGAAAGGTGTGAAGCCGGAGCGTGGAAGTGCCAGAAAAAAGGATTCCAGTCCCGGACAGTTCATGCTTTTTCGCAAAACAGGATTTTTAAAAACCGTCAGGTTGCATTTTCAGCCTGGTAATGAGATGGCCATTCTCATCGTTTTAAAGAAAAACCCGGTGCCAGCAAGGCGAATAAGCCGATGGAATTTTTGAATCCGACATTTCTGAGTTTGGCGGCTGCCGCAGCGGCGGTGCCGATTTTGATTCATTTGCTGAAGCGCAATAAAGCCGTGAAGGTGGAATTCGCCGCCATGCAATTTCTCCTCGGTACGTCCAAACCGATTGTGCGCTGGTTGCGGTTGAAGCAATTTTTGATTTTGCTGATGCGAATCGCCGCGGTGGTGCTTTTGGGATTGGCATTTGCACGGCCGTTTTTCCCGGACAGGGCCGGAATCGCTCTGTGGAATGATGTGCAGCAGGAGGTTGCCGTCGTACTGGATGCAACGGCGAGTCTGGGAGCGGCCGATCATCTCGAGCGCGCGCGTAAACACCTGGATGACGTGCTGGGACGATTGGAACCCGGAACGCTGGTAACCGCCTATGTGGTAAACGGGCAATCCAGCTTCATCGCGGAACGACAGCCGTTTTCAGCGGAACTCGGGCGGCGAATAAAAGCGGCCCTCAAACCGGATTTCAGTAGCGGCCAACTGCGCGCAGCGCTGCAGACGGTGGATGATGTGCTTGCCG
>WFVT01000304.1 GCA_015491485.1 Candidatus Zhuqueibacterota bacterium
CTCATAACTTTAATGATTTAAATGAAATTTGGCTAATTTTAAAAAATAGCGACATTGGTATATTATTTGCTTGAAACGGACGAGGATTATTCTGACGTTCAAGCGTTCGCACCAAATTTCGTTCTGACCGGAAAGCAGTTTCAACAAAGAAATAGGTGAAATTACATGTTTGTAATTCGAAGCCTTTTGATTGGATTGCTTGTGATTTTGCCGGAAATGCTTGCCGCGCAGTCGGTAACGCTCCGGCCGCTCAAACCAACGACCACCAAGCCGGTTTTGTATGAGCTGCGGGTGCAGCTCAGCACGCCCCTTTCACCGACAGCGGTGGTTGAAGTCCAATTCCCCCGATATTTTGATCTATCCTCGCTTAAAATTGCCGGCTCTAATCAAATCAAAGGGGGAATCCAATTTTCTGTGGATTCCACCACCGTTACCCTGAAGCGCAGCGGTCTGGGGCCCGCGATTGCGGCCGGACAACCGGTCTCCCTGATTTTCGGCCCTGTGGCACAAAAAGATACGGTTGCTGCCGACAGCGTGAATATTCGGATTTTTTATGACGGATTGCAACAACGAACTCATTTTCAAGCCTTTAAGATCGGGATACGATAAATAAACCATGAAAAGTCCAGCATACGACATGGCATCACGACGTCTTCTGACTGTTCTGCTCCTCATTAGCGGCTTGTTTTGGCTGATCCCACGGGCGGCCCTGGCACAAATCACTTCAATTACGGTGACACCGAGCAACGCCGCCGCGGGTGAAGAGACCATTTATGAGGTTCAATTCACTCCATCTGTGGATATTTTAAATAATGATCAGTTGGTTTTCGATTTTCCCTCGGGTTTTGATGCTTCCAGCGTGATTGTTGCCAGCGCCATTTCCGGTATGGATGGCGGCTTAACGGTAACCAGCACGACGACGTTACAGGTGGTTTTAACCCGCGATGCCACGGGGACCACCGTGACGGCGGGTACCCCGGTTACGGTGCGGTTTGGTAACGTGGCAAATCATACCGTGGCTGCCGATACCTATACGCTGGATGTAACGCTAAGAGATAATGCCGGAACGACAACGAAAGACACCGGAACCTCCTCGGCGTTCACCATCACCCACAATCAGTTGGATCATTTTAGTGTTTCCAACTCGGCGGGAGGACTGATCGGAACGCAAACCGCGGGCGTATCTTTTGATATCCGGGTGATTGCCCAGGATGCTTACAATAATACGGTCACCTCATTCACCGGGACCGTTTCCATCGATGACGTCACCGGGACGATCTCCCCCACCACCAGCGCAAATTTCACGGCGGGAGTGCTGTCAAGTCAGACCGTTACTATTACGGAAGCCAATTCGAACAATAAAATCACCGTCACCTCTGGAGCGGTTACCGGGACCTCCAACACATTTGCGGTGGACCCGGCCTCTCTGGATCATTTCACGCTGTCAAGTATCGCCAGTCCGCAGACGGCGGGTACCGCGTTTTCGGTTACCATTACGGCGGAAGATGCGTATGGTAACCGGGTGACCGGTTTTAACGGCACCGTGAACATCAGTATCAGTTCCGGAACGGTGACTCCGACCACCAGCGGCAGTTTTGTGAATGGCGTCCGTACGGAATCCATCAATGTACTCACCGCCGGTACGGGGCTGACACTGACCGTGGATGATGGATCGGGAAATACCGGCACCTCGAACAGCTTTGATGTCAACCCCGGCGCTCTGGATCATTTTCTGGTAACGGCACAGGGTGGCGGAGCCATCGGAACGCAAACGGCGGGTACGGCATTCGATATCGCCATTACCGCACAAGATGCTTACAATAATACTGTCACCAGCTTTACCGGGACGGTGACCCTATCGGATGTCACAGGCACCATTTCACCGACGACCAGCGCCAATTTTACCAATGGCGTGCTTGCTTCCCAGTCGGTGACCATTACCAAAGCATCCAGCAATGTAACCATTACCGCCACCGCAAGCGGAAAAACCGGCACCTCGAACAGTTTTACCGTAAATCCAGCGGCATTGGACCATTTCACCATTTCCACCATTCCGAGTCCGCAGACCGCTGGAACCGCATTCCCCGTTACCATCACGGCACAGGATGTCTATAACAATACGGTAACCGGGTTTTCCGGCACGGTCAATATCAGTATCAGTTCCGGAACCGTAACCCCGACTACATCCGGTTCATTCAGCGGCGGCGTGCGCACCGAATCCATCAATGTGCTCACTGCCGGTACGGGGCTGACGCTGACTGTGGATGATGGTTCGGGAAATACCGGCACCTCGAACACGTTTGATGTCAACCCCGGCGCCCTTGACCATTTTGAAATCACGGCCACCGACGGCAACAATATTCCGGCTCAAAATGTCGGCCAATCGTTTGATATACGCATTGAGGCGCACGACGGCAACCATAATATCGTTACCAGTTTTATCGATCCGGTGACCCTCTCCGATTTGACCGGTACCATTTCCCCCACCACCAGTGCAACATTTACCGCTGGGGTGCTGGATACGCAAAGCGTCACCATTACCAGTACCCAGACATCGAATACCATTACGGCGACCGGCGGCGGCAAATCCGGTACATCCAATGCGTTTGACGTCAACCCCGGATCCATCCAGCATATCGTGTTGCGCACGGCTCCAAACGGCGGCGGCGTGGAGTTCGCCGACTACCAGATGACTGCTGATGACTCTGTGACCATCTGGGCCGCCGGGTACGATATCGGAAACACCTATCTGGGCGATGTGAGTGTGACCTGGTCGAGTACCGGGGCGCTGGCACCGGCCGCTTCCGGAACCGGCGCATCGTTTACCTTCAAGCCGACAACCGCCAGTGTCAACGGCACCACCGGCACCATCGTTGGCACCCACTCCACCGCGGGTAGCGATGCCACCGGTACGATCACGGTAACGCCGGGCGTGCCTTCGGGCGCTGTGACGTTGACTCCCTCGCCCGCGGCGATTCCGGCAGACGGCACCAGTACCTCCACCATTACTTCGTCCATCATTGTGGATGCCGACGGCAATGCCGTCGGTCCCGGCCGGCAGTTTACGGTGCTTTTGCCTTCGGTGGGAACCATTCCGGATACGCAAGATGTGAATGCATCGCTGAACGGGATTCAGGTGGAGACCAACAGCAACAGTCAATTGTCGTTTCTGTTTAAGGCGGATACCGTGGGCGGCGAAGCCGTTATTTCTGTGGCCAGTGTGGAAGGATCGGCAGCCGGAAACACCCAGGTGACCGTTGGAAATATACAAATCACCGCCATCAATGCCCCGCAATATGTCACCCGGGGACAGCAAGATGCTCAGGTCACCATGGCCGTGCGGAATATCGGCTCCAGCACCGTGTCTCTCACCTCAGCCAATTTAACGTTTACCGGCACCGGCGGTTTTGACCGTGCGGCGGATTATCCCACCATTACCCGCGCCGATACCATCACTGCCATTCCCGGCGGCGTAACCGCCAATTTGATTTTCCTGGTGGACGTCAGCGCAACGGCTACCATCGATACGGTCACCATTGACGGCGTTGTGAACGGCACCATCGGTGGCACCCCGGTTTCGGATACCGCAGCCGACAGCACTGCTCGTTGGCTGGTTCAAAAACCGGCGGCTTTGCTGGTTCAGTCGGTTACCGGGCCGGACTCTGTGGCGCAGGGGCAGCAAAATATCGACGTTGCGGTCTGGCTGGCGAATAACCTGGGCGATGGCCAGACGGCGACCGCTGTGATCGACAGCATCGTGCTGTCATTCCGGAAAGGCGCCGCCGATGTCAATAGCCAATATATTGTCACTGAAGTGGGCAGCAATCCCACGACTCTGGCGGGGGGAACCCGTTCCGCCTTTCACTTCACCGTCAATGTCGGAGCGGCGGCTGATACCGGGGCGGTCATCATCGATGCCATGGCATATGGAAAGGATCAAAATGCGCAAACCCTGATTTCCGATGCCAATGGTGCGGATACCACGCACACCTGGAATGTATCCACAGCCGCAGCGTTGCAAATCGTGTCCATCACCCCCAGCCAGCCATCTGTAACCGCCGGTATGACCAAACAGTGGATTGCCAAAATGGCGGTAGCTAACAACAGCTCATCCACGATTCAGTTGGATTTGAGTGCAACATCCACCTACATCCGATTTTACAGCGGCGCCAATAACGTCACGTCGGAATACACGATCACTCAGCCCACACAGTTGAAAAGCGGCGGTACGGTACTCGGTCCCAGTATCACCGATACGCTGGAATTCGTAATTACGCAAACCGGCACCACTACAGGCAACATTATCATTTCCGGCCGGGTTGCCGGAACGGATTTGGGGCCGGGACTGCCGGTGAGCGATGATACCAACGACGGCGGCAAAGGTCAGGTGGCGGTACAGACACCGGCCGATTTGCAAATAACGGCGATTGAGCCGTCGCAAGCCGCGGCGACTGTGAATCAAACCCGGCCGTGGTCGCTGGCGGTCAAAGTCAAAAACGCCGGTGGTGCAGATATTCGATTGACCTTTCAAGCCGACTCGACCACGATTTCGCTGTCCGATACCACCGGCTACCGCTGGACCCGCCCAACTCAGCTTTCCGGGGGAGGCGCCATTTTGCCCGGGAACAGCAGCGGAACGCTGGTATTCACGGTTGATACCACCGGTTCGAATCTGGGAGTCAATCGGGTCAATGCAATTGTGTCCGGATTTGAGATCAATACCGGAACCTTTTTGAGCGATACCACGACCACCGTAAATGACACCAGTTTTGTAGTCCAGACCCCGGCGGTGATCCGGATTGACAGCACGTATATTGACACCACCACAGCACCGAATCCACCGTTCGTCAATAACAAACAGACGTATAAAATCAATGTGCTGGTGAGTAACTCGGGCCAGGAAGCGGTGGATAGTTTGCGAATCCAGCTAACCACCACGGGCGTTTCCGCGATTGGTCCGCAAACACCGGATTATGCTACCGTGCCGGGAAACGGCAGTTCCACGGTGGGCATACAGGTTACGGCGCCCGACTTCGAAGCATTGGAAACCTTTACGGCGCAAATTGTTAAGGCTGTCAGCCGCAACACCCAAACCGTGCCCACGGTTTTGCCGCCGGTGGACACGACCGAGACGGTGCAATCGCAAATTCCAGCCGGATTACAGATACTCCAGGTTGCCACTTCCGACACCGCCGTTTCTGCCAATCAGATCAGCCCCTGGCAAATCTTTGTGGTGGTAAAGGATACCGGTTCCTCGGGCATTCTCTTTCAGCCCAAAGCGGAAGACATTACTTTTAAAATGAATGGAGTCGTGCGCACCGATTTTGAAGTCGCTCCACCAACCCGGTTGAATGGGCGGGCCAACCTGTTTCTGCCGGGCGGGGAGACCGATACTCTGGCTTATACCGTCAACCGTACCGGAAAACAGGGCGGGGTTGCGACCATTATTGCCAAAGTCGGTGGCTCCGACATCAATGACCGGAGTGCTCTGGAAAGCTCCGACAGCACGCAAATTGCCATCGAAACCAGCGCGTTTGTGCGCATCATCGACACCTCACCGATAGTGAACAATCTCATTTCGCAGGACATCGGCCGGGTCAATATCGGACAGGTGTTTCAGATCAAAGTCACGGTGGAAAATGCCGGCCTCGAGCCCGTGAAGGATGTGGTGGTGCAACTGCAGAGTGCGGGACCGTCGCAAATTGCAGCGCCTATTGATACCATCGCCAATCTGGCTGCGCAAAGTACGGCCTCTCTGTTTTTTACCGTACGGGCGGATAGTTCGATCAATCTAACCGGTGAAGATTTTCAATCCAAAATTCTGGCAGCCACGGCCGTACAGAGCGGCAAGCCCGCTCCCATCCGCGCCCCTTCCGATGATTTTGCGCGCATTTTGATCGAGTGGCCGGCGCTGTTACAAATCCAGGCGAATACGGCGCCCAGCGGTGGAAAGCTTGCCGTGGGCCAATCGTTTACGTTCTCCGCCCTGGTCAAAAATCTCGGCGACGCCCAACTGGCATCCGGTGGCAAAGTTACATTGCAGTTGCCGACCAACTATCAAACCAATGATCCCTTAACCCGCGATTTTACCGCCGGTACGCCGGTGAACTGGACGGTCACGGCGCCGCCGGTGCCCAGCGGGCCTGATACGTTTGTGGTGCGGATATCAACCATTCCCAACGATATTAACATCAATGCTCCCGCAGCGGTCGCGCGTCAGGCGGACACCCTTATTGTAGAAACCGACACCACCCGCATCGAAATCGATTCTTTGTATGTCAGCGCACCGGAGGGCGCCAGAGACGACACCCTGTCAACGGATCAATTGTTCACCCTGGCGTTGTCCATTGACCGGACGCCGAATTTGCCCAATATCACCGCGACGCTCCGCCTGCCGCCGGGGTATAGTTTCCGGTTCGGTCCGGCGGATTCCAGCAAAAATATGCCGCTCGGAACCAGCGTGGTATATTGGGACGTTCGTACGCCGGGATTGCCATCTGCGGGACCGGATCCACTGGTGGTGCGCGTTTATGGAACAGACGCAAAAAACAACCTCATCGAATCGTATGACACTTTGCACGTACAAACCGTGCTGAGGGCACAGCTTAAAGTGTCGAGCCGGATTATCAGTCCGCCAGGGGCGGAAACCGGAAGCCTTGCCCGGGGACAGCGTTTTGTGCTGCGGGCGTTTATCGAGAATCAGGGCACAGCCCGAACGGTGGGGAAAGCCGAGCTGCGTCTCGATCCGGGCGCCACTGGAGTCACCACCAGCGATACGTTGATCAAGCAGGTGGATGTTGGTGCTTTTGTGGATTGGGAGCTGAAGGCACCGGATACCGTATCGAGTCAGAAGCCCATTACGGTCCGCATCCACCGGACACCGAAAGATGAAAATACCAATCAGATTGCAGCGTGGGTACAAAATGGCCGCTCCACTCTGCTGGTGGAAACCCGGGATGTCGGAAAAATCACCGCGGGGTCACTGCAAATCACCAGTCCGGTTGGCGCCACCGATGGGGTTTTGAGCACCGAACAGACTTTCACCATCGGGACTACGCTGAACTGGACGGATGTGGCGGACATTCAAGCCGAGGTGGTACTTCCTCCGGGATTCACGGCGGCCGATAAAATCGTACAGCCCAACAATAAAAACACAACCGGCACCGAATTTTTGAGCTGGCAGATCCAGGCGCCGAAATCACGGACGGACCAGGCGGCGATTTTTGTGGTTGTTCGCGGACGAGATGCAGCGGATACCACCCGTATCACGGTGAATAGCGATACGCTGTCGCTGCGTGTGGTGAATAAAGCGGTGCTGACGCTGAGAGCGGAAATCGTGGATCCGGCAACCGCAACCGACGGTGTAGTCACCACGGATCTGGAGTTTACCGTGCGGGCGATTGTTCAAAATCAGCCCAATGCTGCGGGCGTGGTGGGCAGTGACAGCATCCGGATGACCTTGCCGCCCGGATATAGCAGTTCTGAACCGGCGGTTAAATCCACGCAGGACGGTGTCGCCGAATGGCGCATCAAAGCGCCTTCGGCGCCGCACAAAGAGCCGCGTTCCATTCGATTTGCCGTGCTGGCGCATCCGCGGGATGAGAACAGCGAAGAGATTGTATTTATCTCGCCCTCTGAAGTGCAGATTTCCATTTTAGCCGAACGCAGTCAGTTGGTGGTGCAAGAAGTCGCCTTTAATCCGGAGCCGACAATTTCTGCCGGCCAAACCGACGTGCCGCTGATCAAACTGCAATTTGAAAATACCGGCTCCCCGGGATCGAGCAACATTCTGGTTAAAAAGATCACGGTGGATGTCTTGGATCGGGATGGACAGCCGCTGCAGGCTTCGGATGTTTTTGCCGCGCTGAAAATTACGCGCGAATCCGACAATACGTTGTTTGCGCAGAAAGCAGCGGTACCGGGCAATACGGCGGTGGAGTTGAACTTTTTGCAGGATGCGGTTCTCGAACCGCAAACTCCCATTGTTTTTGTCATTTCGGCGGATATTTCTCAAAACGCCAAGCTCAATGCGTTTAACTTGCGGCTCTCCAGTCAAAATCAAATAACCGCCATCGATCAGGACAGCGATCAGCCGGTCAGTGTGGAGATATTCAACCAGGAAGGCCAAAAAAGTGCGATCGAAACCGGCAAAATGGTGCTGATCGACCGCAAGTTTACCAACAGCTTTTTTAATCGCCCCAATCCGTTCGGTTCCTCCGAGCGCCCGGTGACCAAATTCATCTATCATCTGGAGAAAAACTCCGACGTGACTCTCCGGATTTATACCCTGTTCGGCGAGCTGGTATGGGAGAAGCGGTTTAGCGCAAGCGATCCACAGGGACAGGCTGACGGAGGGCCGAAAGTCATTACCTGGAACGGCACCAACGGTCGCGGAATACGCGTCTTAAATGGCGTTTACCTTGCCGTTCTGACTACCAACGCTGGAACTGTCACCACGAAAGTCGCGGTGATCCGATGAATAAACAACGAAACGGCATCGAGATAGAAAGCAACATGGTCGCAAAAAATCGTACATGGCAGCGCATGAGAAATCGGATGAGCAAACACACCGGTTGGCTGGTGCTGGCTCTGCTGTTCGGGGTCGGCACGCCCGCAATGGCGCAAAGGGCCGATGGCGGCTTTGAAGGCATTTTTTCGTATGGAGTGGGCGCCCGGGCGCTGGGCCTTGGCGGCGCTTATATTGCCGAAGCGTCTGACGCATCGGTGGTCTATTGGAATCCGGGTGGACTTGATCGGTTGTCGCGCAAATCCATGACTCTGTTTTATTCCACTCTCCCCCTGGACGGCCAATACAATTTTATCAGTTATGTTCATCCGACGGTATCGTCCGGCACGTTTGGCGTTGCGGTTTTGCGCGTGGGCACGGACGGAATCGTGGAACGCGATGAACTGGGCGATGTTCTCGGAAGGTCCAGCTTTTCGCAGATTCAGTTGCTCATATCTTATGGAAAACAGTTGCCGTACAATTTATCGATCGGGGCTTCGTTGAAAATCGAGCAGCAGGACTTTTTGTTTTCACAGGGGCAGATCAGCGGACGCGGCGTCGGTGCGGATGTGGGGGTGATGTACCGCCCGGACTGGGGACCGGAATTTCTGCAAAATCTTTCATTGGGCGTTATTATACAAAATGCTATACCGCCGATTGTGAGAATTGCAGAAGCGCAGGTCCGGGTGCCCCGGAATTATAAATTCGGGGTGGCGAAATGGTTTCGCCTGTCTTCCAGAAATGATGGATTGGGCATTTATGGAGATATCGAAAAAGGCGAACAAAAAGACATTAAAATGCGTTTCGGCGTGGAATATGCCTATCAAGGGGGGGCGATGTTGCGGTTAGGGTTTGCCGAACGGCAACTGGTGTTTGGCGCCGGAATCAACATCAACCGCTTACAGATCGATTATTCCTATGGCAGCTATGATTTTAGTCCCGAATTTCCGCAAAATCATCGCGTATCGATCAGCCTGACCTTTGGCAAATCCAAACAGGAAATCATCGAGCTGGCCAAACGAGAGCGAGAACTTGCCATCGCCCGAGAGGCGGCGCAACGGGCCGAATTTCAGCGCAAGCTGGAGATTAAAACCAACATCGAAGCCGGATTGAGCTTTTTCCAGAAACAAAAATATTTTGACGCACTCATTAAATTTAACGCTGCGCTCAATCTCGACCCGGACAATGAAGAAGCCGCAATGTGGGCGCGACGCGCTGAACAAAAGTTGAAAGAGGAAGAAGAACGGGAGCGGGAACGTTTACAAAAACTGGCCGCCGAAAAAGCCGAGGAACAGCAGCGCAAAGCGTTTGTACAAAATCAGCTCCAAAAAGGTATCAGCTTTTTCAATGCCGGAAAATATAACGAAGCGCTGGCGGAATGGCGCATCGGATTGGAGCGCGACCCGGATAATCCGAGCTTGAAAAAATGGATTGCCAAAACCGAAGAGCAGATTCAGCGCCGGATTCGGGAACTCCGGCGGCAAGCCGAGCTGCTCGCCGCGCGCGGCCGCTATCTGGAAGCCATCGATCGGCTGAGTGAATTGAAGCAATTCGGCGTCAATGATGAAAAATTGCTGGCGAAGGTCAATGCAGACATCGCCCAGTTCCGCCGCAAAATGAATTACGAAGAGGCATATCGCCGCGGCGTGACGGAGTATTTCAACAAGAATTACAAAGCCGCCATGCAATTCTTTGAACAGGCCCTGCGCCTCGATCCGAACAATTCCAATGTAAAAGAGTATTATAGAAAAGCTGAAGCCCGGGCCAACGCCCGTGAAGAACCGTTTAAGACGCCGGAAATTGAACAGAAATATAAAAAGGCGGTTTTGCTTTACGCTCAGCGGAAATATGAGGCGGCATTGAAACTCTTAAAAGAGATTGAAAAAGAACAGCCATACAGTAAACAAATTTTAAAACTGATCGACGATACCGAAGAGGCCTTACGTAATCGATAGCCCGGTGAAGTAAGCGCATAGCGTGAATCGTTTCTAAAGGATACGAGCCAAAACCAAAGAGAAGTCATACCCTTGTTTAAAAACGTTATAAAAGAGCAGTTAAAGGTTCCTGCACACATCGATTACCTGGGCGAACTGCGTGATTTTGTGGTTCGCGTGGGACGGAAGTATGGTGTGTCTGAAAAAATCATCAACTCTTTCAAGCTCGCTATCGATGAGGCAGGAACCAACATCATCCGGCATGCCTACCGCGATCACGATGAGCCCGGCTTTATTTTATTGCGGGTCATTGTCCGAAAAGCAAGCATCACGGTCAGTCTCATCGACCAGGGAAAATATTTTGATCCCCGCACCGTTGGCAGCCCGGATTTGAAGCGGTATGTCGATATCGGCAAAAAGGGGGGGCTTGGCATTTTCATCATCCGCAAGTTGATGGATGAAATCGATTATCGGCGTACCGAAGAAGGAAACGAGCTACGGCTGACCAAGTATCGAGTCGATGAGAAAAAGCAGGGCGTCAAGGCACTGCCGGAAAAGGTCAAGGGGATTCCGCTTTCCCTGAAAGCCAAATATTTCATTCGTACCGCCCTGGCGATTACCCTCGTGATTGCTGGCGTTTATTCCGTTTACTATTACCGGGTGGCTGAGCAAATCCGGAATGTGTATTTGGATACCCTCACCGAAATCGGGCACCAGGTCACCAAAGAGCTGATCCAGGAGCCGCACTACTTTAAATTGGAAAACCTTCATCATTTATACGCCAATGTGCTGAATCTCTATAAAAAATATGAAGATGAAATTTACGAATTATATGTAATCGATAAAGACGGATTGGTGGAGGTATCCAGCGATACGGCGAAAATCATTTCGGGCAGCGAAAAGGTTTTGACGGAACGTCAGCCGGTACGGGATAATATATTTCTCTATACCATTGAAAAGGCGATGGAGGGAAAAGGTGCCGTAACCATTGATCTCTATGATTTTATTGAACCGATCAGGCTTCCCGACCAGGCTGAGCCGTGGGGAGAGCTGCATGCACGGTTGTTGAAATCGCGAGTGGATGCGGAAATCTGGCAAAAACGATGGGAATACGGGCGGCTGGCACTGAGCATTCTTTTGATGAGCTACATTGGCACCCTGCTTTTGATCTATTTGCTGCTCAATCCATTCAAAAAGCTCGCCGATTGGATTCGCGCCCTCGACCATGGCGAGGTGCAGGACGAAATGGATATCGATTCGTCCACCGAAATCGGTGAAATCGCCAAGGCGTTCAGCGAAATCACCACCAAATTTCGAGAGTCTCAAAAAAACCTGGCAGAGCAGGAACAGCTTCAAAAAGAAATGCAGGTGGCGCAGGAAATCCAGCAGACGCTCCTGCCTACCGAATTCCCCGAAATCGAAGGCTACGAAATCGCCTCGTATTACGAAGCCGCCAAAGAAGTCGGTGGTGATTATTTTGATTTTGTGGAAGTGGATAAAGATACCATCGGGATTGTTGTGGCCGATGTGTCCGGGAAAGGGGTCCCCGGCTCGCTGGTGATGACCATGATCCGTACCGCGCTACGTACGGAAGCCCGCGGGGTTAAAGATGCTGCCGAGGTGCTGGCGCGAGTGAATGACTTCGTAGTCAATGATATGAAAAAGGGCATGTTTGTAACCATATTTTATGTAATTATTGACTCCAAGCGACGTCGGTTGAATTATGCCAGCGCCGGCCACAATCCGATGATACTGTACCGGCCGTCCACGCGTAAGACCTATTACCTGAACCCAAAAGGGTTCCCGATCGGCATTCAATTATCTGAAAAAGATTTGTTCCGGAAATCCATTGAATCTGATACCATCCAGCTCGCTGAAGACGATATCTTGCTGCTTTATACCGATGGCATTACAGAAGCCATGAATTCCCGCCGGGACCTGTTCGGCGAAGAGCGGTTGCTGAAAGTGATACGGGAATACGGGCATCTGCGAGTAAAGCCGTTCATCGAAAAGATGAAAATGGAGCTGACTTCCTTCACCGAAGGGCAACCGCAATATGATGATATTACCCTGGTGGCGATTAAAGAGAAAACTTCGCCTGAAAAAGAGGAGCTGCGACGGGCCAAACTGGCGCACCAGTATATTGCCGAAGGCATGAGTATTCGTGAGGCCTGCGAAAAAGCGGGCATTACCACTTATGCCTATTACAACAAATATAAAAAGCAATTTGAGCAAATCGGTGTTGATAATTACGAGGTGGACGAGACAATCGCTGTTGAGGCGAAACATATCAGTATTGAAGACAAGGTCAAAATTTTCGACATCATCAAAAATCATCCGGAATACGGTGCAAAACGCATTAGTGAAGAGCTGAATACGGAAAAATACGGCTATACCGTTATTCCGGAAAGCAAAATTTATGAAGAACTCGTTCGTAGCCGGCTGAACACCCGGCAATTGCGGGAAGCCTGGGTCGCGCGTGGCGGCAGAAATAAACGGCGGTTGAAGCCGCCGGGAACGCCCATGCTGACTCTGGATGGACGGATTATCATGGATCAGGATATCGCCGATGACCGTCCGGCAGCTCCGCCTCCGCCGGCAGATGAAGCATCGCCGAAAGTGCCGGCTGCGGAAGGCGAATCCTCTCACGAAACCGCCGAAAAAGAAGAATCAGCGGCCCCAACGGTCGGCGAGGCTGCGGAAGATTTGAATATCGATGTTATTGCGCGTCCACTGGAAGAAGTTTTGGATAAAACCAAAGCCGATTCTGATACCATCGCGGATCCTGAAAGCCATGTGGAGGAAGCAAGTTCGGCCGCTCCTGAACACCGCTATCCCGAAACTGAAGATGGTCCAGAAACGGAAGAACTGGTTTCTGCGACAACCGGAGATGATGAAACCATATCGTTTGAAAAACTGTTCGAAGGCGGCGATCTACTTGAAAGCGATGTAGAAAAGAAAGAAGGTGGCACCGGTCCCGACTCTCAAGTTCAGGAGGATCAAGAAGAAGCAGCCTCGGAATTGTATTCCAGTCCGGCGGCAAATATTCGTCAAAGCCTCACAGTCGATGAAAAAGAACCGGATACGGCCATTCCAGAAGCCGATGATCGGGAGGCGAACAGGCAGTCTGACCAGGACCTCACCCTGAGCGCAGTGGAAGATTTGCTGGAAAAGGAAATTTTTAACAGCTTTGAGGAAATTGCTTCCAGCCTTGTTGTGGAGGAAGGCGAAAAACAAAGCGAAAACGATGTTCCGCAAACGCTTGACACCGACTCTGAACCGGCTCTGGATGCAGAACCGGACGATGCCGTTGTTAATGAAACGGAGAACGATTGGATTGAGGCAATAACCAAAGATGCCGGGACGTTGGAACCCGAGTCGGAGACGACCGAGTCGGCGCCACGTGAAAGCGAAGACACGCTGATACCCGAAGCCGCTTCTGAGACGGAACCAGTAGAATCAGCAGAGGTTGAAGGCACTGAAACGGCTGTCGAACCGGAACCGCTTTCGGAATTGGCGGATCATGAAGGCGCTGCCGAGGCCGGCACGGAGGAGGCCCTGCCAGCGGCAGCGGAAGCGGAACAAGAAACGACGGAGGCGGTTCGGGAGGACGGTGAAGTGAGTACCCGTGAGGATTCTGAGATGGAAACGGAAGAATTCGAGGTTCCGCCCCCGGAGAGTCTGCCGCAAACCGAAGAAATTTTGGTTCAGGCCGCGGGTGAAATCCAGAACGAGTCTGAAACTTCTGATGAACTGGAATTGATTCAGCCGCTTGAGGAAGCATTTGAGAAAACCACAACCGGGGAAGCCGTGCCGACACCGGCCGAACTACAGGGAAATGGTCGAGTCAAGCCCCTGGAAACGGAGTCTGATTATGAAGCAGAGGAAGAGGCGGAACCGGCACTAAGCGAGGATACGGCACAGCAAGACGATACCCATGTTTTCCTTGAGATTTTTTCCGATGAAGAGACGCCGGAAGAAAGCACCGATACCACTGGTGCCCGGTTGCGGCAGATAGCTTCGACGGAGATGGATTCCAGAATATCCAGCAGCAGGCCGATTACTCAAAAAGAGGCGGTAACGGAAACCACCGCATCCGGGAGCCGCTTAACGCGGCAAGCAACTCATCCACCGCGATGGCTGGAAAGAGAAAAATTGCTTGTCCTCGGGCTGCGCTATTACAAAAACCGCGATTTTGACCGGGCCATTGAGATGTTCCAGGAAGCCATTCGCAAGTTTCCCGATTTCAAAGAAGCGCACAGCATTTTGGGCAACGCCTATTTCCGGAAAGGCGCCTATGCTGAAGCCTTTCGGGCATATCTTCGCGTCCTGGAAATCGATCCGCGAGACATGACGGCGTTGGAAAACATCGGTGTGATTTATGCCAATCAGGGTGCTTTGGATAAAGCCATCCGCCAATGGCAGAAAATCCTGAGAATTGATCCCGGTCGGCATGATATTCAAAAAAAGATTCAAAAAGCGTTGCAATTGCTTGAAGAAAAAGAAATTGGTTAAATAGTTTCCATTTGACTTTCATTCATGGTTCTATTATATTAAAACTTATGATGATCAAAGAACCTACAGCTAGGAGTTAGCCATGGAAGGTATCCAGGTGTCGGTGGAAAGAGCAGGAATGAACAATAACATTGCCGTCATTAAAGTCGGTGGATATATTGATACCACCACCTCGGCTGAATTGGAACATGCTCTGGATTCCCTCCTCAAAGCGGGAATGAACCGCATCATTATCGACCTGGGTAATGTGGATTATATCAGCAGTGCGGGTTGGGGAATTTTCATCAGTGAGATCAAAGGCATTCGCGAAAGAGGGGGCGACCTGAAATTGGTGCGCATGATTCCGGATGTCTATGAGGTGTTTGAGCTGCTGGAATTCCACTATATTCTCAAAGCGTTTGATACGCTGGAAGAGGCGGTGCGTGATTTTGACCGGGGCGCATCTTTTGAAGAGAAGCCGGAAACGAAAAGCGTGGAATCAGGCGGCGATTCCGGGACTGTGACCGCCGGAACGGAACCGCTGGTTGCGGAGCAAAAAACCACAGTCAGTTCCGCCGAACCACGTCAGCCGCAAAGCATTGATGACAAAATTCGGGAGGTCGTGATCAACAACCCGGATGCCGGCACCTTGAAAATCAAAAAGCTTTTGGCCTCACCTCAATATGGGAATATAAAAATCGGATTTTTCGAGTTGCGTCGGCGGCTGAAAAACCTCAACCTGGATTCCAAAGCGAAACGTGTCGAGTTTTTTAAACAGCGGGCGATGAGCTCCTGAAGCTTTTTCGCCCCCTTTTCCTGCCTCTTCTCCCCGCCGAGAACCCTGGATGCCCTGTGGCGAAGCCCTGCTCTTGATAATATAATGCTTTGAACTTTTCGGAATCGATCCAATAAAGGATTTGGATGTGTTATGTGTGATGCTATCTGAACTGAGTTGGTGAACTGCTGAAACATAGGAGGCAAATGGATGGAATTTGCGAAACTTCGTGTGCCGGACCAGGGAGAGAAAATCCGCGTAGAAAATGGAAAGCTGGTCGTGCCGGATCAGCCGATCATCCCGTTCATTGAAGGGGATGGTATAGGGCCGGATATTTGGCGTGCCACTCAGCGTGTACTGGATGCCGCGGTCGAAAAGGCGTATGATGGACAACGAAAAATCGTCTGGTTCGAGATTTTTGCCGGGGAAAAGGCCAAAGCGAAATATGATGAATGGCTGCCCGAGGACACATTCAATGCAATCCGCGAGTTCACCGTGGCCATCAAAGGGCCGCTGACCACGCCGGTGGGCGGCGGCTTTCGCAGTCTGAACGTGACTCTGCGTCAGGTGCTGGATTTGTACGCCTGCGTGCGGCCGGTAAAATATTATCCCGGGGTGCCTGCGCCGGTGCGCGCGCCGGAAAAGATGAACGTGGTCATTTTCCGCGAAAATACCGAGGACGTGTACGCCGGCATCGAGTGGAAAGAGGGTTCGGAAGAGGCCGCGAAAATTATCCGCTATATTGAAGAACAGTTTAACATCAAAATCCGGCAGGATTCGGGCATCGGTATCAAGCCCGTGAGTATCACCGGTTCCAAACGGCTGGTGAGAAAAGCCATTCAATACGCCATCGATCAGGGCCGCAGCAGTGTGACCCTGGTGCACAAAGGCAACATCATGAAATTCACCGAAGGCGCTTTCAAAGAATGGGGATATGAGCTGGCCCGGGAAGAGTTCGGCGATTTCACTATCACGGAAGAGCAGCTTTGGTCTGAATTTGACGGTAAAGCGCCGGCCAATAAAATCGTCATCAAAGATCGCATCGCCGATAACATGTTCCAGCAGATTTTGACGCGGACGGATGAATACGACGTGATCGCCACGACCAACCTCAACGGTGATTACCTGTCCGATGCCTGCGCGGCGCAGGTGGGCGGTCTGGGGATGGCGCCGGGTGCCAATATCGGGGATTCTATCGGCCTGTTTGAAGCCACCCACGGCACCGCGCCGAAATATGCCGGTCTCGACAAGGTCAATCCGAGTTCGCTGATCCTCTCCGGCGTGATGATGCTGGAATATCTGGGTTGGAAAGAAGCGGCCGAGCGCATCGAGAACGGCCTGGCCAAAACCATTCAGCAAAAGCGAGTGACGTATGATTTGGAACGGCAGATGGAAGGCGCTACTTTGCTGAAATGTTCTGAATTTGCTGAGGCCATTGTGGAGAATCTGTAATTCCTGGTTTTGACGCTGGAACAAGGGGTTATCCTGAAGGTAAAAATTTAGGATAACCCCTTTGTTGTATGCGTATCTCTGAGGGACAGCCGCAGTCCCGCGCCTGAAGATTGTTCTTGCGAATGTATTCAATTTGTTGAATTGAGCCCGTGGATAGTCGCGGAACATATTGAAAAAAAGCTTCACAATCAATGCGCCTCAGCGAGCGTTTGAATTTTTTGAGTTCCATTCAGATCGATGTGCACAGCGAATGTATTGATAAACGTGAATAAACTATGTTTGTTGATCGCGCGAAAATTTTCGTGGCATCGGGGCATGGAGGCAGCGGCTGTGTAAGCTTCCGCAGAGAGAAGTTTCTGCCCAAAGGCGGCCCGGATGGCGGCGACGGCGGTGACGGCGGCAATGTGATTATCGTCGGCGATCCGCACATGCGCAGCCTGCTCGACTTCAAGGGCGGCAAGCATTTCCGCGCGCAGCGCGGTGAGCATGGTAAGGGCGCCAACCGGCACGGCCGCAAAGGCAAGGACGTGATCATCCGCGTGCCGCCCGGCACCATGGTGTATGATGCCGATACCGGTGAATTGTTGGCCGATATCTGCTCGCCGGACGATCGCGTGGTGGTGGCCCGCGGCGGCAAGGGTGGCAAGGGCAACGCCCGTTATGTGACGCCGACGCACCAGGCGCCGCGCGAATGGGAGCCCGGCGAGCCCGGCGAAGAGCGCACTCTCATTCTCGAGCTGAAGCTCATCGCCGATGTGGGCCTGGTGGGCCTGCCCAACGCCGGTAAATCCACCCTGCTGTCGCGGCTGTCCAAAGCGCGGCCCAAAATCGCCGATTATCCATTTACCACCCTGCATCCGAATCTCGGTGTGGTGAAATACAAAAACTACACCTCCTTTGTGATCGCCGATATCCCCGGTCTGATCGAGGGCGCGCATGAGGGCAAGGGGCTGGGACACGAATTTTTGCGACATATTGAACGTACCCGGGCCCTGGTGATTCTGATCGATGTCCAATCCGAAGATCCACTGCAGGATTATCACACCCTATTCCACGAACTGGAAAGTTACAATCCGGCCCTTTTGCAAAAGCCCCGTATTGTAACTTTTTCCAAAGTGGATACTTTGCCGCCGGATCAAAGACGCCATCCAGCAGAGGAACAATTTCAGGAGCCGGTTTTGTACATTTCGTCCGTTACTGGAGAAGGCCTTGAGACGCTTGTCGAACGGCTGGATGACTTGCTCAATCATTCCACATAAAACGAAGCACTGGGGGATATATTTTTGAACGAGCAATGGACCCATTCTGCAGATGAACTCAGAGTGCTGCTCAACCTGACTCAGATACCGGGAGTCGGGGGAGCCCGATTGCGCCGGCTCATTCAGCGATTTCAAACCCCGTCAGGCGTGCTTGCCGCCACCACCGAGGAACTCGCCGCCGTTGCCGGTATCAATGCAGAGATCGCAGACCAGATTTTGAGATCCGAAAACCTTCCATTCGGCGATGGCCAGCTGCAGCGTTTGTTTGAAAGCGATTTCCGGTTGATCACGTTTTGGGATCGGCACTATCCGGACTTGCTCAAACACATTGATGATCCGCCGGTCATTCTCTATGTGTGGGGCGAATTCGCGCCGCGGGACGGTTTTGCCGTGGCGGTGGTTGGAACCCGCATGCCGACTTCCTACGGCCGCCAGGTCACGCAGAAAATCGTCGCTGATCTGGTGGCGGCGGGAGTGACCGTGATCAGTGGCCTGGCGCGCGGCATCGATACCCTGGCGCATACCGAAGTCGTGAAGCGGGGCGGGCGCACCATGGCTGTGCTCGGTTCGGGGCTGGATCGGCTGTATCCGGCTGAAAATGCAGAACTGGCGCGGGCCATCGCCGAGAACGGCGCGGTGATCACCGAATGTCCGTTTGGCAGCAAGCCGGACGCGGTGAATTTCCCGCGCCGAAACCGTATCATCAGCGGACTGTCGCTGGGCACTCTGGTTGTGGAAGCCCGTGAAAAAAGCGGCGCTCTGATTACGGCCAATACGGCTCTGGAACAAAATCGCGAGGTGTTTGCGATTCCGGGCAGCATTTTTTCGCCGCAAAGCCGCGGCTGCCATGAGCTGATCAAGGCTGGCGCTAAAATTGTCAGTACGGTGGACGATATTTTGGAAGAACTGCCGGAGCAGGGAGAGTTGTTTGCCCGGCAGGAGTTTGTTCAAACCCTGCCGCCGGACCTCTCGGAAACGGAAAAATGCATCCTGGATCATCTGGGGCAGGAACCGGTTCATGTAGATATGCTTGCCCGCGCCACAGAAATTTCCCCGGCTGAACTGGCGACGCTGTTGCTACAGTTGGAGTTCCAGGGGTATGTCCGGCAGCTTCCGGGCAAGCACTATGTTCGCGTCTGAAATTGACCCAATTTTAACCATGGAAGCGGCCGTAAGGCCTAAAAAGCTATTGACTTGATAGCTTCAAATTTTTATATTGGATGGCTGAACGGAGGGCTAGACCTAATTGGTAAGGCAGCGGTCTTGAAAACCGCCGGGCGTAAGCCCTTGGGGGTTCGAGTCCCTCGCCCTCCGCTACGCATTGATGGAGAGGTGCCTGAGTGGCTGAAAGGAGCCGCCTGCTAAGCGGTTGAGGGACTAAAATCCCTCCGAGGGTTCGAATCCCTCCCTCTCCGCTTTTTTATTATATCCCCAAACCTGTTCAGGTTCGACGTGATTACAGTTCGATTCGCACCCAGTCCGACCGGCTATTTGCACATCGGAGGTGCTCGCACCGCCATTTTTAACTGGCTTTTTGCTCGGCAGCAAAACGGCCGTTTCATTTTGCGGATCGAAGACACCGATCGCGAGCGCTCCGGAACGGAGATGGTTCAAGCCATTTTTGAGGGATTGCGGTGGTTGGGCCTGGATTGGGACGGCGATCCGGTGTTTCAGTCGCAGCGATTGGATATTTATCGCGACTATGCCAATCGCTTGCTCCGCGAAGGTAAGGCCTTCCGCTGTTTTTGTTCGGCGGAAAAAATCATGCGTCAACGCGAGCAGGCGGTGCGGCAAAAAATCACTTTTCGGTACGACGGTACCTGCCGGAATTTGAGCGAAGAGGAAATTCAGCAGCGGCTGGAGCGGAACGAGCCGTTCACCATCCGGTTTCGATTGCCGGAAGGCGATGTGCAATTTCATGACATGCTGCATGGCACCATCACGGTAGAACAGGAAGTGTTGGATGATTTCATTATCCTGCGCTCGGATGGCACGCCAACATATCACCTGGCCGTGGTGGTCGATGATTACGAGATGGGCATCACGCATGTGATTCGCGGTGATGACCATTTATCCAATACCCCCAAACAGGTTTTGCTTTACGAAGCATTTGGGTGGCAGGTGCCGCAGTTCCTGCACGTGCCGCTGATTCACGGCCCGGATCGCCGGCGGCTCAGCAAACGCCACGGCGCCACTTCGGTGCAGGAATACCGCGACCGCGGATACCTTCCCGAAGCGATATTCAACTACCTTGCTCTGCTGGGGTGGTCGCCGGGTACGGATGAAGAAATCTTCACGCGCGAGGAGCTCATCGAGCGATTCAGTCTGGATGGGCTTTCCAAAAGCAGCGCGATTTTTGATGAGCAAAAGCTGCTGTGGATGAATGCCCAACATCTGTATCGGCTCAGCAGCGCCGAGCTTTTTGACCGGGTGGTTCCATTTTTGGCCAAAGCCGGACTTGCCGGGGAAGCTGAACTGCAGCAGCGCCGCGATTATGTGGAAAACATTCTCGAGCTGCTGAAGCCCCGTGCTAAACGGCTGACCGATTTTGCCGATCAGATGCACTACTTTTTTTACGAGCCCGAAGCCTACGACGAAAAAGGCATGAAAAAGCACTGGAAAGGGCTCGAAACCGCCGAGCGGCTGGACATGCTGCGGTCGCGACTGGCTGGATTGGAAAATTGGACAGAGGCGGAAATCGAAGCGGTGGTTCGCGATCTGGCAGAGGAGTTGCAGATCAGTGCGGCCAAACTGATTCATCCGACGCGGTTGGCCATTTCCGGACGCACGGCCACACCGGGACTGTTTGAAGTGATGGCGCTTCTGGGACAAGACGTTGTGCTGCAGAGAATGAAAAAAGCGGTTGAAATCATCAAAAATTCTTTTTAAATTAACCGCGATTCTGGGGTGTCGTCTAGTGGCAGGACACACGGCTCTGGACCGTGGAACCGGGGTTCGAATCCCTGCACCCCAGCTCAAAACTGGCGCATTCGTCTAGTGGCCTAGGACGCCGGCCTCTCACGTCGGTAACACGGGTTCGAGTCCCGTATGCGCCACTTCGCATTGAATTTCTAAAAGAATGGGTTGCGCCCGTAGCTCAACTGGATAGAGCGCTTGGCTACGGACCAAGAGGTTGGGGGTTCAAGTCCTCCCGGGCGTACTTGAAATAGACGCAAGGAATCAGCATTGATTCCTTGTTTTGTTATGGGACACGGTTTTGATGCATCAGAGATGGATGGCTCAGGCCCTGCAGGAAGCGCAAAAGGCGTTCGAGCGGGGCGAAGTTCCCGTGGGCGCTGTGGTGGTGGTGGATGACGAAGCCGTCGGAGCCGGACACAATCTGGTGGAAACGCTGCAGGATCCCACTGCCCATGCGGAGATATTGGCCATCCAATCGGCGGCAGGTCGTCTGGGAACCTGGCGGCTGAATGATGCACGCATTTACGTGACGTTGGAACCGTGTCCGATGTGTTACAGCGCCATTCATCTGGCGCGCATTCCGGAAATCGTTTTTGGCGCTCATGACCCGCGGTTGGGCGCCTGCGGATCCGCGCTGGATCTGCGCGGGCTGAATGCCATGACCGAACCGGCAAAAATCGAAGCCGGGGTGATGGCCGAAGAATCGCGGCTATTGCTGAAACAGTTCTTTCAAAAGTTGCGCCAAAAATAATATGGGGCAGTAGCTCAGTTGGGAGAGCGGTACGTTCGCAACGTACAGGTCGGCGGTTCGAATCCGCTCTGCTCCACTAAGCCTGTTTTACGGAGAGGTGCCGGAGCCTGGTTGAACGGGGCGGTCTCGAAAACCGTTGAGGTCTCTGACCTCCGGGGGTTCGAATCCCTCCCTCTCCGCTTGGTGTTGCGCATGTTGTTTGACAAACATTGATTTCGCTGAAAGTTGGAGAGGTGTCCGAGTGGCTGAAGGAGCACGCTTGGAAAGCGTGTATAGGGTAACCCCCTATCGAGGGTTCGAATCCCTCCCTCTCCGCTTTTTTTTCGCGCAAAAACAGGCTGTGCTAGGCGGGGAGTTAGCGGTGCCCTGAACCTGCAATCCGCTACAGCAGGGCCGAATTCCCACCCGAGGCCTTAGCGGTCTCAAGCTGGCCGTAGCCGTCAGCGTTGAAGGTCCAAGCCCCGCGCAATAGGAACATGCCCAACCCCGTCAGGACCGGAAGGTAGCAGCGGTAAGCATAGTTTCTATGTGCCGCGGGATTCCTTGGCCGGAGCTGAAGGCGAAAGCCAGTTGAGATGCGGCGGGGTCGAAGGTGGGTGCACAGCTTTTTTTATATTATCCTGGTGACGGTGTATGGCCTATCTCGTGATTGCCCGCAAATGGCGCCCCAAAACCTTTTCCGAGGTGGTCGGACAGCAGCACGTGACCATCACTCTAGAAAATGCAATCAAAACCCATCGCATTGCTTCTGCCTATTTGTTCAGCGGTCCGCGCGGTGTCGGCAAAACCACCACGGCACGTATTCTGGCCAAAGCGCTTAACTGCGAGTCCGGGCCGACAGTCACTCCTTGCAATAGTTGTACCCCGTGCATCGAAATTTCAGAAGGCCGCAGCATGGATGTGCTGGAAATCGACGGCGCGTCCAACCGCGGCATCGATGAAATCCGCAGTCTGCGCGAAAGCACCCGTTATACCCCGTCCAGCCTCCGCTACAAAATTTACATCATCGATGAAGTGCACATGCTGACCACGGAAGCCTTCAATGCGCTGCTGAAGACTCTGGAAGAGCCTCCCCCGCACGTGAAATTTATTTTTGCCACCACCGAAGTCAACAAGGTGCCGGCTACCATCCTGTCGCGGTGCCAGCGTTTTGATTTTCGTCGTATCCCGGTGGAGAAAATCGTCGAGCAGTTGCGCACCATCTGCGAGGCGGAGAACATCGAAGTTGACCGGGAAGCACTCTATTTGATTGCCAAAAAATCCGAAGGGTGTATGCGTGATAGCCAGAGCCTGCTCGATCAGGTGATCTCGTTTTCCGGCACCCGGATCAAAGAAACCGATGTCATCAATCTGCTGGGGATGATCGATCAGGACCTGTATTTTGAGATATCCCGGGCCATTGCCGAGAAAAATTTAGCCGGACTGGCGCAAATCGCTCAGCGCATTTATGAACAAGGATACGACACCGGAGATATCATCAACGGCCTGATCGAGCATTTTCATCATCTCCTGATTTTAAAAACCACCGGCTCGACCGATCATCTGATTGCGGTGGCAAGTCAAACCGACCAATACAAGCAGGAAGCGGATGCTTTCGGCGAAACCGATTTGATCCGGATCATTCAACTTCTTACCGAAACCGCGGCAGGTCTCAAGCGCAGCGTGAATCCTCATATTCAATTTGAAACGCTCCTCTTCCGACTGGCCAAATTACCCAACGCCTCGGAGTTGCAGCAGCTTCTGGATGATCTTCAAGAATTAAAAAAAAAAGCCGGTCAACCAGCCATAGCCACTGAGCGGCCGGGCTTTAAATTTATCCCCGAAATTGCCGCAGACCGCCTCACCGGAAGTTTGTTTTCCAAAATTAACGGCCCCTCACAAGACCGTCACAAGGATATGGACCGTGAGTCCGAGAGTGTTAGCGCCCCGGGGGACTATCCGCAAGTGGATTTGCGCGAAATCCAGGAGCGCTGGAAAGATATTCTGGCCGCGGTGAAAAGACGGAAAATTCACTTTGCTTCTCTTCTGGAAGAGGGGCGGCCGGCCCGCATTCAAGATAACAACAAACTCGATATTGTGTTTGATGACGGGAACGGCTATCATATTCATACCCTCAATGAAAACAAGAAGTTGATTGAAGGAGCCATCCAGGAAGTCATCGGTAAAAAAGTTTTTGTGTATTGTTACCATCATTCGCAAATTTCGGCAGCAGCCGAGACTCAGGAACCCCAGCCGCCATCTTATGCCACGCAGAGTGAAACGGTCGCACCCGTGTCCCCGGAACCGCCGGTCGAGGAGCCGGAACCTGCCGCGGCGGAACCGGTTTCGAGCCGGCCCGTTCCGGAAGCGGCAATTCAAGAATCGGATGCGCCGCCGGCGGAACCCCATTTGCCTGCACGGCATGATCGAGGGCTGGAAACCCATCCCCTGGCTCAAAAGATCATTGAAAGTCTTGGCGGTGAGCTCATTGAACCGTGAAAAACAACGACGGCAGCATAAAAGGAGTGAATCATGGCAAAATTCAACATGGGCAATTTGCTCAAGCAGGCACAGCAAATTCAGGAACAGATCCAGAAAATTCAGGAACAGCTTGCGGAAAAACGTGTGGAAGGCACAGCCGGCGGCGGTATGGTGACGGCGGTGGCCAATGGCAAAAATGAAATCGTGCAGATCAAAATCGATCCTGAAGTGGTGGATCCTGAAGACATCGAAATGCTTGAAGACCTGGTGGTTGCAGCAGTCAACCAGGCGCTGACCAAAGCGCAAGAAATGGTCAGCGAAGAGATGTCGAAAGTGGCCGGCGGACTTCTGCCCAATTTACCGTCGGGATTCAACCTGCCCGGTATGTGATTGCCAAATCTGGAAGACGTTTCGAATCATGGAATACATTGCCGACGCGATAAAAATTGCGATCGAAGAGTTCGCCAAGTTGCCCGGCATCGGCCGCAAAACCGCGCAGCGGCTGGTGTTTTTTTTGATCAAGCGCAAGCCGGAAGAGCTGGAAGCGCTGGCACAGGCGATTCGTAGCCTCAAAGACCGGGTGCGCTATTGCTCGGTCTGTTACAATCTGACCGAAACCGATCCGTGCGGCATTTGCTCACATCCGGGCCGAGATGCCAGAATGATTTGCGTGGTCGAAGAGCCCAACGATGTGGTGGCCATCGAAAAGACGCATGAATTCAAGGGCGTGTACCATGTTCTCGGCGGAGCCCTGTCGCCGCTGGAAGGCATCGGCCCCGATGATTTGCGTATTAAAGAACTTTTGCAGCGGTTGCAGGGCAATGTGGAAGAGGTGATCATCGCCACCAATGCCAATGCCGAGGGGGAAGCCACGGCGGTGTATCTGAGCAAACTCATCAAGCCGATGGGCATTCGCATTACGCGCATCGCGCATGGCGTGCCGGTGGGCGGTGATCTGGAATTTACCGACGAGGTCACATTGGCGAGGGCGCTTACCGGGCGGACGGAGATGTGATGTTCAGAGGGTTTTGCAGCCGTTTATACCGGAGCGCATCAAGGAGGATAGCGGCCTGCTTTTGATCCATGAGGGCAGCAAGAGCCTCGCTTTCAATGATTTCACGGAGGTGATGGTATTGGAAAAAACGCCGGCTGAAACTTCTTCCATGATCCGAGGCATGCAAAAGGCGCGAATCTTCTTGTCGAGCGGAAAATTTTAATAGGATTAAGCGTAAAAAGATATTAAATTTAAGATTGCGGTGAATGACAATCCGATGAAACGAACGCCCAACCCAAGATGATCGCATGACGTTTCCGAATCAATTGACACTTTTAAGAATTTTTTTGACGCCGATTTTTATTGCCACTCTGTTTGTTGAATCCTTGACGTACCGATATATTTCGTTTTTCCTGTTCCTCATCGCTTCACTCACCGACTGGTATGATGGCTACATCGCGCGCAAATTCAATTCGGTCAGTCAGTGGGGCAAATTTCTCGATCCCCTGGCGGATAAAATCCTGGTGCTGTCCACCTTTTTTGCTTTATTTTTGATCGGGCAGGTGCAGTTGTGGATGGTCCTGGTCATCGCCGGCCGTGACCTTGCCATTACCGCCCTTCGTATTTATGCCATGAACAAAAAACGCCCTTTGGTGACCAGCACATTTGCCAAATGGAAAACCGCCAGTCAGATGACGGCGATCTATATTATTTTGATTTATCTGATCGTCAAACAAAAAATGATGGATGCACCGGGGCAGTATTCCTGGGTGCAGCGTCTGGAATCGCTGGAAGTGATCGATAAGCTCATGTATGTGGTTACGTTTATCACGGCGACCACCGGCGTGCATTACCTGATTGAAAATCGGCACCATGTGAAGGGCTTTGCTATTGCGTTTTGCCGACTGTTTCTACCAACAACCTTTTTCTCATGAGAAAAACCGCGATTTTTCTTGCCACCGGCGCTTATACTGGGCTGGCGCCGTTCGCTCCCGGAACCGCAGGTAGTTTGCTGGCATCCCTGATCCTTTTGATACTACCCGGCTTTCATCATCCTGGTTATGCAATTGCGGTTTTCAGTGTTTTGGGGATCGGCGTCTGGGCATCTGCCGAAGCGGAGCGGTTCTATCAAAAAGAAGATGCGCCTCAGGTCGTCATCGACGAAATTGCCGGCATGATGATCAGCGTGGCGTTGCTGCCTGCGGGCTGGAAGACCGTGGCCATCGCGTTCGTATTTTTCCGAATTTTCGATATCGCCAAGCCGTTTCCGGTGCGGCAGGCGGAGCACACCGGCAAACTGGTGGGCAAATTGGGCTACGATTCTCAGCGGCTGTTTCAGCTCGCCGGCGGCGTGGGTGTGATGATGGACGATGTGGTGGCCGGCATCTATGCCAACATCGCCACCCGTTTGGTGCTGACCTGGATGCAGTAGGCGAGGATAATCATGCAGGCCTGTATCATTTCCATTGGCAATGAATTGTTGATCGGGCAGACGGTCAACACCAATGCCGCCTGGATGGGGCAAAAGCTGGGTGAGGTCGGGGTGACGGTACAAAAAGTGGTCACCATCCCGGATCAGGAGGAGGCCATTCGCGCGGCGCTGGACGACGCCCTGGCGCATGCCGACATCACCCTGATGACCGGCGGCCTCGGCCCCACCCACGACGACATCACCAAAAAGGTCGTGACGGACTATTTCGGCGGCAAGCTGGTGTTTCATCCGGACATTCTCGAACGGCTGCGCCGGGCGTTTCAAAAGCGTGGCTTCGAGATGCCGGCGGTCAATGAAAATCAGGCCTGGCTGCCGGACAATGCCGAGATTTTGCCAAATCGCGTGGGCAGTGCGCAGGGCATGCTGTTTGTAAAAAATGGTAAAAAATGCGTGGTGATGCCCGGCGTGCCGCGGGAAATGAAGTATATTATGGAAAACAGCATCCTACCCATGTTGAAGCGCGAGCTCACCGGACAGGTCATCCGCCACCACACCTGGCGCACGGCAGGCATCCCGGAATCCATGCTGTTCGAAATGCTCGGCGATGTGGCAAAACTGGAGCGCTTCGGCAAGCTGGCGTTTTTGCCCAAATACTGCGGTGTGGATGTGCGGATCACCATTTCGGCGCCCGATCCGGATGAAGCCGAAAAGCGGCTGCAACAGGCGGAAAAAATTGTTTTTGAGAAAATAGGCCATTATATTTATGCAACAGGGGATACGCCGCTGGAACAGGTGCTGGGCGAGCTGTTGACCGGGCGAAAACAAACCCTTGCCGTGGCCGAAAGCTGCACCGGCGGCATGATTTGTGACCGCATCACTGATATTCCGGGCAGCTCCAACTACTTCATGGGCGGGGTGATCGCCTACAGCAACGACGAAAAAATCGCCCGGCTGCGTGTATCGCCGGAAACGCTGAAGCAGTTCGGCGCCGTTTCCGAGCAGACGGCCCGGGAAATGGCCGCAGGTGTGCGTGAAACCACCGGCACCGATTTCGGGCTGAGCACCACGGGCATAGCCGGGCCCACCGGCGCCACTCCGGAAAAGCCGGTCGGGCTGGTGTATGTGGGACTGGCCACGAAAGAGTCGGTGGTGGCGAAAAAATTTGTGTTTGGCGAAGACCGGCTGATCAACAAAGAGCGCGCCACGTATGCGGCCCTGCAGATGTTGTACAAAGCGTTGAAAGGGATTCAGTGAGTCGGGACACCATACGCGCGTTTATTTGCTTTGAAATTTCCGACGCGCTGCGACAGTATCTGGAAACGATCATCGAGGATGGGAGACGATTTCGGGAGGCGATTTCGTGGACCCGACCCGGGAACATCCATCTTACTTTGAAATTCCTGGGCAACATCGACGCACAGCAGCGTGAGGCGGTCTCGGGCGTATTGCAGAAGCTGACCGGCGCGTTCCGGGCGTTTGCAGTCAGTATCGATCGCCTCGGCGCGTTTCCCAATTTCCGACGGCCGCGGGTGATATGGGCGGGCAGCCATGAAGAAAATCCCACCCTGCAGCAGCTCGTGGCACAATTAGAGAATGAACTGGCCGCGTTTGGTTTCGAAACGGAGAATCGGAAATTTACACCGCATTTGACCATCGGCCGGGTGAAACGGCCGCCGATTCGCCAAACGGTGGATTTTTTGCAGCGATTTCCATTCGAACCTCACACGATTGAATGTCGTGAAATCATATTTATGAAAAGTGAACTCAATCCAGGCGGCGCCATTTACACGCCACTGGCAACGTTTTCTTTGCAATCTTAACACGGTGGGAGTTATGGCAGACGTGAACGAAGACAAACGAAAAGCACTTGAGCTGGCCATATCGCAAATCGATCGGCAGTACGGCAAAGGCTCGGTGATGCGTCTGGGCGACAACCGAGCCAAAATCGCGGTGGATGTGATCCCCACGGGCAGTCTGTCGCTGGACGCGGCGCTCGGCGTGGGCGGCGTGCCCCGGGGCCGTATCGTGGAAATTTACGGCCCGGAGTCCAGCGGAAAGACCACCCTGGCTTTGCATATCATCGCGGAAGCGCAAAAGCGTGGCGGACTGGCCGCGTTCGTGGATGCCGAGCACGCATTGGATGCGGTGTACGCACAGAATCTCGGCGTGGATACGGACAATCTGCTCATCAGCCAGCCGGATACCGGCGAACAGGCGCTGGAAATCACCGAGACGCTGGTGCGCAGCGGCGCGCTCGATGTGGTGGTGGTGGACTCAGTGGCGGCGCTGGTACCCAAGGCCGAAATCGAAGGCGAAATGGGCGATGCGCAGATGGGCCTGCAGGCCCGGCTGATGAGCCAGGCCATGCGCAAACTGGCCGGCGCCATCAGCAAATCGAACACCTGCGTGATTTTCATCAACCAGATCCGCGAGAAAATCGGCGTGCTGTTCGGCAACCCGGAAACCACCACCGGCGGTCGCGCGTTGAAATTCTACGCCTCGGTGCGCATCGATATCCGCCGTATCGCCAGTATCAAGCAAGGCGATCAGGTGGTGGGCAACCGCACCAAATGCAAGGTGGTGAAAAACAAGGTCGCGCCGCCGTTCCGTGAGGCTGAATTCGATATCATGTATGGGACCGGCATTTCCGCCGTTGGTGATTTGATTGATCTTGCAGTGAAACACGATATCATCCAGAAAAGCGGTACCTGGTTCTCGTATGGCGAAGAGCGATTGGGACAGGGCCGCGAAAATGTTAAAAAATATTTGTTGGAAAATCCAGATTTGATGGCGGAAATTGAACAACACGTCCGGCACGTGCTGGGACTGACGAAGACCGAAACCGAACCGGCGGCCGAAGCGTCCGACAAAAACGAGAAATAAATCCGGATCATGGCGCAGTTTCCCGAAGGCGGGACGGTCACACTCGTGGAGCCGCAAAAGCGGCGCAAAAACCGCGTCAATGTGCATATTGACGGCGAGTTCGCCTTCGGGCTGGATCGCGAGGTGGCCGAAAAACACGGCATCGCAAAAGACCGCGTGCTCTCCCGCGAGGAGATCCGGCTGATACTGGAAGAGGAAGAATATAAGCGCGGCCTGAACCGGGCCTTTCGTATTCTGGCCGCCCGCTCGCGTAGCGAAAAAGAAGTGCGCGATCGGCTTCTGGAAGCGGGCTATCCCGAGGTGATCGCGGAGAAAATCATCGCTCGCTGCCGGGAGCTGGGCTTTTTGGACGACACCGAATTCGCCTTTCGCTACGCCGAAGATCGGCTGCGCAACCGGCCCATGAGCCAGGAGATGCTGAAGCGCGAACTGATGTCGCGCGGCATCGGCGAGGAGCTGGCCGGCAGGGCGGCGGATAAAGCGTTTGCACAAACGGATGAACTCGAACTGGCGAGGAAGCTGGTGTCGCAAAAGATCAAGCGCTGGCGGGGCGAACCCAAAGACAAAGCGCGCGAAAAAATGGCTCGGTTTTTGGCGTCCCGAGGGTTTGGATGGGAGATTGTCCAGACGCTGTATCATGAATTCAAATCGAATTTCCGCGATCCCTTCGCTGACGATCGTTGAGGACATGGCATCATAGAGGAGTGTGGCTAACCATGATGAAAGCATCAGAAATTCGTGAATCGTTTCTCGAGTTTTTTCGCAATAAAGATCATCTGATCGTTCCGAGCGCTCCGGTGATCCCGCAGAATGATCCGACCCTGTTGTTCACCAACGCAGGGATGAATCAATTCAAAAATATTTTTCTCGGCCTCGAAAAGCCCCCGCACCCGCGCGTGGCCGACACGCAAAAGTGCATCCGCGTGAGCGGGAAACACAACGATCTCGAGGATGTGGGTTTTGATACCTATCATCATACCTTTTTTGAAATGCTGGGCAACTGGTCGTTCGGTGACTACTATAAAAAAGAAGCCATCGAGTTTGCCTGGGAGCTGTTGACCGAGGTCTGGAAGCTGCCCAAAGATAAATTGTATGCGACCGTGTTCCGCGAAGACGACGAGGCCGAGGAGCTGTGGAAACAGGTCACGGATATTCATCCGGAGCGCGTGTTGCGATTCGATGAAAAAGACAATTTCTGGGAAATGGGCGACACGGGGCCCTGCGGCCCGTGTTCCGAGATCCACATCGATCTCGGCGAAGAACGCTGCGATAAAAAAGACGAACCCGGGCATGTTTGCGCGGTGAACGGCGGCTGCGCCCGGTTCATCGAGCTGTGGAATCTGGTGTTCATTCAGTACAACCGCGAAAAAGACGGCAGCCTGGTGCCGCTGAAGGAGCGCCATGTGGATACGGGCATGGGCTTTGAGCGGATTGTGGCCGTGCTGCAGGGCAAGGCGTCCAATTACGACACCGACATTTTCTCGCCGCTCATCCATCGCATCTCCGAGCTGACCAAAGTGGATTATCCCGGGCCGGACGGCGGCGTGGCGCACCGGGTGATTGCCGATCACATCCGCACGCTGAGTTTCGCCATCGCCGACGGCGCGATACCGTCCAACGAGGGCCGGGGCTACGTGCTGCGCCGGATTCTGCGCCGGGCGGCGCGGTTCGGCCGCACGCTCAACATGCATGAACCGTTTATCTATCAGCTCGTGTCCGTGCTGGCCGAAACCATGGGCGATGCGTTTCCCGAGCTGCGCGAAAAAGAGGAGTACATCGCGCTGGTGATCCGATCCGAAGAGGAGAGCTTCAGCCAGACCCTCGATCGCGGGCTGGAGATTTTCGATAAAATCGTGCATGTGCTGAAATCGAAAAAAGCCACGGAAATTCCCGGTGAAGACGCCTTCCGCCTGTACGACACTTACGGCTTTCCGCTGGATTTGACCGAGCTGATGGCGCGTGAGCAGGGCTTGACGGTGGATCGCGCCGGCTTTGAAAAGGCCATGGAAGAACAGCGCAAACGGGCGCGCGAGGCCGGAAAATGGGAACTGGATTTGGGCTACCAGCCCGAAGAGTGGCCGCAACTGACCAAAGGCGAGGTCGAATCGCGGTTTATCGGTTACACCGATCTGGAAGCCGAGACCGAAATCCGGCATTTGTTGCAGGAAGACGGACGCGTATATTTCACCCTCGCCGACACGCCGTTTTATGCCGAGTCCGGTGGACAGGTCGGTGACAAAGGCCTCATCGAAGGCGACGGCTTTGCCATCGAGGTGCTGGATACGCAAAAAGTCGGCTCGCACATCGTGCATATCGGACAGTTGAGGGAGGGGAAAATCGAGAATCCGAAGGTGGTGGCGCGGGTGAACCGCGAGCTGCGCATCGCGGCGGCGCGTAACCACACGGCCACGCATCTCCTGCACAAAGCCCTGCGCGATACGCTGGGGACGCACGTAACCCAGGCCGGTAGTCTGGTGGCACCGGACCGGCTGCGCTTCGATGTGACGCATTTTCAAAAGATCGACCTTGCCGCACTCGAAGACATCGAAGGGCAGGTCAACGAAAAGATCCGCGAGGATCTCGAAGTCGAGGATTTCACCACCACGTTCGTTGAGGCGCGCAAAATGGGCGCCATGGCGATTTTTGAAGAGAAATACGGCGAGGTGGTGCGCGTGGTGAAGATTGGCGATTACAGCCTCGAGCTGTGCGGCGGTACGCACCTGCACCACACCGGCGAGGCCGGCTTTTTCCGCATTTTGAGCGAGGGCAGCGCGGCGGCCGGCATCCGGCGTCTGGAGGCGATCACGGGCAAGGGCGCCGAAGATGTGGTGCGCGCCGAACGGCGCATCGAAGAGGAGTTGCGGCAGTTATTGCAGTGCCAGACCGAAGATTTGCCTGCCAAAGTGCGCGAGCTTCTGGAGCAGCGTCGGCAACTGGAGCGCGAGCTGCAGCAGTTGCGGCTGCAACTGGCGCAGAAAGAAATTGCCGCCCTGGCGGAAAAAGCGCAATCCGTCAACGGCATCCGGTATGTCACGGCCAAAGTGGACGCCGCCGAGGTGAACGACCTGCGCGCCATGAGCGACACCCTGCGGCAAAAGCTGCGCTCCGGCGTGGGCGTACTGGCTGCGGAAATCCAGGGCAAAATTTCGTTTGCCTGCACGGTAACGGATGATTTGATCCAATCCAAAGGGCTGCGCGCCGGCGATATCGTAA